>NZ_JBITPI010000046.1:0-10132 GCF_050467745.1 Paenibacillus sp. NRS-1781
CAAATACGGGGATCGGATCAATGTGAAGGTCACACCCCATATGCTGAGACATACGCTTGGCTATAAGTTGGTCAAAACGACTCCATTGACGACCATCCAGCAAATCCTTGGACATGATCACGTAGCAACCACCAATATCTATACCCTAACAACGCAGCAGGATATGGCTGAAGCTTTGGCAAATATTGAGTGGTGAGAAGCTACTCTTTTTGTCGTGGATGGAGGGGTGCTTCTATGTAGATAAACAGAGCCGTCAGCAAAGGGTGCAGAAATTTTTGTGATGAATTTACGGTACATATGAGAAAGGAGCTATACCGATTGAAACAATAAAGCAAGAAGAACAGCGACAAGCTGAACTGCTTAAGCAGTATATGGAGAAGCATTTTAAACCACCGAAAATGAAACAACTAATTGAAACGTTCTCTTTCTCTGAACTAAGAAAGCTTATTGGTGAGATGGACATTGAATTTTTCGCTTTAGCCTATTTCCCTAAATATTTTGATCGAGCATTTGGCAAGTTTCATCGTGAGCTATTCACGGAATTAAGACATATGCTTGGAAATACAGGACTGATAACGGCTTTCGGCCTCCCTAGAGAGCATGGAAAGTCAACGATCAGTTCCTTTTTATTTCCGTTGTATGCTACACTTTATGATAAATCACAGTTTACATTAATCATATCAGCGACAGAGCAGATTGCATTGCCCTTCTTAGATATGATCAAAGATGAGTTAGAAACGAATACGATGCTGATTGAGGATTTTGGTATTCGTAAAGGAAGCCGCTGGAACAACAATGAGATTTGGCTGAAGAGTAAAGGTGGACTGGATTCCTGCATTATGATTCGTGGGATTGACGGTTCACTTCGAGGCATTCACTATAAGCATCATCGTCCTACCTTGGTTCTAATGGATGATTTGCTCAAGGAGGATACTGCACGATCCGAGGCCAAACGAGAACAGATTAAAAATACGTTTACGGATGTTATTCTCCCTATTGGCACAAGGGATACGAATATTCTGATCTGTGGAACGATTCTCAACGAAGAAGATATCATGATCTGCTCAAAGGGAAGATACCAGGTGTGCGAAGTGTTCGTAAAGCAGCTGTGCTTCAGTTTTCAGAACGGGATGATCTATGGTCAGAGTGGGAACGAATGTATAATAACTTGCAAGACGAGGACAGGATCAATACTGCCTTGTCTTTTTTTACGGCTCATGAGGAGGAAATGCTGGAGGGTACGGAAATCCTGTGGAGCGAGTATTTGGACTATTACTATTTGATGTGCAAGAAACAAGCCATGGGTGAAAAGTCATTTTATAAAGAATTGCAAAATGATCCGCGTTCAACAGACGATTACATATTTCAGAATCTCATGTATTGGGATAGGTTGCCTGAGTTTGAGGAAATGTCGATGTACATTGATCCAGCCATTAAAGCTGGGAAGAAAAATGACTATTCTGCTGTCTCCATTATTGGACAGCATCGAAAGACGAAGCAGATGTACGTGATCGATGGCAATATCTATAAACTATTGCCGGATGATTTGTTTCAAGTCGCTAATGAGAAGTTGAAGCTTTATCCTGTAGATAAGCTGGGATTTGAAGTCAATCAAGCACAGAGCTATATGAAGCAAAAGTTTGAAGAAGAGTTATGGAAGGCAAAGATACATACACCCGTAGAAAGTGTGCATTCCAAGGGACAAAAGCATGAACGAATTATTAGCTTGGAGCCGGAAGTGAAGAAGGGTCATATTCTGTTCAATGCAGATAACCTCAGATACAATCATCAGGTGAAGGACTATAATCGAAATTGTACATATGACGATGCGCCAGATAGTTTATATGGGGCTGTTCAATTGATTCAGTCGGTCAAGAGTCTGAAATTTTATGATCGAAATTTATTATTTTGAAAGGAAGAATCTATTTGCAAATAACTGAGTCTATCATTTTGGAATGTCTAAACGAACTCCATTCGACTGCATTAGCCAAACAGAAATATTCAGATTACTACAATGGTCAGCATGCTATTCTCAAGAACTATGCCATGCAAGAAAGCCGCAGTAACCAAAAGCTCATTTTCAACTTTCCACGTAAGTTCGTAGATAATGAAGTCGGCTATCTGCTCGGTAAGCCAGTAAACTATGTGTCCAAGTCGGATCAGGATGAAGCCATACATAACATAGACGTACATATGAGTCATTGGGACAAAGAGCACAATCTACAGCTTCGGAAACAATCCGAAATATTCGGTGAGAGCTTCGAATTGAACTATATCGATTCAGATGGCCAGTTTTCAGCCACGGTGCTATCTCCTTTGAATGCCTATGTGTTGGAGGACGGAACAGCAGAAAGAAATGTACTATTAGGACTACATAAATTCACGAGACGATTTGATAAGCAAGTGTACCTTGACGTGTATACCGACTATGAAATTCTACACTATACAATCAGTAGTGATGATAAAGGCAATCGGAGTAGGCAAAACCAATCACCCGAACTGAAATATATCGGCAAACATAATCACATCTTTGGAAGAATCCCACTTATCTCCTGTCCAGCCAATACGGAGAGAAAAAGTGGTTTCCATGATGTGATTTCTTTATTTGATGCCTATAACGTATTGAATTCCGATTTGGTCAATGAAATTGCAGATCATCGCAATGCCTATCTCGTGATTGAGAATGCAAAGCTGGAAGCTGAAGACTTATTGAATATGAAGAAGATGGGCATTATTCAGGTTCCGGCTGGAGGGAAGGTAAGCTGGCTCACAAAGCAGATTAACGATTCTTTTGTGAAAAATGAGTTGGACAATATTGAACGCAAAATCTTCGATATGATGGATCAGGTTAACTTCAATGAAAACTGGGCCAGCAATACGTCCTCCTTGGCGCTGAGAAATAAGCTGCTTAATCTGGAGAATCGAGTGGCAATGCGTGAAGCCTTGATGGAAAAGGCAATCAAGCAACGTCTGCGTAACTTCTTCACCTTTCTGCACATTAAAGAAGGCATGAAATATGATTACCGGGATATCGCTGTGAAGTTTACTCGTAACTTGCCGATAGACTTGGTGGGGATGGCAGATGTAATCGTTAAATTGCAGCAAGTAGTATCTCAGGAAACATTGCTGGCGTTGCTTCCATTCGTAGAGAATCCCAAACTGGAATTCAATAAATTTCATGCGGAGCAGCAACGATTAGTTGGTACGGATAAGGAGGTATCAAATGCATAATAAAAATAGGATTAAGCGGCTCGTGAAGAATAGCTGTGCTGGTTATCTCGGAACGAAACATGGCATCTCGAATTATTGCTGTTTACAAGATGGCCCATGTTTATTTTTCGCTCAAGATGATGGTCTGTCCCGTTGTACATATTTTGAACATGGAGTGTTGCCAATGGATGAGAAGCTGGAGCGAGAATATAAGTCTGAACGTAATGTAGAGGTTGGGTTTAAGACAGTGAAGCCGAGGGTGAACTGCCAGAAATGTAAGGCTACTTTTTCAGCAAATTCGAATCGGCAGAAATATTGTGAGAAATGCAGAGATAAGATTGCAAACGAAAAGTCGAAATTACGGATGCGTCAGATGAGGAAAAAACAGGCTTGATGTTACGCTTTAGAGGTTTAAAAAGTCCAATAAACTAAGGATGAAAAACAACCCAAAATGAGGAGTTGGTATGTTTGTATCTATTTCTCGTTTTTACGTTTTCTAATGCGTAACATTATTGTATCAGATATGACGTTAAACGAATCCAACATACATATGCGTGTTCGAAAGCTCGAATCCCAACAGGTTCAGTGTTACGCTTTAGGCTGTCAAAAATCCAAATAAACAAAGGATGAAAAATAGGTAAAAGTGGGGAGTGGGTATGTTTGTACCTTTTCCTCGTTTTTGTGATTCCTAAAGCGTAACGATCCTGTCCTGAGCATGACATTAAAAGGCTCCATACATACATAAGCGTGTTCGGTTCTGCGTAGTCGAATGGGCGATAAAGGAGATTATCGAAAATGAATTTAGAACAAATGAAGCAGTTAATTGAGGAAAACCAAACGAATGAGGAATGGCAAACATATCTTCATGGTCTGAATCCGTATAGCGTAGAGGGGATGGAGCAATTTATTCAATCTAATCAGCAAGCAAAAAGTTGGTTCGATAGCACGGTAGACAAACGATCCGCTAAATCACTGGAAACGTGGAAAGCCAATCATTTGGAAAGTGCAGTGGATGCTGAGATCAAGAAGCGATTCCCGGCGAAGGATGAGAAAGAAGTCGAAGTCGAGAAGCTACGTGCCGAAGTCGAAAATATGAAGCTAGAGAAGCAGCGTGAACGGTTAACCAGCCAAGCGATCAAAATTGCATCCGAAAAGAAACTTCCACTCCCGTTAGTGGATTTTTTTGTTGGTGCAGATGAAGAAGCGACGACAGCGAATTTAGCTATGTTGGAACAATCGCTGCAATTGGCTATACAACAGCAAGTCGAGCAACGACTCAAAGGAGATGGCTATACACCTCCGGCTGGTTCAACAGGTAGCACATTTACATTGGATTCGATTAAAGGGATGTCCCAAAACGAGATTAATCAGCATTGGGATCAAGTCAAACAAGCATTACAAAACAAACAATAATAAACGAAAAGGACAAGGTGATTAGATATGTCAGTACAACATTTTATTCCTACCATTTGGAGCGCACGTTTAAATGAAAGTTTGAAGAAGAATTTGGTGTACGGGAATGTGGTTAACACTGATTATGAAGGTGAGATTAAAGGTCAAGGCTCTACCGTGAAAATCAATTCGATTGGAGCGGTGACGATTGGCAACTATGATAAAGTGGCAGGAATCGGGAATCCACAGGAACTGGATGCTACGCAAAAAACATTAGTGATCGATCAAGCGAAGTATTTTAATTTTCAGGTGGATAATGTAGATGCTGCGCAAGCGAATGTGAATCTGCTGGATGGTGGAATTGTGGAAGCTTCTTATGGACTAGCTAATGCGGTGGATCAGTATCTTGCTGGATTTTACACGGAGGTTAAAGCAGAGAACATGATTGGCAATGATACCGCATCTATTGTTCCCACGAAAGATACAGCCTATGATTTGCTGATTGATCTTGGCGTGCTGCTGGATGAGAACAATGTACCTGAAAGCGAGCGTTTTGTAGTGGTTCCTGCATGGTACTATGGCTTGCTACTAAAAGATGCTCGTTTCACGAAAGACTCAAATATCATTCGTACAGGTTATGTGGGAGATATCGATGGCATGATCGTTTATAAATCTAACAATGTGCCTAATTCAGGAGGAGCAAAGTATAAAATTATTGCGGGCCATAAGAGTGCCATTTCGTTTGCGGGTCAAGTGGATTCGGTGGAAGCGTTCAGACCAGAAAAGCAATTTTCAGATGCGGTGAAAGAATTGCAGGTATTTGGAGCCAAATGTATCAAGCCGGAAGCTCTCGCTGTACTCACGGCCAATAAGTCTTAATTGAAAATAGGATCATATGCAAACACATTATAATAGAAGAAACACGTTTAGGGTGTCCGTTTTGGATGCCCTATTTTTCATTTTTTGGAGGGTGATAAGATGTGGTTTTTAAATCAAGAAACAGGTTGTACATGGGAAGTAACGGATCAGGAGCTGATGCTGCGGTTACAGGCTAGTGGGCATTATGAGCAAGTAGAGGAACCTCAACCAGATGAGACTGAACAAGGTGTAGCCCAAACGAAAGCTCAAGCTACCAAGAGCATGAAGCGTACCGAGAAGGAACAGGTAAAGGAGGTACAGGAGACAGCACATGAATGAGCTAATGGATTTGATAAAACGATTATTAGGCATGGAGCCAACAGATATATCCAAGGACGATATCCTGATTCATTACTTAAATATTAACAGCCGCATTAGTAAGCGATCCTAGCATAACCATAGAAAAGACCATTAGCCTTAAAAATTTATTCTAAGCATTATATTTATCGGTTTGCCTTTGTGGTGAGCCATTTTCATTTCAAAGGAGCCACATACATATGCAACGAAAATCCATTGACTACTTGCTCAGTTTGAGCCTATTAAAGCAATTGAGATCACAACATGTCATTACAGAAGAAGAATTTATAGCCATTGACCAGCTTAATAAAAAATCTTTCAAGTAGCTATCACATGGGCAGAAATGGACTTGATGATGTGCCGCAAGCATTATACCATGTGACCATATAAAGAAGATATCGAAGGGAGAAACACCTATGGCCCAAGCCACAACCGCAAAAAAAGTCGTCGTCGTTCCCATTAAAACGATGGACATCGTAGAAGGAATTCAAACGATTCAAAAGAAGAAAGTCGCTGCCTATTGCCGGGTCAGTACCGATTCCGAGGAGCAAAAAGAAAGCTACACCAATCAGGTCAATCATTATACCCAATACATTCAAAACAACTTGGAATGGGAAATGGCTGATATTTACGCAGATGAAGGCATCACCGGAACCAGCACCAAAAATAGAACACAATTTAATCGGATGATACAGGATGCTCGAAACGGTAAGCTGGATCTCATTCTGGTCAAGTCGATTTCGAGATTTGCGAGAAATACACTGGATTTATTGAAATATGTACGGGAACTGAAAAGTCTCGGAGTTGCTGTATTCTTTGAACGGGAGAATATTAATACGCTGGATACCACAGGCGAAGTATTGCTGACCATCCTGAGTTCCCTTGCCCAAGACGAGAGTCGAAACATTTCTGAAAACAGTCGATGGGGAATATTGCGAGGCTTCCAAAACGGCAAAGTCTTCTGCAACACGAATCGTTTCCTCGGCTACGATAAGGATGAACATGGTGAATTGGTGATTAACGAGTCGGAAGCAGAGATTGTACGCAGAATATACGAGGAGTATTTGGATGGAAAAAGCTATCAGGCGATTGCTAGAGGATTGATGCGAGATCACATTAAAACAGTCACGGGTGGCGATACTTGGTGGGATTCCTCGATTACATTAATTCTGACCAATGAGAAATATTACGGAGCTTTACTACAACAAAAGACGGTAACGGTAGATTTTCTAACCCACAAACGAGTAAGGAATAAAGGACAGGAGCAGCAATATTTAATTGAGGACAACCATGAACCGATTGTCTCGAAGGAACTATTTGAAGCGGTGCAAAAGGAAAAGGAACGGAGGGCCAAGCTGAAAGGGAGTGTGATGGGGGATAGTAAAAGATACTCCAGTAAATATGCACTAAGCAGTAAAGTATATTGTGGATGCTGTGGGGCCATTTTTAAACGCCGAACCTGGAACAGCAATAATCCATCCAAAAAAGTAGTATGGCAATGCAAAACGTATGTCAATAAAGGTAAAGTAGCCTGTGATGCCAAATCAGTCGATGAACCCATTTTACATTCCGCGTTTGTACGAGTATTTAACCGGATGTATGAGAATAAGAAAGGATTGATTAAAACGCTGAAAGGCAATATTGAATCGGCACTTTCCAGTAAAGTAGGGCAAGAACCGCTATTGGACATTGAAGGAAAGATGCACCAATTGAAATCCGACCTGAAGGAACTGGTGAACCTCAAGCTACGGAATCAGATTGATGAAGCCGTATATGAAGAAGAAACAAACAGGCTTTCCAGTGAACTAAACGAGATGCGACAACAGAAGCTGACACTAGAGCAGGAGCATGAACAGCAAGCGAAAATCAAGGAACGTGTCGATGAAATTATCCAAGTACTAAGCTTACGTGAAGATGTACTGGAACAATTTGATGATAACCTATTTAATGCGTTGGTGGAGAAGATAACCATTCTCTCACCAGCGCATTTTGTTTTTACCTTGAAAAGTGGAATGGACATAGACGAAATACTGGACTAACGAAACCATAGGATAACATTATCAGTAGGCTAACGAATAGCTGTGGGTTGTATGACGGGAAGGATCAATCGAATCCCGTCTTTAACTCCTTCCATATAGATGGACTGTTTGTCCTGACTTAGCTGATAGCCTATGGCTTCTTCCCATTCCGATAACAGATGTTGGATATCTTCGTTTTGGTTGGTTTTAAATTGATCCATTTGCGTAAATAGATTTTTATCCTCTGATGAACATGAAGCCTCTTGTTCACTGGCTAGTTCTAATTGATAAAACCGCTGGCGTAATGCTTCGAGAAACCAATCTGGCCAATTTGACATAGCGTATTTTCCCTCCCGTTGTTTGAGTGTGTGTATGTTAACTCTGATGGGGAGGGATGGCAAGTCATTGTTTTTGAGTGGAAAGATTAATGAAGTCGCTATCTTTTTTAGTTCTTTTTTAGAATGTAAAAAAGGCTCATTCCTGCTCATAGTTCGAGTTGGAATAAGCTCATAAAAGTCGTTTATAAATTTTTTAGTGTTTGGTTCTTTTATATTTCTTTAAGACTGGTTAAAACTCTGTTAATACGAAAAGACAAATCTCCTTTTTCTGTATCAGGCAACAAAATCTTCAAGTTATTCATCTTAAATTGTTCAAGTTCAGTTTTTACAATTCTAAGGTGTTCATATGCATGTATTTTATTTTTTAATAATAATTCACCTAATGTGGTTTTAATAATAACATTATCACCTAATGTAGCCTTGCAGTCTCTTAATCGTTCCAGTAAGTTTGCAGCAATTTTCTCAGCACTATCTTCTTCTATAATCAGATTTAACAAATAATTCTTCTCTAATATTTGATTGTAGTACCATGCATTATCCATTTCGTCTAATACTTCATTACGTATATCTTTTGGCTCATATGAGCTTAAGCTACTACTAGGTATACGAGATCTACCTAAACGGCCACATATAATGTCAGCATGATGATACTGTACTCGCCCACCTCTTTTAAATAATTCAATAATCGGGTCATACATATCTTGAAACTGAAGAGCAACGGGGTTCTTTTGATCAATTAAATAAGCCCATTCCAAACTAAATAAGCAAGTCCATTTTACTAACCAGTCATCTTTTATTAACTCTAATTCGGGACAAATTGCTTCTATATCTACGGGCAGTTGAATCCCACTCTCTTTAGCAGCACTGTGAAAAGCTCTTCTCACTGGGGTTGCTATTGAAAGATGATCTAAAAATATCGCTCTTCTTCTATAAAATTCAAAGAGCAAAATGGCATGTGAAGGTTTATCCTCCTCTTTATTTAACCAATCAATATTCTTAATACGTATTCTAGTTTCTTCAAATTTCTTGTACAAGTATACATTCACCTCATTTAAAATTTAGGATTAAATCCTGGATAAATACCTGGTGGCTTTGGTGCATTATCATGAGCGCCAGGAGGATTACCTGTCATTCCTTCTACAGGATCCCATGATTCAATAGTACGGTACACTTCATTATTTTGCATTCGCTTACTTTCATCTAATTCATGATCTGTTAATTCCCTAAACCATTTTTTTTCTTCAGGTGATAATTCACCTTTTAGTGCTCTTTCCCAACCATGAGCAATGTCTATATTGGGATCAAAGTATCCTTCATAGTAGTATTTTCCATACATGTGATCCGGTAAATTCACATGTTTTGTTAAAATTAAGTGTGTTTTTAATTGCTCCGCTTCTTTTACACTAAGTCCAGTATTTCGGGCAAAAGTCTCAATTTCTTTCATATCTAAACCCGTAGCTCTTAATTTCTCATAAGTTTTTAGAGCAAGTACTTCTTGTTTAAATGCAGGAATAAACTCAATTGGCTCGCCACGTGGTTCGACTGATTTTGGTTTAGGAAGTGAAGTTTTTTCCGTTCCCTTAGTGTTCTTACCAGAGTACTCTCCTGATTCTAACGCATCAATCTGTTTTTGTCTCTCAGGAGAAACTTTCGAACCTGCACCTTTGGAATGCGGAACATCAGGATCAAGATCATGGAACAGATAGCGTCCTGCATTAGTTCCCAATATCGGCGATCTTCTAGTTATACGGATATTCATCTTTCGGGCTACACTTTGCAAGTAACTCCCCAAGGATTCAAAATTGGTCGGGATACGGAGGGCGTTCGTTTTGAATTTTCCATCTCCGGCTTTGGCTAGAGCAGAGTCGGCTTTGGCTGTATCCCCGAGTAATCCCGGCGCTCAAAATTTTCCACCGCTCTTTTCTTCAACACACTCGATTCCTTTAGATAAAGAGGCTT
>NZ_JBITPI010000047.1:0-140443 GCF_050467745.1 Paenibacillus sp. NRS-1781
TATTAATTTATAGTGGGAGGAGTACAAATGACTGAGGGCAGAGAATATATGGGAGTGTCAGGTAAATATACAAAAAACGGAATGCCCAACGGCTGTACATCTATTACCCCATTTATAACAGTGAAGAATCCATCTGAGGCCATAGAGTTCTATAAAACTGTTTTCAATGCAAGGGTTAAGGATATTACTGAATATCCTGATGGAAATGGCATTAAAATAATTGTTCATGCGGAATTAGATTTTGGAAATGGTTTTTTGCAGCTGGGAGCAGCGAATCCGGCATATAAATTGGCCTTGCCGCCAGATGAGGACAATGCGTGTTATTCTTTAGGAATTTACGTAATGAATGTTGATCAGGTACTTGAAAATGCGGTAGCAAGAGGAGCAAAAGTAAGGGAACCGGTTACAAACTTTGTTTCAGGTGATCGATTCGCAAGTATATTGGATCCTTTTGGAGTAAGATGGTCTATTATGACTAGGATTGAGGATTTGTCAGAAGAAGAAAGTAGTCGGAGGGTTGCTGAATGGTCCAAAAGCTTTAGTGGAGAATAAATGCAATAACTGTCTTGATAAAAGTGTTAAATGTTGAGGTTGAAAAAGCAACCCTTACAAACCAAGAATGCCTGACCAATCAACAGCCAATTTAACTTTCCATGTAAGTTCGTAAATAAAGAAGATGGTTCGAGATATGAAGAAGGCCTGCAAGTATGTTATATTTAACAAACGGCAATCATGGTGAACATCAAATGGATTTACTTTTTTTAGTAAAGCCACAGGATCGAAGAACAGGTGAACAAAGCGTTCTGATGGTGGAACCGTTATAGGATCGAATATAGATTGACTCAGATATAGAAAAGGATGAGATTATTTTGGAAAACAACGAAACTCAACAGGAATTTACAGAAGTTTATGAGCAGCTTAAAGTAGCTGTAAACCGAACCTCCGATTGGAAAGCGCGTCTAGCTGCGGTGAATGATCTAGGTGTATGGCAGAACCAGCAGACGATTGACGTGCTGACACACCGCTTGAATAATGATACGGTATATGCCGTTCAGGAAGCCGCTTACCGCAAGCTTCAGGAATGGGGCGAGAATGTACAGCCGCCTGTGCGCAAAGAGGGTGAGCTTGTTAAGGGCTTGACGAAGATTCTGGTGCGGATTAAAAAAAGCCTGCCAGCCGACCATACCTATACCGATTTTCGCGAGAAGCTGCACAAGATGAGAGTCGATATTTTTGACATCTATGAAGGTGACAAGGGTGCTGAGTTTGATCCGTGGCTGGAGCAAAAATGGGCTTCGTTATCGACAAGATAATGTCGGAATCCTACAACTGAATGTATTTTAAGGATTGTTACTGGTAATGCAGACAAAACCTTAACAGGGATAAGGGGTTATCTTTGTTAAGGTTTTTTTATATTGGGAGAATGCAGGGAATGCGACTAAGGCTATTAGATGTGGATAAATTGTAGGAAATTGATCATTTTTTAATCCAGACAATAGTGAGATTTGTTGCTGATAAACACGTTTTCGTGGCATATAGTAGCCGAAAACGTGAACATAGTGTGAATAAGCTGCTATAATGGCAAAATCATCCCTCTATTTTTTACCATTATTCTTTAACCATTGGTTAATTAACAAATGTTGATTTTCCGTTTTTTTTGTCATACAATTCTTTCATTACTGTAGGATCGGACTCAGAAACTGCTAGGCTTGATTCATATTTGGACGTGATTTCCTTGTACGCACTCGGATGATGAAGTAGCTCTGTATTGGCAAGATCAGCATCACGGCAGACCGATATCTCCATATCCTTTTTGGGATAGCGGCTGTATTTCATATCTTTCAGGTTTGATGATGAACAAATACGAAGGGGAGCGTTCTTTTGGAATCGAAACAATTAACGAGAGGGCTAAAGCCACGACATGTAGAACTGATTGCGCTTGGAGGCACCATTGGCGTTGGCTTATTTATGGGGTCGGCAAGTACGATAAAATGGGCGGGGCCTTCTGTTCTGTTGGCCTATCTCTTAGCTGGGATTATTATGTTTTTTGTCATGCGAATGATGGGAGAAATGCTGATTCTCGAACCGGTGACAGGCTCATTCGCTACTTTTGCTCATAAATATATCAGCCCTTTGGCTGGTTTTTTGACCGCTTGGAGCTATTGGTTCTTATGGGTCACTGTAGGGATGGCGGAGGTTACTGCGATTGGAGTATATGTGGGCTATTGGTTCCCTGACATTCCGCAATGGCTGCCAGCCTTGGCAGGTGTCATCATTATAGCGTTAGCCAATTTGGCGGCTGTGAAATTTTATGGAGAATTTGAATTTTGGTTTGCCATGATTAAGATTGTCGCCATTATCTTTATGCTGATCATTGGTACGGGCATGATCTTCTTTGGACTAGGTAACGGCGGGCAACCGATTGGTTTCTCCAATCTGTACAGCCATGGCGGTTTTTTTGCAGGTGGTTTGAAAGGGTTTTTATTCGCGCTCTGTATTGTAACGGCTGCTTATCAAGGTATAGAGATGGTGGGCATTACGGCGGGTGAAGCAGAAAATCCGAAAATGACGCTGCGGAAAGCTATTAAAAATATCATCTGGCGTATTCTGATTTTTTACGTGGGTGCGATCTTTGTTATTGTTACGATCTATCCTTGGAACCAAATTGGCGAGATCGGCAGTCCTTTCGTTCTAACCTTTGCCAAAGTGGGGATTGTGGCCGCTGCGGGTATCATCAATTTTGTTGTTCTCACAGCCGCGATGTCAGGTTGTAACAGTGGTATTTACAGTGCAGGAAGAATGCTATATACATTGTCTAAAAACGGACAAGCCCCCAAGTTTTTTGGGAAAGTTTCCAAAAACGGGGTTCCCAGAAATAGTATTATTGCGACTATTTCCTTGCTACTGGTGGGAGTGCTGTTTAATTACTTAATCCCTGACTCCAAACTGTTCCTGTATATTTATAGCGCCAGTGTTCTTCCAGGCATGGTACCGTGGTTTGCAATGGCGATCAGCCAATTTAAATTCAGGAAAAAGTGGAAGAACGAAATGGAAGATCATCCCTTCAAGTCTCGCTTTTTCCCGATCAGCAACTATATCACCATTATCTTCTTGTCCCTGGTGATCGTTGGAATGTGGTTCAATCCAGATACACGTACGCCACTGATTGTCGGAGCATCATTTATGGTGATCGTCATTGTTGGCTATTTTGTCTTTGGCATAGGAAAGCGGCAGAGAATTGAAGAATTAGAGAAGAAATAGAAGGCTGCTAAAATGCAGAGATCACGCCGAGCGAGATTCAGGTTACTCCCTGAGTTCGCTCGGCTTTTCTTTTGCCAAGGTAAAAGCAACCTACTTTGGAAACGGAAAAACAGCTCAAGCTTTAACCCTATACCAATACGTATAAACTTCCGAGTATCCTAGTTTGGCATAAAGCCGTTGTGCAGGTTTGTTTTCGGCTACAACGGCTAAATAGCTGTGTTTGGCCCCATGTTCTTGTCCCCATTTGAGCAAAGCGAGATAAACCCTTTCTTCGTTATGATATTAGATAACATGCGTTCCATGATACCCTTATGATGATCTTCCACACGATTAAGTCTGCAAAAATGCTCTAACCATTCTTCATTCATATGTTCATCTATGTTCACCGAATTTAGTTGGGGGCTGCTTAGGTTATCCAGCTTCAAGGTTTGAACACTCGTCGGGTCAATGAGGGAATAGCCCTTTTCCTCTAAAATGCGATCTAAATGCTCAGGATGGATAAAGGGAGTGATTTTATAGGTTGCGGGCAAGTTACGATTGAAATATAAGCTCTCACACTCTTCAATTTTATGATCGAGGTCAAAGGTTGAATAATGAATCGGGTTAATCGAGTTGGCACGTTTGGTATAACCATCTGCAAAGCGCAAAATCCATCCATCGTAAAGTAAAGTGGACAGGGGCTGCCAGTTGTTCAAGGATAGCTCTTCAATAATTTTGGGGTTCATAGGTATCCTCCATATGGTTGGTTGATTGAATGAATAATAATACATACTTATGAATAATAAAACAAAGATAAATAGAAAGAAAGCACTAATTTTGTTTAGGTACTAGCCAATATACAAAGGACATAAATTATCTATACTTTCTTCTAAATTTTAACTGTTAATATAATTTTAGAGAAGCTATAATTTTATTGAATAATTGGAGTGCAAATGGAGAGGGGTTAAGGGGAAGATGTTGAAAAAATGGTCATTGCTCTTGATGTTATCCTTGCTAGTAGTAGCATCATTGGGCTGGAACGGCGGGGTATCTTACGCAGCTACCACAGAATATACTTGGGACAAGTACAAGGGTACTGAGGTGAAGACATATAGATTGACTGCAGTACCTGGAAGAATAGAATATATGGATCAGGAAAGCTTTTTTGCCGCTTTAAGCCAAACCCCAAATGTGTATGGAGATTTCAGCGGCTATAAAACGGGGAAAACAACTGGAGTTGTAACCGTAAGCATAACGGATGCGGTTTACAAATTTACAGTTACTGATTTTCTTCGCGACCAAGAGCCTGAGGTTGTAGAGTATGTCAATCCCAGAGGTGGAATTCCTCATAGATGGAATGGAACTAGTGATATTCGAATTTTTATGAGAGGGTCAGAAGCGACTTCTTTGTCTGAGCTATTTTATGAGGGGACATCAAGTGAAGGACGCTTTCAATTTAATCCTGACGATATATATTTAGTTACATTCTGGTCCAGTACCGTAAGACCTATCAGTGGTATGTCTGCTGAATCGCTAATAGAGGAAGGAACTCACACGTTTATAAATCGGGAGCTTGTAGGTCAAGTAACAAGCGAAGATCCTGCAGCTTATCCGCAAGATGGGATTTCAGAGAGTTACTATTATGTTTTTAATGGTGCTACTACAAAAGAATAACCCAGATGATATAGGATGGCTAATAAGTGATCCAAATAAGTAAGTGATAGTGATCTGCAATAGTAGAGATAACATAGTGTATACCCATCCGGGGCTATATACATGATGTTATCTTTTTTATTTCTACGCTGGCAATGAGAACATACAGTGATGGAAGAAAAGGGTTGAAAATTTAATTTCCAATGAAAACCATTTTAAATGATCGGGATATATGGCTTTAAAATTATGACGATTTAACGGATAATACAGCATACCTAAAGCGACTTTTTTTACTGTCTTTATTCAAATCTAGGGAGATTATTCCGATAATTCAAGTATATACAGTTTGGTGTCACTGGTTATGAAAATTCGTTTGAAAACAAAAGAGATAATTTTCACAAATGAAAAGGAGCACAGGGGGAAGTGATCTGGTATTACATCATAAAGGAGGGAAAATGCTCTAGAATCTTATGAAATGTAAAAAGGAGTTACAACAAATTAGACGGTACATGGCTGGTTTACTAGCTGTTTGGTTGTTCTGCGTACATACTGTGCCTGTTTTTGCAGACAGGGCCTTTAATGATATTGAACATTCCTACGCTGCTGATGCGATTGAAGCCATGGCTGCTCAAGGGGTTGTTACTGGTTATCAGGATGGCAGCTTCCGGCCCATAGATTTTATTTCGCGGCAGGAGTGGGCGAGTATCTTTGCCAAAACCGTAAAACGAACGTCGTACACCAGAAGTGTTGTTCCTTTTACAGATGTATCGCCGTGGGCTCTATCTTATGTGCGGACCCTGCAGGAAGAGAACATTACCAAAGGAATTAGTGATCAGTTATTCGGTGCAAAGCACAATATGACTCGCCAGGATATGGCAGTTTGGTATGCCAGGTATTTCAGCGTTTCTGAAGATATCCGGTCTTCCAGTGTATCCGGATTTGTGGATCAGCCTGATATATCAGACTATGCACAAACGAGTGTATGGCTGATGGAACGGTTGGAGCTGATGGAGGGGGATACAAATCACTATTTCCACCCCAAAGAGCCTGTGAGACGGCAGGATGCTACACTGGTTGCTTATCGGATATGGCTAGGCGGTGAAGATCTGAGAGAACGTGCCAAGCGTTTGCTGGATTCATTAGGAAGTGGAGCAGCAACGACAAATCAGCCGATCAGCCTACCAGAATCGAAGAAGCTAGTGGTCGACCTGGCGCCGGAAATTAGTCACCAGCGTGCGAATCCGGAAATCGAAGAGCCCAGAAGCCATAGTCCAAGGCCCGATCCACCGGACTCGCCGATAACACCAACAGAGCCCAAGCCTGAGCTGCCAGTTATACCATCAGATCCTAGTCCTAGACCACCAGTAATACCGCCAGTAACGCCACGACCACCGGGACCGAAACCACCGGTGATTTCACCGGATCGTTCCTCGGATTTTGTAGTGGATGCGGTTGTAATCAAGGCGCCGGAGTTGGTAAATCAACCGGAAACGTATCCTGCGTATCAGCTGTCCTTCCAGCTATACAATGAAGGACGCTTGGTAAGCATTCCCGATGTCAGCGTCACAAGTGTCACTTACACATTTAGTGATACATTAGGTGTTTTTGATGAAAAAGGGAAAATCGCGCGTTCCGAAAATATTCCTGCTGCTGATGGTTACATCCCTGTAGAGATAGAAGTCACAATTGCCAAACCCTATCGGGTACTTAAAGCACAGACCAAGCTGATTGTGAAAGGGAAGACTCCTCCAATAGAGGACCCGAGTGTAATCAGGTCTGTATACTTGGCGACATACAGCATTTCACAGGCGACTACTCTAGACCCTGTAGCCTGGAGCATGCCCTATGTATTTCAAAATGCAAAAGGAGAGGTCATACCGCCAGGTTTGTTGCCGTCAGACTTGAAGCTTCGGATAGAGGATTCCAGAGGGATATTTGACGAGGATGGGCATATTGCCAATCTGCATCTGATTCCTACAGTGAACTCTGTCATTCCATTCAAGATCGAGGTTGAATCACCATCTCAGGGAATTCACTTCATATCCGATGCCGAGTTAACGGTAGTACCGGGAGAGCGCAAAAAGCAATATTTTGCTGTCTCGATGATGCTACAGGGACAAGATGCGGGCAGTACGACCACGGTAGACCAAATTGAGCAGGCACGTCAATTGCTGATGGATCACTTTGGCCCCAACTTAAAAGTGACCTGGGCCATGGAAAATAGATTTGTTTTTGTAGAAACGAATCGCCCGCAGCTTAAAAAGGTTTTGGAATATGTGGATCAGTATGGTGATGAAGTCGGGATTTTGGATGGGTATCCGAATAATCTGTACGAGCTCCCTGAATGGGAAGCACGGATGAACGAGTGGTTGTATATGTATCGTTATAATGCACTCAATGAGCTGCACCAATCCGGGTCGTTGGGATCACCTTCGGTGTTTGAAAGCATGGATACAGACCAATACCGGAAGTATCTGCCTAAATCATTGACCAGTTTTACGGTGAACCCTGAGCAGGTCCAATGGCTTAAAGATCATTTTAAGATCACTTCAGCGATGGGGTGGTCGGCTACACAATATAATGTTAACAGCATGTATGGTGAAGGTTCACCTTTGATGCCTTACTGGTCCAATAAGGATAATCCGATTGTTCCAGCACAGGGGCTTGCAAATAATAGCGGTATCGTGTTTATGAACTCAATTACGATTGATCCTATTGGATCACGCTATACAAAGGATTCCTCACGTTGGACTCTCCATCCAGGTGACCCATATATGACTGAAACGGATGCGGCACCACAACTGTATATAGCACAGCAATATTTAGATAACCCGTATCAACGTTTAAATACGGTAAACTACATGTCCATTATTTTAGACATCAACTGGTTTGCCAAAAATCAAAATATGTCTCAAATATGGGAGAACTTTGTGAATCACTTCCCTACTGACCGTGAGGTCGAGATTGTGGGAGTGGACGGGCTGAAACGGATTTATGAATCGTTAGCTGGATCGAATAATGATCATACAGAATTTTCGCTCATGTTTAGGGGTTCTGGCATTAAGGCAGTTATGGACTCCAATAATTCACCGGCCAATCTGCGTTACTTGTGGACTGAAAATGCTTCACAGCGGATCATTTTATCCAAGGAGGATGGAGATACGGCATGGTCCATTATTGATTTTACCGACTATACCCGAAATTCGGTTCCAAAGCTGCCATACAACCTGGATAGGAAGACAGATGTAAGCTATATTACGGGAAGGAACTTCAAGCTGTATCCTACGGCTCCATTAACAGCAGAGGAAATTCAGCGTGTCAAGGATCGTTTGAAGGAGATTTACTTCGCAGAAGAAGTGAACTATCAGTAGGAGTTTGGAGCAACAGCATATTTTAAAACCTGAGGTTTTATAATTGGGCGCCCGAAAGCTATGGAAATGGCTATAGGGCGCCCCTTTATTTTAGTGAAAGATATTTTGGTTTAAGCGAAAAATATTCTCTAATCGAATTTGGAAGAACTCTGGCCTACATGGAGCCATCCAAACTCGGCTTGTAGAGGAATGTTTACCTACAAGAGCCTTTTACATAAATCCAGTGAGAGTCCAGTCCCCCTCTTTTTTTGAAGCTTCGATTTTAAGTTGACAGCAGGGAAGCTGCCTGATATATTTCATACGATATTGATAATCATTATCATGTATACTGAAAAGGTTATTTTTACAATACATAGGGGGCTAATATGTTGAAGAAAACATCGTTTTTTATTTTGGCTGCTATGATGCTCGTATTGTCTGTATTCATTAGCGCTTGCGGAGGAAACAGCAATGGTAATCATTCCGCTTCATCTTCAGGAGATAAGCAAGAGTCAGCTTCTACTGGAGAGAAAAATGCTGATACGACAGACGGTCAGATGCGAAGCTTTAAAACGGTCAAAGGGGATATTCGAATTCCAATCAAACCGCAGCGTATTGTGACGGATTTTTACGGCGGAGAATTACTGTCCGTAGGGGCTAATGTGGTGGGTGTGGAGCCGACGGCCTTTCAAAATCCTTTCATAATTGATTTACTTAAGGAAAAAGGGACCAAAGAGGTGGGTGACCCGACCCATTTGGAGAAGACGCTGGAACTCAAACCCGATCTGATCGTGGTGATGAAGGATACCCACTATGAGGCATTGTCCAAAATTGCACCTACGCTGTATATTCCATACGGAACGACTACGAATATTTACGATACGGTCAAGCTGTTTGGTGATATCACCGGGGAGAAAGAGAAGGCAGAGCAATTTATTGCCGCATTTGATAAAAAGGCTGCCGAAGGCCGCGAACGTCTTAAAGGCGTCATTGATCCCAAGGCTACCTTTGGTCTGTATGAGCTGACGGACAAAAACGCTCTTTGGATTTTCGGTGACAATGCAGGTCGTGGAGGACAAGCGGTATACAATGCACTCAAGCTGAACATGCCGAAGAAAACGACCAACTCCAAGGAACAAACCGTACAGCTTTCGCTGGAGGTATTGCCACAGTACGCCGCAGATTATATGTTCCTGACAACCTATGACCCGGAGAAAAAGGGAGACGCGCTTAAGCAGCTGAAGTCGTCCGCTGTGTGGGGGAACCTGCCTGCGGTGAAGAACAATAGAGTGTTCTTTAACGACTTTGATACGTACTATCGCTATGATCCTATCGCCATTACCGGGCAGATTGATATGATCGTGGATATGCTGATTGAAAGAGAAACAGAGAATAAAGCGAGAAAATAAGTATATGATCCACATTCGCAAGCACTTTACTACATAGGGAGCGCGACCTCGGCCCCCAGCTTGTCAAAAACAGAACGAAGGGGAATAAACGCCTGCCCGTTGCGGGTAATGACACCGTTACTTAGGGAGACAGGTGTATCATTGAGACGGACGAGAATCGGCTTTTGTACAGGAACCGGCGTACTGTAGAGAAATTCATAATCCCCTATGCCAAGCTGCGCATGTTTGTTGACCCCCCAGAACCATAACCGTCCTTGTCGATCAATCGCGAGATTGGAACTCCTATTGGTTTTAATTGTTTTGATGTCCGATAAGGCTTGAATCTGCGATGCAGATAAAGCTTCGGAGGGGGTAGTGTTTTTTTAAAATACCTTGGGCCATGTCCATACGGTACCGTCCTTCTTCAAGAAGATCCAGCGTTCCTCATATTGCGGTCTTTCTTCATAGTAACTATTCAATTTTGTAACATCTTCGATGCTGGATAGGGTTTGAAAAGGAGCAAAGTTACCACCATTTTCGATTCGATCAGCGGATAATACGGTTCCTTCGGCGTTTAGGGCCAGCACATGATCATTCATAATACGCACGTCTATGATGTTTTCTAGCTCTTCCAGAGGAATGAATTTCAAGGATAGCCCAATAACCACAAGCTCCCATCGTGTTGAATCAGACTCCCGGAACCATAGGAACGAATACGGGACGTCGATTCATCTTCGGCCGCCCATGCACTGGAACTGAACAATAACAACGCGATCATACTGATTAACAGAGTACGTCTTTTCATGCGTTTTTCCTCATTTATTCATCAATGTATATAAGGAGAATATCTACTTATATACATTGATGAATAATATATAGAAAAGTTTTCCAAAATAAATCAATTCCAAAAAAAATAACCTCCAGAAACCCATGCTTAGACATGGATTTGGAGGTTATTTCTTAGCCCGTTATTCGACTGCGTACGAAATGTCCAAGGGAATCACTCCAAGATAGCTCACTCATGAATAGGCCACCTCTCTGGAGTAGTGTTGCAGATCTATTGCTTTGAGCAGATTCTTGTACAAAATCGCAGTTGTTAATGTGCCGACACCGCCGGGAACCGGAGAAATCGCATGTACCTTTTCTCCAACGTCCAAGGCGGCATCCCCCACTATTTTTCCCTCCAGCGTCTCGTTAATTCCCGCATCTACCAAAATCAGACCGGGATGAACCATATCCTGTGTAATCACATCAGGGCATCCGACTGCGACAAAGGCAATGTCTGCATGACTCAAATGCTCTGCAATATCACGTGTGCCTGCATGACAGGCGGTAACGGTGGCATTTTCTCTTTGCAGCATGTGAAAAAGGGGGAGTCCCACCGTCTGTCCTATGCCGACAAGGGTGACGTTTTTGCCTGCCAAGGTGTGACCGTAATGCTTGAGCAGCTCAATGCAGGCTTGAGGCGTAGCGGGATACAACCCGGCTTCACCTGTAACGGTAGCCAGCTTGTTGCCTGGGGTAATTCCATCAATATCCTTGTATGGGGCGATGGATTGTTTAATGGCAGAGGTGGATAAATGCTGGGAAAGAGGCAATTCCAACATAATACCATGTACATGAGAGGCTTCGTTCAGGCTACCGATCAGGTGAAGGAGTTCAGCTTCGCTTACATGGCGGTCAAAGGTATGAAGATGAAAGGAGATGCCCAGCTTCTCCGCTATTTTTTGCTTGGTCCGGGCGTAGTAAGCAGATGCCGGATCACCTTCTACCAACAGTGTTGCCAAATGAGGGCGATGCCCTTGCTGTTTCATTTGTTCTACTTTGTTACGGATCGTTGCATACACTTTGTCAGCTGCTTCTTTGGATTTCATAATGATAGCCATAGTCTGAACCTCCTCTGAATTTATCGCATGATGGAATCAACAGGGTGTCATGGTCTTGTAAAACGAAAAAAAGTATTTGCACAAGGTCGTCACGACAGACGAATCCTCTGCAAATACTTCTCCCAGGCGAACGGCACGCTTTCATTGTATGCTCCCTCGTGGTTGATTCCACTGACTTCGCCAGTCACATACAGCGTTATTTACCTTATATTTTAACAAATAATCTTCCGAAAGGAAACCCGTGAACATTTGGCAAAGAGGTCATGTTATTTGTCTATATGACAAATGTCATATTCCCGAACTGACGTTTATGACTACATCCAACACAGGTATCCCCTTATACTGAGGTTAGATCAACATGTACGCCTGACGAGATCAAAGTACGGGCGTCATTTTAAAGGAGGATCATAAATAAGTATGACACAACTCCCATTAGCCCAATTGAAAAAAAATATGGCTCCCTATGAGAAAATAAACACGAAATCCAGCGTTCTGCAACTCTTTAATACCCTGGGTCCACTGATCCTGCTATGGTATGCCGCCTATCTTAGTCTGTCGGTATCGTATTGGCTGACTCTTCCGATTACTATTATTACTTCCGGATTTGTTATACGAGCATTTATCATTTTTCATGATTGCGGTCATCAATCGTTCTTCAAAAGTCGCAAACTGAATGACATTGTGGGCACAATTACAGGTATTATTACACTTTGCCCGTATGAACAATGGAAAAATAGCCACGCGATTCACCATGCAACCAGCAGTAATCTGGACAAACGGGGCACAGGTGATATGTGGGTGCTTACGGTGGAAGAGTATGTAGAAGCTTCTGCATGGACACGAATGGCTTATCGTGTATACCGGAGTCCATGGGGGATGTTCGGACTCGGTCCGATCTACACCTTTTTGATTTCCTATCGCTTTAACACAAAGAAGGCAAAACGCAAGGAAAAAATGAACACCTATTTGACGAATGTCTCCCTCGTCGTATTGTACGCTCTGCTGTGCTGGGCCATCGGATGGCAGAATTTTGTTTTGATACAGACACCTATTTTTTTTGTATCAGGTGTGCTGGGCATCTGGTTATTCTATGTACAACATCAGTTTGAGGATTCGTATTTTGAGCATGATGAAGAGTGGAGCTATATTAATGCAGCCGTAGAAGGCAGCTCTTATTATAAGCTTCCTAAGGTGTTGCAATGGATTACGGGCAATATTGGCTTTCATCACGTTCATCATTTGAGTCCGAAAGTACCGAATTACAATTTGGAGAAGGCGCATGATGCCACCCCGCAGCTTCAAAAAGCGACGACTATCACGGTGAGCACAAGTCTGCAATCTCTGAAGTTCCGGCTTTGGGATGAAAGCACGAAAACCTTTTTGACCTTTAAACAAGTGAAGCCGTTGCTTAGCAAACGTGCTGCCGTTACGAAACCCGTCCCTACACCTGTTGTGAGCACAGAAAGAAAATAACTTTGTACGAAGCACGGTATGATAAGATAAGGGGTATAAGCTGAATTAGCGAAATGAGTATTTTGCAACAATCTCAAGAAGCATAAAGGGTGGGCAGGATGCAAAAATGGTATCAGATTTTTCAAAGAAATACGGGACTTAACCCTTATGTATGGGTTGTCTTTTATATCCTGCCCTTCTATTATTTTAGTTCCTCATCTACAAGTCATATCGTGCTGGGTACCGCCTTTATTTTAGTGTTCTTTGCTTGTTATGTACTGGCTTTTGTCTCTCAAGGCTGGCTGATCTACTTCTGGACCAGTGTACAGATTGCGATATCCATAACCATGACGCTGTTATTCAGCTATATGTATTTCTCGATATTTATCGCTTTCCTGATTGGTAATATCAAAAGCAAGGCCGCATTCACTACACTGTATATTGTGCTGATGGTCTGTACCATTGGATTGATCAATTATGGTTTTGTTTCTGAAAATCCTGTTTTTATTAAGCAGCTTCCTTTTATTCTGCTGAATCTGCTTGGTGTAATCTTGATTCCGATAACTACATTTAATCGTAATAAAAGCGATCGGCTTCAAGTACAATTGGAGGATGCTAATAAGAAAATATCGGAATTGATTAAGCTAGAGGAGCGGCAAAGAATTGCGCGCGACCTGCATGATACTCTTGGTCAAAAGCTGTCACTCATCGGACTGAAAAGTGATTTGGCTGGCAAGCTGATGGATCAGTACCCGGAGCGGGCTCACGCTGAAATTAACGATGTTCGCCTTACGGCGAGAAGTGCGTTAAAAGAAGTGCGGGAAATGGTCACTCAGATGCGAGGTATGCGATTAGAGGATGAATTACTGCGTATTCGGCAGATTTTAAAGGCTGCTCACATTGAATTCACCTTGGAGGGCGATCCGAAGCTGGAGCATACGTCCTTAATGAACGAGAATGTGCTCAGTATGTGCATGAAAGAGGCGGTGACCAATGTGGTTAAGCACAGTGGCGCTACAGCCTGCTCCATTGCCATTGAGCCGTCTCGTAAGGAGCTGACCCTTCGGATTCAGGACAATGGAGTCGGCGTTACGGGAGAAAATGCAGCCTTTCGGGGGAATGGTCTGCAAGGGATGAAGGAACGGCTCGAATTTGTGAACGGGTGTATGGAGCTGCGTTCAGATCAGGGAACGGCCCTGATCATAAAAGTGCCGAATATCACTGAAAAGCCAAATGAGGAGGTGGGGCCATGATTCGAATCGTTATTGCGGAAGACCAGCGTATGCTGCTGGGTGCTTTGGCCTCCCTGCTGGACTTGGAAGAGGACATGAAAGTAGTCGGAAAAGCAAGCAACGGGGAAGAGGCTCTAGAGCTGGTCAAGCTGCATCAGCCAGATATATGCATCATGGATATCGAAATGCCAATCAAAAGCGGATTAGATGCGGC
Source organism: Paenibacillus sp. NRS-1781 (assembly GCF_050467745.1). Lineage (NCBI taxonomy): Bacteria > Bacillati > Bacillota > Bacilli > Caryophanales > Paenibacillaceae > Paenibacillus > Paenibacillus sp. NRS-1781. Next base: position 14,416 of record NZ_JBITPI010000047.1, read on the forward strand.
TGAGGAGCTCAAAGGCTTGAATTGCAAGGTGCTGATTCTGACCACATTTGCCCGTCCCGGATATTTTGAACGGGCCATCAAGGCAGGCACGCACGGTTATCTGCTCAAGGACAGTCCCAGTGAAGAACTGGCTTCCTCGATTCGAAGTATTATGGCAGGCCGCCGCATTTATGCTCCAGAGCTGGTCGATGATGCTTATGCGGAAGTTAACCCGCTGACCGAGCGTGAGAAGACCGTCTTGTCGCTCATTGCTGATGGGAAGAACACCAAAGAGATTGCCAGTGAGCTGTACCTAACGACAGGAACGGTGCGCAATTACATTTCAGTCATTCTGGATAAGCTGGGTGTCAGCAATCGAATTGAGGCGATTACGCGTTTTAATGAAAAAGGCTGGTTTAAATAAGCGTAAGGCAGAAATGTCCAAGGAGAAACAGAGGAGCTATGAAGGAAGACATAGCTCCTCTGTTTTGTTGTTTTATCGGAGGATACATAAGAGAAAGTATATGCCTTTAGCCTACTTCCTTGTGATACAATAGGATAGCTGTCCATGGGATGGACCGAAGTGCAAGGAGGAACGGAACCATATGAAACAAGCCCCATATATAGCCGTTGAAGGGCCGATTGGAGCAGGAAAAACGACATTGGCTTCCCTGCTTTCAACGGAGCTGCATATGCCAATGATTAAAGAGATTGTCGAGGAGAATCCGTTTCTCGATAAATTTTATCAAAATATAGATGAGTGGAGCTTCCAACTGGAAATGTTCTTTCTCTGCAATCGGTACAAGCAACTGGAGGATACTGGCCTGCAATATATCGAGAAAGCACAGCCTGTTATTTCCGACTATCATATTTATAAAAATTTGATTTTTGCTGAGCGAACGCTAAAGGGTGTGAAGCTCGAAAAATATCGCCAAATCTATCATCTGCTCACCGACGATATGCCTAAGCCGGATATGATCATCTACATTAAAGCCGATTTGGATACGTTGCTGGGCAGAATTCGCAAACGGGCGCGCTCCTTTGAACAAGAGATGGACCCGGCATATCTGGAGCAGCTCATCACCGATTATGATAATGGCATACAATTTCTCGCCAAGCAGGCTCCTTTTCCCAAGATATTGACTGTTAACGGGAATGAGATTGATTTTGTAGAAAACCGAGCACAATTTGAACAGATTGTTTCTGATGTAAAGGAGCTTATTCAATGAATAAATACAACATTCCGGCGAATGCCCTGATTACGGTAGCGGGCACGGTAGGTGTGGGGAAATCCACACTAACGGCTGCGTTGGCTGAACGCCTGGGCTTTAAAACCTCACTGGAGAAGGTGGATCATAATCCTTATCTGGAGAAGTTTTATCACGATTTCGAAAGATGGAGCTTTCATCTGCAAATTTATTTTCTGGCCGAGCGCTTCAAGGAGCAAAAAAACATCTTCTTGTCCGGTGGAGGCTTTGTGCAGGACCGTTCGATTTATGAGGACACAGGAATTTTTGCGAAAATGCATGCCGATCAGGGGACGATGAACCCTACGGATTATGAAACGTATACCAGTCTGTTTGAGGCGATGGTGATGACACCGTTTTTCCCGCACCCGGATGTGCTGGTCTATCTGGAGGGCAGCTTGCCATCCATACTGAGCCGGATCGAGGAGCGCGGTCGTGAAATGGAAATCCAGACCGAGCGATCTTATTGGGAGCAAATGTATCGCAAATATTCCAATTGGATCAACGAGTTCGATGCCTGTCCTGTGCTGCGTCTGAACATTGATGAATATGACGTGCATGACCCCGCTTCTATGGATGCCATTTTGGTAGAGGTAGGCAAGGTAATTTCTAAAAAATAAAGAATATTGACCGTCCGTGAGGACGGTTTTTTTGTGCTATACATTTCTAAAAGCCTTGCACATATGTGCAGGTAAGCACGTTGAAAATGATCCATCAGGAATATGGATTGTCGGTCATGAAGCTGGTATATTTTGATGGATGAATATGAGAACATGTGTTCTTGATTGTTCTTTCTTATTTATTATCGTGGTATAATATGAGCAGATGGAGCTGATTCTAGTGGTAGAAATGCTGGACCCCCGCAATGACTTTTTGTTTAAGCGCATTTTTGGAAGCGAGGAAAATCGTGATGTGCTTTTAACCTTTCTAAATCGTACCTTTGAGGAAGCGGGGGGGCCTCTGTTAACGGAAATTGTACTTTTGAATCCGTATACGGATAAGGACGCACCGCGTGATAAGCAGTCTATTTTGGATATTCGGGCCAGAACGTTGGAAGGTCAGCTCATTAATGTGGAGATGCAGCTTTTCAATAAGTATGACATGGATAAACGAACTTTGTTTTATTGGAGTAAGCAGTATGCAGGACAACTGTACGAAGGACAATCCTATAAGCTGCTGAGAAAGTGTGTAACGATCAATATTTTGAATTATTCCTTCCTACCGAACAGCCGTTATCATAATGTGTTTCATTTGACGGAGGATCGTACGGGCATCCCGTTTAGTGATGATATGGAGTTGCATTTTTTGGAACTGCCCAAACTGGATGAGCACGAGATTCCGGCTGGTAGCGGTGGCTTGGTCAACTGGCTTCTGTTTCTAAAGGGAAGTAATCCATCTCAATGGGAGGTACTAGCCATGAATGAACCCGGTTTGAAAAAGGCGATGACTACGCTGGAGTTTCTAAGTCAGGATAAAGAGGCGCGTTTACAGTATGAAGCCCGACAAAAGTACCTGCATGATGAGGCTTCCATGATCGAAGGCGCAAGGGAAGAAGGCTTGAAGCTAGGTAAAGCAGAAGGTAAAGTTGAAGGTAAAGTTGAAGGAGAGCGTCAGAAGGCAATTGAAATTGCACGAAATATGCTGAATATGGGGCTTGAGATCGATGTGATTGTAAAAGCATCTGGCTTATCCGAGTCAGAGGTGCGTTCGCTGGAAGTATAAATCAGAAACATCATACAAGGACTGTGGTACAATCAGAATGAATTAGCTGATGGCCGCAGTCTTTTTTTGTCGAATGAGAAGCTCTAAAAACGAAGTATGCCTAACCGTATAGTGGACAAGCTTAGGCCAGAATGCGAGAATAGATACATATATTAAATGTAAATGACTCTCGGGGAAGGATGGGATACTGTGATGCGTTTTGGTATAGTTGGAACCAACTGGATAACGGAGAGATTTATTCAAGCCGCAGTAGAGACGGACGAATTTGCCCTGACGGCGGTGTACTCACGAACAGAGGATAAAGGCAAAGCCTTTGCCGCCAAGTACAGCAGCCATCCGGAGGTATTTACAGACCTGGCGCAAATGGCTGCAAGTGATCAGGTGGATGCCGTATACATTGCCAGTCCCAACTCCTTGCATGCGGAGCAAGCGATTGTGTGTATGAATCACGGAAAGCACGTGCTGTGCGAGAAGCCGTTTGCCTCCAATGCAACGGAGGTGCGGAGCATGATTGAGGCTGCGCACAACAATGATGTTTTGCTGATGGAGGCCATTAAGTCCACGCTTATGCCAAACTTTAAGATTGTTAAGGACCATATGTATAAAATTGGTCGGGTTCGGCGTTATTTTGCAAGTTATTGTCAATATTCATCACGCTTTGATGCTTTTAAGCAAGGAAAAGTGCTGAATGCCTTTAATCCGTCTTTTTCGAATGGCTCCTTGATGGATCTTGGGGTTTATTGCCTGTATCCTATGGTGGCATTGTTCGGCAAACCGGAGGAAGTTCGCGCGGTTGGCGTGCTCTTGTCTTCTGGTATAGATGGGGAAGGCAGCATCGCTATGCGATATCTGGATATGGACGCCGTCGTCATGCATTCCAAGATTACCGATTCATATTTGCCTGCCGAAATTCAGGGTGAGAATGGAACGATGGTGATCGACAAAATAAGCCAGCCGTATGAGGTGAAAATTCATTATCGGGACGGCACGATTGAGGATCTGACGAAAGCACAGACCCGTGAACCGATGTATTATGAAATTCAGGAGTTTATTGATCTGATTAAGAGCGGAGAACGTAATAGCTCCATTAATTCACTGGAGTGTTCACTCGCAGTCGCTGAAGTGATGGAGGATGCAAGACAGCAGATTGGTCTTCGTTTTGAAGCGGATTTGAAAAATACGTCTGCACATTAGTTGGTTAAATAGTTCCACCTAAAAAGGGTATCCAAGCGGCCAACAAGACTGTAGGATATCCTTTTTCATTTTCTTACGGGACATCTGCTGCTGTACTTGTAATACTTTCACCCTGTTCGAAAGCTGGTAAAACATACATAATGTTAATAACAAGTTCAACGTTTGATATGAAGTTAAATACAGGAGGATGAAACGGTGGCTTATATGGAAATAAATGGAGTTCGGGTGTGGGGAGCGCCCGATGCAGGGGCGTTATCTCAAGCCCGTACTTGTGCGGAGAATGGTAATGTGATTCAGGCGCTGCTGATGGCGGATCATCATAAAGGCTACAGTCAGCCGATTGGCGGCGTGATGGTATATGACGGACAAATTTCACCTTCGGGTGTCGGGTATGATATCGGATGCGGAAATAAGGCGGTTAGAACCAAGCTGTTCGCAGCAGATGTTTTGCCGCGTATTTCATCCATTTTGGATGAGATTGCACGTCATATTTCCTTTGGCGTAGGCCGTGTAAATGCGGTTCAGGTCGATCATGAACTGTTCGATGACCCGGATTGGGCGGTATATGCTGCGATTGGGAAACAGGAGCATGACAAGCTAAAATCCTTGGCAAGAGACCAGTTGGGTACGGTGGGGAGCGGTAATCATTTTGTTGATGTATTTGTGGAGGAAGCGACAGGGCAGGTATGGATTGCAAATCATTTTGGCAGCCGGGGCTTTGGACACAAAACAGCAAGCGGATTTCTAAATTTGGCGGCAGGACGAGAATTTCTTGGAAAAGCGCCGGGAGAGCATATGGATCAGCCGCCAGTCCTGCTGGACATGAATAGTGAGCTGGGAGACATGTACTACCGTGCGATGCGGCTTGCCGGGCGTTACGCTTATGCTGGACGGGATTATGTGATAGAACAGGTGCTTGGTATTATGGGCACCGAAGCGGAATTTGCCGTGCATAACCACCATAATTATGCATGGAAAGAACAGCATGATGGACGTGACACGATTGTAGTCCGCAAAGGCGCCACTCCCTCGGCTCCTGGCCAAACGGGTTTTATTGGTGGAAGCATGGGCGATATTTCGGTGATTGTACGCGGAAGGGATACGATAGAAAATCGAGATTCCTACTATAGTACAGTTCATGGCGCAGGGCGCATTATGAGCCGTACCCAGGCAGCTGGTAAAATGAACTGGAAAATCCGTATGCGTAGCGGCGGGAAGATTACGGACTTACAGATGAAGGAGGCCGTTCAGAACTATGGTGTTGAGCTGCGCGGAGCGGGTACGGATGAAAGCCCGTTTGTTTACCGCCAGCTGCGTGAGGTGCTGGACGCTCATTCCGAAACGGTGGAGGTTCTGCATGAGCTTAAGCCTATTGGAGTATGTATGGCTGGGGCGAATGAATTCGACCCGTATAAGGATTAATGAAATGATTTTATCATAAAAAAGAGACTATACCCCGGCAGGAACGATCATTCGCCGGATATAGTCTCTTTTGAGTAGTATAGTCCTTTTAATTCTTACAATCGGTCCCCAAACAGCTGTTCCTTGATATAAGAGACTGGCATTTCTTGGCCTGTCCACAGCTCGAAAGCAAGTGCGCCCTGCCACAGCATCATGCCCAGACCGTTAATGGCGGTTGCGCCAACGGATTCAGCTTGCTCCATCAGCTTGGATTTAGCCGGGCTGTATACCACATCAGTCACGATCAGGTCGGAACGAAGCATGGATGTATCTTCAAGTACGCTTTTGCCTTCCAGTGGTTTCATGCCGACACCTGTTCCGTTTGCGAAAATATGACTGGTGCGGATCTCTTCACGCAGTTGTTCTTGATCTTCCAGAGGATATATATTCGCTTTGACTTGGGTGTGTTTCATATCTTCATTAATAATACGGACATTTTCTTCTGCACGGGCAAAGAACTGATCGTTACGGGCAAAGATTGAAATTTCAGCCAGACCTGCTTGAGCCGCTTCAATAGCAATCGGAGTAGCTGCGCCGCCAGAGCCGACGAGTGTCATTTTTTTAACTTTCAGATCAATACCATGTTCACGCAGGTTACGAACATAACCAGATCCGTCTGTACTGTAGCCCTTCAGCTTGCCATCCGTGTTCACGACGGTGTTGACTGCTCCTGTAAATTTGGCGCTGTCGTCCAGCTCGTCAAGGTACTGCACAATGGCTGTTTTGTTGGGCATGGACACGTTATAACCACGTACATTCAGAGCACGCATCCCACGTACCACTTCTTCCAGCTGTTCATTTCCAACTTCAAAGGCCATATACGCGTTGTTTAGGCCCAGTTTTTCAAACGCAAGATTATGCATAGCCGGGGACAAGGAATGTCCGATCGGTGTAGCAAGCAATCCGATTAATTGTGTTCTTCCGTCAATACGCCCAGCATTTTTCATGATATAAGCCTCCAGGTTATCTGTGTAGTTTAATAAAACACTTTTTTATAGCGATAAGCAACAAACACGGCCAGCAAAATACTGACTACGGCAATCGCAATATCCAGAATGAACACGGAAGTAATTCCGAGGCTCTTGGACATGCCCCCGGTAGCTAACGGCATCAGAATGAACGAAAGACTGGCTGCAATGTTCACGAGAGAAGTCGTAGTCCCTTTATTCTTGCGGAAAAATTCAGTCATAACGGTGAGAGCAATTTGGAATATACCTGCGGTAGACAATCCGATTAAGAACGAACTGATTATAGTAGCGACAGGATTGTGCCATGTAATTAAAGCCAGCAAGGAAAGCAGTGCAACAAACGGATACACAATCATGACGGTAATCGGTTTAATGAATCTGCCAAGCACCACGGCTAACAGAATAACGGAAACCAACGAACCTATACTATAGTAGCTTAGCAGTTTAATGGCACTGGCTTTCTCCATGCCCAGGGCCTCTTGACCAAAGGTAGGAAGCCATAGCTGCACGACCATGAACAATACAGTGGAAGTAAAACCGATAATGATCAGAGACAGACCCTCTTGCCAAAACTTAGGCTCACTGCGGAAAGTATTTGCTGATTGGACAGTTTGGGTTGGAGTCTTTTGTTCCTCAGCTTTGTGATTGGGGAAGGCTGTCATCGATAAGAAGATACCGCTTAGCAGATAAATACCTGCCGGAATAAAGAAGGAATAGCCATAGAACATATTGTGATCGATAAAGAATGCAATCATGAACGGAATAACAATGGCACCGATAGAAATGGATGCTTTGACCAAGACGGTTGCAGAACCAGCTTTTTTTCCGAAACCTTCAATTAATGCCGGATACGTTCCCGAATCCATCATGGAGTTACAAAGCCCTGCGATAATGGCAAATACGAATGCCAACGTATAGTTAGGTGCAAGGGGAATACCGATCAGGAAAATTAAATAAGCAAATGATGCGATCACAACGAGCGGCTTTCTTCCGTATTTGTCTGACATTTTCCCGGCTACCCCGAGAGCCAGCAGCTTACCGATCCCGATGGCTGACACCAGATAACCGATGGCAGCCTTATCCGTGTTCAATTGCACGGTCAGGAAGCTCATATTCGAGGAGAGAATAACATTGATCATACCCAGAAGAAAATAGTTGATGTAAAGCCCTGTTGCCATTCTGATGTAAGGATTTTTCATAAGTGTAGCTCCCAACTTGAATTTTAGATCCATGGATTAATAGTGAAAAAATTCACATTGTTTCTATGTCTTTATTATATAAGGAGTGTTATTATAAATCCAATGCATATTTCTAACGTTTTCCATAGTTTAGGTCTATAATTTAAAATATAAATTAAAGAAGGGAACGGCATAATTATGAACCTGAAGCAACTACAATATTTTCGTGTACTTGCAGAGATGGAGCACTTTACCCAAGCAGCTGTGCGACTATGTATTACTCAACCCAGTTTAAGCCATGCAATTTCAGAATTAGAAAAGGATCTGGGGGTTCATTTGTTTGAGAAGCAGGGGAGGAATGTTCGGCTGAACAAATACGGACGATTTTTCCTAAAATATGTGGAGCATGCGATGGATGAATTGGAGAAGGGAGAGCACAACTTGCGGGAATTGGTTAGCCCAAGCCATGGGAATGTGGATCTGGCGTTCATTTACACGTTAGGCTCTCACTTCATTCCAGCGATCATTCAAGCCTTCTCGGCCTCGGATGCCCGTAAAGACATATCCTTTTCTTTTCATCAAGGGAATACGAACGATATTATCCAGGGCTTGAAGCAGGAGCATTATGATGTGGCGTTCTGTTCGCACATGGAAAATGAACCGGACGTTGAATTCATTCCGTTGGCTCAGCAGGAGCTTGTTGTTATTGTTTCACCAGATCATCCGCTGGCTTCCCTGAACCAAATTGATCTCAAGGATGCGGCAGCGTACCCTTTTATCTTTTTTAACAAAAAAAGCGGTATCCGTCCCATTATTGAAAACTTATTCGCCAAAGTAGGTGTTACTCCAGAGATCATTTGCGAGATTGAAGAGGACACGGCGATGGCAGGGCTGGTATCTGTGAATTACGGAATTGCAGTCATGCCTCGAATTTCATCGTTGGATTATTTTAACGTCAAAACATTGCCTATTGTTAATCCCGAATACGAGCGTTTTATCTATCTGGCGAGCATCAAAAACAGGTATTTATCCCCGGCTGTAGTGGACTTTCGGAACTTTGCGCTCAGCTACGGTGAGGAATTTTATTTGAAAACGCATCAGCGTGTTTAAATGTGTCTCTCCCAATATTTGAACTTGATAAATTTAAAAATGTGTTCTATACTTCATCATCGACACGGATAATGTGAAATGATTCACATTTGTGACACTACAAGACTTACTTACAAAAGCAGGTGAATTCACGATGAAACGTTCTTCTTTTCCAGTGGCGTCCGGCCTTTATGTAAACTATCTTTTGTTCGGTATGTTTAACATTATGCTGGCGTCACACATGTCCTTTTTAACCGAGCATTTGCATACAGATCAGGCGGGAATCAGTCTTCTGGTATCCGCAATGGGATTTGGCAGGCTGTTTACGCTGTACATATCCGGGGTGCTTTCCGACCGTTATGGTCGCAAGCCGTTTATTGTGGCCGCAGGGCTACTAATGGCCGTTTTTTTAGTCGGTATACCGCTAAGCCCCAGCTTTGAAATGGCGATGGTGCTGGCTGTGCTGGCAGGCGTAGCGAATTCTTTTCTTGATTCAGGCACCTATCCAGCTCTGATCGAAGCTTTTCCCCAATCCTCCGGCTCTGCTACCGTGCTGGTGAGAGGCTTTATATCCATCGGGGCGGCATTTTTACCGTTAATGATTATCTTTTTTATGAACCATGATATTTTTTACGGGTTCTCGTTCTTTTTACCAGCGCTCATATTTGGTCTGAATGCGATTTACCTGTTCAAAATGAAATTTCCAGACATGCGGATTCAGGCGCCCAAGGAGCCAGTTCACGATACATCTGTATCTAACGTAGAACATACGGTAGAGCTAAAAGCAAATGACCGGAGCAAGCCGCGCTTCTGGCAGGAAGGGCTTTGCCTTATTGTTCTCGGCTTTACCGGGCCTACCTTGCTGTATATTGTTCAGTTGTGGCTGCCTACTTTTGGACAGCAGTTTATCGGTATGACTGAATCAGAGTCCCTGAGATTATTAGTCTATTACAATGTCGGCTCTCTCGTCTCCGTGTTCGTATTGGTGATTGTGTTAAGAAAGTGGGTCAAACCGGTTCATATTATTCTCATTTATCCATGCATTTCTTTGTTGGCTTTTGGAGCACTACTTCTTTTCAAATCACATGCTGCGGCCATTATTAGCTCATGTGTCATTGGATTTTCCATTTCGGGTGTGCTTCAACTGACATTGACCGTAATGAGTGAGTTTTTCAGTCAACGAAAAGGACAGATCACCGGGTTCATTTACACAGCAACTTCAGTATCGTACACAGTCATCCCTGTGTTTACAGGCTTTCTTTTGAAGAGTTCTCAAATATCTAGTGTTTTTATGCTGGCTCTGATTGTGAATGTGGTGGGTATTGTGCTGGCCGTGCTTGTTAATTTCCGGTACAGTACCGTTTTTCCATCAAGTCGCACATTATCCCCTAAAATCGCGCTTGATTCGGAGTAAGCCAACAATCGGGGATGAATGATCAGCAGGCTTATTCAGAATGCGTTATACTATGAAATATTGTAATGGTTCGACTTAAAACTGTTATTTAGGAGTGAGTTAGATATGGCAAAAATCGTTAAGGTAAAAGATGTTCTGATCGGTGAAGGAGCGCCTAAAATTTGCGTCCCGATGGTGGGAGAAACGTTGGAGCAACTAAAGGAAGAAGCTGCCCATTTGCGTACACTCGACCTGGATATCGTAGAGTGGAGAGTCGATTTTTACGAGCATGTAGAGGATTTGGGGAAGGTTAAGGAGGTCTTGCTTGAAATCCGGTCCATCTTGGCCAATATCCCGCTCGTCTTTACGTTTCGTAGTGCCCGGGAAGGCGGGGAAAAGGAAATCAGTACGGCGAGTTATGTGGAGTTGAATCGCATGGCAGCCGAAACGGGACAGGTAGATATCATTGATGTGGAGCTTTTTAATGACGAAGCCGATGTGAAGGTGCTGGTGGAAGCTGCGCATAAGCATAACGTATCCGTGATTATATCCAACCATGATTTCCAGAAGACGCCGCCAAAGGAGGAAATCGTATCTCGGTTGCGTAAGGCGCAGGAGCTAGGAGGCGATTTGCCTAAAATAGCGGTTATGCCGACAAGTACAGCCGATGTGCTGACCTTGCTGGATGCCACCCGTACCATGGCAGAGGAATATGCAGATCGGCCTATTATTACGATGTCAATGGCGGGAAAAGGTGTCGTGAGCCGTCTGACCGGAGAGCTGTTTGGTTCGGCTTTAACCTTTGGTGCCGCTAAGAAAGCTTCCGCGCCGGGGCAGATACCTGTCACTGAACTGAGAGAGATATTAACAGTGCTGCACAGTCATTCATAAAAGACACATGGTATTAATGCTGACAACCCAAGTGCCATCATCCAAAAAAAGGAAGGTCCACATGCAGTAAGCATGATGGAACCTTCCTTTTTGTAACTCTAATTCAATCCACGAGTAGACTCATACAGTTCCCAACCTAGATTTAGAGTTTGAATAATATAGTCTGCGACTTCTTCCGCATCCAGCTGATCTGTATCGATCTTGGAGTGATTTACGGCGTAAATGTCCTGTCTGGAACGGAAAAGAGCTTCGATTTCGTCCAAATTCTTGTTTTGCAGATTGGGACGGGTATCGATGAGCATCTTGAGTCGATCCTTCCAGGATTCCCAATTTAAATCTAAAAAGAAGACGATAGATGAAGCCAGGCAAGCCTGCTTAACCTCTTCTTGTAAAAAGGCACCGCCACCAACCGAGATGACTTTCAGGCAGGTATTGCTGCATAGTTTGAGAATATGATCTTTTTCAATCTCGCGGAATCTTTTTTCTCCATATGTTTTGAAAATTTCTGTTGTCGGCATGTTGTACTCTTGTTCAATCTCCTGATCAATATCCACAAAGTCCCGATACAGCTTGCGCGCGAGATGAGAACCTATCGTTGTTTTACCTACACCCATAAAGCCAATGAGCACAATATTCTGTTCTCTTAATGGAATCTCTCTCTTGTTTTGCACCATAACCACTCTTTTCTCACCAGTAATGTTGAGATGTAACGCTTCAAAGCGCTAAATACATAAATACATTATACGTTCATCAAACGTGTCATTCAATAGCATAGATCACTTTAGGAGAAAGGTACAAGATAAAAATGGTGTTCATCATCATATGGATGATATTGAACAGGTAAGGGGCTGTCCCACAGATCGTTTGGATCTGATGGACAAGCCGGGCTTCGTTCAGAACGAGTACTGTGATATGATCTTGCTATTACATTTTATACAAAAAAGTTGGGAAGCTATGAATCTATTTCATCCATATGTGAATGTTGACGGTACTTTGAATGATACGCAGGTGTGGAGGCGGGAAGTTTTATATACAGGTACAAATGGTCGGCAGGTTGAACGTTTTTACGTGTCACCTTCTGAGAGTTATGTGTTCAAGCCATTAACCAATGATGAGCAAGCAGGCCGGGAGAGATGGGTATATGAGCATGTGCTTGCTACGTTGCCACCCATCTATCCCCGATTGCTGGCCTGTTCTGGCGCAGGCACAGATGGCGGAGTGGAATGGATGATTTTTGAGGATATTGGTCCGTTGCATCATCTACACGAAGAACAAACGATGTTGCGGGCTGTTGGACTTGTAGCAGGGTGGCATGCTTTGCCACCGGATCGTTTTGCTGGAATGCCACTTCGAGGACCCAAGCCGCTCATTCAGGATTTGGTTTCTGAGTTGTACATGCGCAAGCTTGATGTGTTGAAGCTTTGCAGCTCGTTAGGGTTTCCTAAACAGCAGGTTCAGCGTATGTATGCACAGTTGGATCACTTCGCTTTTTCACCCAGCTTGTGTTGTCTCATGGTGATCTTCATCCGGGCAACTATGCGCTGAGTGGGGAGCGGCTAATGGTGCTGGATTGGGAGCATGCCCATTTGAACACACCGCTATGGGATGTGTATCATCTGATCGACATGTCCCACCCATTGTTTCCCCGGCGTATGACGTCCGACTTGCGAATTTGCTTGCTGGACAGGTATTTGGAGCAGCTGGAGCTGTTGGGAGCAGGACTGGAGCGAGGCGCATTTATGCAAGAATATGGCATGTTTGCTGTGGTATTTTCGCTGTGGATGCTGTTGTTAATTGAAAGTGATTTGCGAAGGATCGGAACGAAATTGCATATAAACGGTGATAAATGGTCAAAAGAGCAATTAGAAGCCCAACGGGGCGAGGCGTTAGCCTGTTTGAACCAATGCGCAGCGATGCTGGAATGGGGACAAGTCAGAAGGTGTGAATAAAGAGTTTGAGCTACAGCGTGTGTACAGATCGTAAACAAAGGTGGGGACATATATGAAAAAAGTCGGTTTGGTCATGAGAAAAATACAGTTTGCCGAAGCGCAGGGCCCGCGTATTTTTGCGGAACGTCTGAAGCAGATCGGGCTGGAGCTGGGCGTGGATATCGTATTTGTGTCACCGGAGCGCCATGTTAGCAGCCATGACTGGCTTCCCGGTTATGAGCATGAAAAGGGTGATCTTGTTAATTATGACGTGGTACTCGATCAGCTTCATGAGCAGCAGATTGAGGATGTTATTTATACGGTATCCGGCTTTACATATTTGAAAATGTTTTTTAAAAACAGCGTGCTTTTTCCGCACAGTTTTCCTGATCCGGCGCTTACAGGCTATGAGATGATGAAGCCTTTTTATCAGATCGTGGACAAGGCTATTGTGCAGACTGATTTTCTCAAGCAGGAGATGGCATCCAAATTTGGTGTAACGGATGTGACAGTTATCCCGATTGGGTTTAATGAGCGGCTGGTGGAAAAGCATTTTGACCCTTCGCAGGTCGTGGAGAATCGGGTGATGTGGATCGGAAGGGATGAAGAGAATCGGCGTCCTGATCTGGTATTGGAGTATGCGCGGCATAATCCCGACAAGGAAGTTTACATGGTGTTTGGCGGAGAACGCTATAAGGAAAGCATGAAGAAGTACGATATCCCTGACAATGTGAAGCTCCAATTTGCGTTGACGCAGGATGAGGTATTTGCGCTGATGAATACGGCCAAAGTATACTGGAGCTGCTCCAAATTCGACACGTTTGCGATGCCGCTGACCGAAGCGCTGGCTATGGGGAAAATCGTCGTGAAGCCTGAGCATCCTTGCTACGGACATATCAGCTCCACGCACTCTTTTTCGGGCAATGAGAAAAACTGGTTCGAGCTGGTCAATATGGCTACCGCCTCACCTCGTCGGGTTTCCACGGAAAATCAGTCGTATGCCATGGAGAAGTTTTCGAGCAGGGTGATGAAGCAGGGGTATCGGGACTTTTTTGAGAATTGGTTAAGCTGAGTGCGAGGCAGAATACTTCGGTTTCAACAGCGTTTAAGCGTCCAGAATTAGAGGATGATTTAAAAAGGGACTTTCGCTCAAGTGAACGAAAGTCCTTCCTTTTTAGGAATGTATCCCCGCTACGGCTTCAGAATCAGCCATTCTGCGGTCGATGACGTAGCTGACCAGCATGAGAAGCAGGCCACCGACAGTGATAAGAGATGCGATCCATGGGATGGCGGCAAGTCCCATCTGGTTAATGACGACCCCGCCGATAAAAGCGCCTCCTGCATTGCCCAGATTCAATGCGGAATGGCTGGAGGTAGAGGCGAGCAAAGGAGCCTCATAGGCCAGATTCATGATGCGAACCTGAATGCCGGGCATAATGCCGAACGCGGCAATGCCCCAGATAAAGACAGTGATGACGGCCAGCACCGGGCTTTGTAGCGTGAACGTCAGGATGGCCAAAATAATAGCCAGTATGGCATAATTTGCGATCAGCGACGGCAGCAGCTTCCAATCCGCGAGCTTGCCGCCGACGATGTTCCCGATGGTTACGCCAAGGCCAAACAGGACGAGAATCCACGTAATACTATGCTCGGCAAAGCCGCTAATGTCGGTCAGTAAAGGCGTAATGTACGTAAAGACGGTGAACAGACTACCGCAACCGACAGCACCTGTGAGCAGCATCAGCAGTACCTTCGGATTAAACAGGCTTCGGACTTCTTGTTTGAGACTGGAGGGCTTGTCCTGATGCATGACCGGAATGTACCGGATGATGCCAAAGAGGGAAATCAGGCCGATCACGACGATGGCTCCAAAGGAAGCACGCCATCCGAGCTGCTGTCCGATAAAGGTGCCAAAGGGCACGCCGATAATGTTGGCTACGGCCAGTCCGGTCAGCACCATAGAAATGGCACCAGCCCGCTTGTCAGGGCGAACCAGTCGGGCGGCGATCAGGGAGCCGGCTCCCAAAAAGGTTCCGTGCGATAGCGCGGTAGCCATACGGGCTGCAATCAGAAGCTCGTAGTTGGGAGCAATGACGGAAAAAAGATTGCCCAAAATGAATATAATCATCAGCAGGCATAACAGCTTTTTTTGCGGTACCTTGTGAGTTAATACGGTGAGCACAGGTGCGCCAATGGCCACACCAAGCGCGTAGCTGGTGATGAGCTGTCCGGCTTGCGGGATGGTGACATGAAGATCCTGGGCCACATTGGGCAGAAGCCCCATAATGACGAATTCGGTCATGCCGATGGCAAAGGCACCGAGCGTCAACCATAGCAAGGAGGGGGGAAAGCGATTGGCTGTCAAATTTTCTTGAGTACTCATAAATGTCTTGTATCCTCCTGAAAAATAGTAATGCGAGTATATCATTAGAAACCACATCTGGCGACCCATTTGCAAAAATTTTACATACTAAGCAGATAAGATTTATGTATTTTACAAAAGCGACAGGTATGAGCGGGTTAAATATGTTATTTTTATAGTATGGATCTATCCAAGGAGGATACAATGATGACGCTTAAAGTGGTACATAGCATTACAGATTTAATTGGAGATACGCCTTGTGTACGGCTTCAGCGATTAACCGGACCGCAGGATGCGGAAGTGTATGTGAAGCTGGAATACTTTAATCCCAGCGGCAGTGTTAAGGATCGGACGGCGGGCAATTTGATTGACGAGGCGGAAAAGGCTGGACACTTAAAGCCGGGTGGAACTATTATTGAGCCGACCAGCGGGAATACGGGGATTGGCTTAGCGATGAATGCGGCTGCCCGAGGCTACCGTGCGATTTTGGTGATGCCGTCGAATATGACGAGGGAACGAATCAATATTTTAAAAGCATACGGGGCTGAGGTCGTGCTGACACCAGCGGAGGAACGGATGTCAGGAGCGATTCGCAAGGCGCTGGAGCTAGGGGCTGAGATCGAAGGGAGCTTTATCCCGCATCAATTTGAAAACGAGGCCAACCCGGATATCCACCGTACAACGACTGCAATTGAAATTTTGGAGCAGACAGAAGGCAAGCTGGACGTGTTCGTCGCTTCTTCGGGAACAGGCGGTACGATTACGGGAACGGGGGAGGTGCTGCGCCAGCATTTGCCGAATCTGCGGGTTGTCGTGGTAGAGCCGAAGGGCTCGCCCGTGCTATCAGGAGGCAAGCCTGGTCCGCATAAGCTGGTTGGTACTAGCCCGGGATTCGTTCCTGCTGTACTGAATACGGATATTTATGACGAAATCATACAGGTTTCGGATGAGGATGCGATTGCGATGACACGGGCCATTGCTGCTCAGGAGGGAATTCTCGTCGGACCTTCCAGCGGAGCTACAATATGGACGGCAGTTCAGGAAGCTCGGCGCTTGGGACCGGGCAAACGGGTGCTTTGTATTGCCCCGGATACAGGAGAGCGATATTTGAGTATGGGTATTTTCGGATAAAAAGAGTGAAGGAGGAGCAACATGAAAATTATGCCTTTACAGAAACGCAACATTTCGAATAGCCGTCTGGTGCTTGGCTGTATGCCTTTTGGCGGGGAATGGGATCGTACGCCGTATACACAGGAGCATGTAGTTGAAGCAGAAAGAGCGGTGGAAGCCGCACGTTCCATTGGCATTACGATGTTTGATCATGCAGATATCTATCGAGCAGGGAAAGCGGAAGAGATTTTCGGTCGAATTTTGAAGGGACAACCCGGCTTGCGCGAGCAGATCGTGATTCAGTCCAAATGCGGTATTTGTCTTCCGGATGGTACGCTCCCGACCCGTTTTGATTTTTCATATGCTCATATTATGGAGTCTGTGGATGGTATTCTGAAGCGTCTGGGTACCGAATATTTGGACATCCTGCTGCTGCACCGTCCCGATCCGTTGGTAGAGCCGGAAGAAGTGGCGGAGGCGTTCAGCAAGCTCAAGGCATCCGGCAAAGTACGGCATTTTGGCGTTTCCAATATGAATGTAAGCCAAATTCAGTTTTTGGAGCGCAGCTTAGCCGGCCCGCTGGTGGCTAATCAATTGGAGATGAGCCTAGCGCATCTTCATTTTGTAGATCAGACGGTGCATGTGAATCAGCAGGCCGGGACGCATGTTCATTTTGGCGAAGGCTTGCTGGAATACTGCCAAACGGAGGATATTCAGCTTCAAGCGTGGGGGCCACTGGCACAGGGGCGTTTTAGCGGTGGTTCTTTGGAAGGGCAGCCGGAGCATATACGCCAAACAGCAGAGCTGGTGCAAAAGCTGGCTGCTGAAAAGGAAACGACACGCGAGGCCATCGTTCTTGGCTGGCTTATGAAGCATCTGGCGCGGATTCAGCCCGTCATTGGCAGCGCTAATCCTGAACGGATCAAGGCGTGTCAGGATGCGGAGCGACAGAGCGAGCTAATGACCCGCGACGAATGGTATACTTTATATGTGAGTGCACGGGGACAAGCTTTACCGTAACCTGGCGAGTGCTTTTCAGCTGGTTACAGCAGACATTTTTTTGGAAAAAAGTATGATTTCGCAGTGCAAATCGTAATTGAATAGGCCTGCCTTTTGTCTAATGGACAGAGTGCGGGCCTTTTTTCGTAGGATTATTAAGCATTTTTCCAGTGGCTAATCCTCTTCGTATCTGGCAAGTGCCCTGGCGGTTGTTTCCTTCATTCGGGAAATGATCCGGGAGCCTTGGACGACCTTGACGCGTTTGCCGAGAAAGCGGATTTTGGACAGTACGTATTCACATTCGTCTGTCTGAAAAGTGAGCGTAATACGATAGGTATCCACATCCTGAACATACTCCACCTCTTTCTCAAAGCAGGAAAAGGCATATAAAATACGGGATAATTCCCCGTTGTACACAGGTATAATTTCGATAATGCCCTGTTCCTTGCGTGACTCCAGAATACCGAGTATGCGTTGGGTGAATTTCTCGGTCTCTTCAGGTGGAATTTCCTCTTCGGTGATGGTTACGATGTTAGGCAGCTTGGTGGACATCAGCGCACGGTGCCTGCGATTGTACCAAAGCAGGCTCCATTCCTTTTTGACCATGGAAAATTCCAGTTTATACGGAAAGCCGGACATACGCTCATGAACACGCCCGTTGCGCATTCTGTAGCTCATACAGATACCTGAGCGTGACCGCAGGATGGGACGCAATATACGCAGGAGCGGATGATAAACCGGGGAGGCAGGAATGCCGGCCTTTTCCCTCAAGCTGCCATCGACCTCCAACGGCTCGTCATCTGCGAGCATCAGCCGAAGCTTATCGAGCGTAGACGGGGTAAAAGCTTCTGTCGCCGACGGATCTGCCAGCATGGACTGGAGCCAGATTCTTTCCTGCGATGTGGTAGCAAAAGCGCCCGATTCATCCAGCCGCGAGACGATTTGGTAGTTAAATATTTTCTCGAATAGGCTCATAATAGGCTTGAAGCTCCTTCCATTCCTGCTTGAATTCCTGACGCAGCCGCTTGGGTTCCAACACTTCACAGCTTGATCCAAAGCTGCGCAGCCACGGTTTAATCTCGGTGATTCCGTTCACTGTAATTTCATAGATAAAGGATTCACTTTCTTCCTCCGTGATCGTTCCCCATTGTCCCTGCAACAGCACGCGTTCCCGAATAAAGTTGCGTTTGGCACCTTCGGGATTGAAAAAACGTACCTGCACCTTCACGGTGCGCCCGGTATCCACAAGCCAGCTATACCGCGTTCTTTCTTCCAACACGACCAGCAGGTCGGCAAAACGCTTCTCCGACACGGGTTCGCCCTCCGCCAACTGTGTCATGCCCTCCATGCGAAACTTCATGATCCCTTTGCCGTCCACCTGACCCAGTACATACCAACGTCCATATTGATGATCATAGATGACTTGCAAGGGAAGAATGGTGTGCTCACGGCCTTCGGTTTCTTTTTCAAACAGCGGATTCGTGTTCTGTGACCCATACATGCTTCGTTTGGCCGCCGAAAAGTACAAAAAAGTCACACAGCGACGTTGCCGAATGGCGTGAAGAAGCGGATGAATATGGGCCTCATCCAGAATGCGTGAGTAATAGTGGTATTTGTATAAAAAAGGTTCCACCATTTCCTGATCTCCGGCTTGACGACGCATGGCTTTTTTTAAAAGATCGCGCAGCAGATATCCCTGTACAGAGGGGAGGTGCGTATTCGCCATAATGTCCACAAAGTCATACAGGTCCAGTAATTCCTCGTCCGTCAGTCCAGTGACCAGATCATTGCGAACAGCATAGCGGTAAGGTCTGCCGCCGGGCTCCTTGCGAACCACGCCGACTTCGACCAGATATTTCAGGTCCGAACGGATCGTTTTCTCATCCGGTAGCGTACTGTCGGGAGGCAGCCCATCGCAGCAGGCATCCAGCAGTTCCATGGTGGTTAGCGGTTGTGACTGTAGCGCTGTCAACAGAAGGGCTAGGCGGACGCTTTCCGACTCCTTGAGCGATTTGGCCCGAAACAGGAATAGCAGTAGTGGATCAGCGGATTCATAGTAGTTGAAGCGCAGCATTTCATTGAAGTCATGTCCCTGCTCCGCTGGTAACTGCTGCTGCACGGATTGAACGATTTCTTTGAGACGCCGGATCGTTTTATCAAAGGTATGTACGGAAATGCCCAGTCTGTCTGCAAATTGCTGCCGATTATAAGCGCCGCTCGTCAGTGTCAGCATGCGCAGAAATTGAATTTCTTTATCAAAGCTCTCTCTCGCCATGGCGGATTCCCCGTTTCTGTTGCCGTTCTCCGAAAATAAGTATCCCTTTATTCTAACAGGGAAGAGATGCAGGAAAAAGGGAATTTATTCATCCTTGTAATACTTTCGCCATGTTCGCGGCAAGCAAAATATAGGATGATATAAATACCAAGTAGAATCCGTCAGCCAAGACGGGGCGTAGAATGAATGTGGAGCATTCAGGAAATATCAAGATATAAAAGCGGTGGTTAGGGAGGGAATAGCATGACAGATATAAAACATGGACGGAATTCAATCAGACCGGAAATGCGTGAAACGATATTGCAGGAGCTGCGTGCTTTGGAGCAGGAGGAGCAGGTGCGTATTGTATATGCCTGTGAATCAGGCAGTCGGGCGTGGGGATTTCCTTCACAGGATAGTGACTACGATGTGCGTTTTATTTATGTAAGGCCGGTGGAGTGGTATTTGTCCATTTTTGATAAACGGGATGTGATTGAGCGTCCAATCAGCGATTTGCTGGATATCAACGGCTGGGACTTGAAAAAGTCGCTCAATCTGTTTCGCAAGTCCAATCCGCCTTTACTGGAATGGCTGCAATCCCCGATTCCCTATCTGGAGCCATATTCAGTGGCAGAACAGATTCGCGCTATATCGCCGTTAACTTTTTCGCCTAAGTCCTGTATGTATCATTATCTGAATATGGCGCGAGGAAACTATCGGGATTATTTGCAAGGAGAACAGGTGAAGATTAAAAAGTATTTTTATGTGCTGCGCCCGTTGCTGGCGTGTGGCTGGATTGAACGCTATAACAGTATGCCTCCGATGGAATTCGAAGACTTGCTGGAGGAATTAATTCCGGCAGATACAGAGCTTTATCAGGTGATCGGACATTTGCTGCAACGTAAAAAAGCGGGCGAGGAACTGGATATTGAGCCACAGCTTTCTGTGGTCAATGATTATATCCAGCAGCAAATAGCTTATTTTGAACAAAAGGCGCCTTTGCTCCAGCATATGGAGGGTGGACGTGATCAGCAACTGGATGATTTGTTCCGCGCTGCGGTGAAGGAAGTATGGCAAGCCGGATTGTAGGATTGTCAAAGCAATAGATGTGGTGTACATTATAGTGAATTAAAAAGCATTGTCGGGAGCTTGAGAAAGTCAGGCTGAGAGGGTGGCCCTTGCCATCGACCGTGAAATCTGATCTGGGTAATGCCAGCGTAGAGAAACCTAGAACACTATACAGGAATGCCGCTTGTTTTGCGGTTGTCGATAGATTCGGTTCATATCTTATAATCAAGCTAGACGGCTGCGCTTAGGCTATTGGTTGTATGAGGTATATCGACGAATGATGTTTTGTATGGTGATCCACCTTTTACTGCGCATAAAGCTTGCCTGGAGATTCAGCTCCGGACAAGCTTTTTTTCATGGCCACGAGGCCCATTTTAAGGGAAAAGGGGAGTACATCATCATGAATACTGCTGTACAAGCGTCTAAAGGATTGAAGCTGACGGATATTTTGGTCACGATTGTGATCGCCGTTGTGTTTGGGTTGGTCTATAAAATATGGGGGCCTGCGTATGATCTGGTGAAACCGCTTGGGCTGAACGCCGAGCAATTGATGTATGGCATGTGGTTTATGGCGGGCACATTCGCATATCTTATTATCCGCAAGCCGGGAGTTGCGATTTTGGCAGAGGTGGCAGCGGCAACGGTCAGTGCTTTTTTGGGAAGTGAATGGGGGATGTCCACCTTGTACTACGGCTTGCTGCAAGGTTTGGGAGCAGAGCTGTTCTTTGCGGCTTTTCTGTATCGGAACGCCAACCTGTGGGTCACTTCGCTGGCTGCGGCTGGATCGGCTATAGCCTCCCTGATTTTGGACCTCAATTACGGGTATATTGATCAGCTTTCGACCTGGAACTATGTTTTGTATGTCGGATTCCGCTTGATTGGCAGTATTGTGATTGCCGGGGTGTTCGCGTTCTATCTGGCTAAGGCGCTGGAAGTCACCGGGGTGACACGCACCTTGAGACCTGCAACGGAACAGGACTATAAGGGGCTGGACTAATGAGCTGGGTAGCCGAAGATGTGGTGGCGTCGGTCACCCGTCTTCGTTTGAAATTTCCCGGTGAGCAGGAGCTGCTTTTTCACAACATGTCTGTATCCGTCCACAAAGGGGAAAAGCTGCTGCTGCTCGGACCGAGTGGATGCGGTAAATCAACGCTGCTCCAGGTGCTGAGTGGTCTGATTCCGCGCACGATAGAAATGCCGATGAAATGTGATGCTGCTGTCATTCCGGAGTGTGCGGGTGTCGTATTCCAAGATCCCGATACGCAGTTTTGTATGTCGTATGCGGACGAGGAGCTGGCTTTTGTATTGGAAAATAATCAGGTTCCCCGTGAGCAAATGCCGTCTCGTATCCGCAAGCTGCTGACGCAGGTCGGTCTTTCAACGGATGAGATACATATGCCGATTGGCAGCATGTCTCAGGGCATGAAGCAACGGCTGGCGATTGCGTCAGTGCTGGCGATGGAGCCGGAGATGCTTTTTCTGGATGAGCCGACGGCTTTGCTGGATGAAGAAGGCACCGCACAGGTGTGGGATACGATTCGCCGCATTTCAGCAGATCAGACGCTAGTGATTGTGGAGCATAAAATAAATGAAATTGTCCATGATGTGGATCGGATTGTGGTGCTTTCTGCTCAAGGGGAAATCATGGCAGACGGAACTGCGGAAGAGGTATTTCATGTGCATCGGCAGGCGTTATCTGATTACGGTGTATGGTATCCGGGCGTATGGAATGAGGCATCTTCACCACGTTGGAGTGAACAAGAGGCACAGGGACACATCTTCTGTGAACTGAATGAGTTAAATATTTCTCATCAGGTAGAAGAGGCGGCTGCGGGTACTCCTATACTGGAGCTGGAGCATTTTAGCGGCCTTCGGGGTTCGAGCCCGGTCATTCATGTGGAGAAAGCACAGGTGAAGCCGGGGGACTGGATTGGTGTGATCGGTGAAAATGGGGCTGGTAAAAGCTCGCTGCTGCTCTCCATGATGCGCTTAATCCGAACGCAGGGCAGCTACAGTGTGGACGGAAAAGAGGCGGGCGGTACGGAACAGCTGGCAGAGCGTATCGCGTTCGTGTTTCAAAATCCGGAGCTGCAATTCGTAGCGCATACCGTACGGAAGGAACTGGAGTATTCGTTGCCGGAGAGCTTGTTTACGGATAAACAGCGCCGGGAGCGAGTGGATCGAATACTCTTACAGTTCGGGCTGGAACGGCTGGATGAACGTCATCCGTATCAGCTTTCGTTGGGGCAAAAAAGGCGGCTGAGCATTGCCACAGCTATGATCCGTGAGCCAGCCGTGCTACTGCTGGATGAGCCGACCTTTGGGCAGGACGCCCGCAATACCTTTGTCATGCTGGACATGCTGGAGCAGCTTAGAGCGGCGGGCACGGCGATTGTGATGGTCACGCATGACCCGGAAATTGTCCGTCGATATTGCACGGATATATGGCGGATACAGAAGGGGGAACTGCGGCATGAACCTGTCTTTTCCCCATCATGAAACATGGCTTCACCGGGTTAATCCGGGATTAAAGCTTGTAATGTTTTCCTTGTTGTTCGTGGTCGTCATTCTGATTCACAATCCGAACGTGATGTTCAATGTAGCGTGCGCTATGCTGCTGTTGCTCGTCTGGTCAGGCCATCCGTGGAAGCGACTGCTGCTGTATGGTTCTCCCTTTATACTGGTGTTTATTTCAACCTCCACAGGCATGATGATGTTCGGCAAAGGGGTGACGACCTGGTGGACATGGGGCCTGATCCATATTACGCAGGAAAGCTTTTATCGGGGAATGCATCTTGGATTTCGTGCACTGAGTATGGCGGCGGCAGGATTATTATTTGGTTTGACGACACGCCCGGTAAACCTGTTTTATTCGCTGATGCAGCAATGGAGGCTTCCTCCGAAATATGCGTACAGCTTTTTGGCGGCGATGCGGATGATGCCAATGATGCTGGAGGAATTCCAAACGTTGAGACATGCCCACCGCATTCGGGGTGTACATCAGCATGTGTCCAAATGGAATATGTATGCTACGCTCCGCAGATATGCGATTCCGCTGCTGGCTCAAAGCATCCGGCGCGCCCAGCGAATTGCTATTGCCATGGAGGCCAAGGGGTTTGCCAATGAAACCAAGCGCACGTACTATTATGCGATCCATTATTCGGCTGTAGATAGTGTGTTTATTTGCTATTTTGTGGTGATGCTTACGCTGGCTTGGGGGCTCGGTATCCGCTTTCCTTATGTGGGCGTGTGGGATGTGCGCTAATTTGCTGTCAAAAGGCTTTGCCCGATTTCTGCTCTGTGTTATATTAATGCAATGGGAATTGACGGCTCGTACAGACCTGACTGGGCTGGCGGGCCTATTACATTTTCCCTGAGAAATGGATCATCAGGAGGCCAGTTTCATGATTATGCTGCATCAGGTAAGCAAGCATTATACGACCTCAAGCGGCCCATTTCAAGCGGTTCAATCCGTGTCCCTTCAAGTGGAGGAAGGGGAAATTCACGGTATCATAGGTGCCAGCGGTGCCGGTAAGTCAACGTTGCTTCGGCTGATGAATGTATTGGAACAGCCGGATGAGGGAAATGTGGTTGTAAATGGAGACGAGCTGACCCGCATGCCGGAAAAACGTCTCCGTGAAGCGCGGCGATCCATCGGGATGATTTTTCAGCATTATCATCTCGTCCACAACCGTACGGTTAGTGGCAATGTGGCAATGCCGCTGGAGCTGGCAGGCGTCCCGAAAAAAGAGAGAGCAGCACGTGTGCGCGAATGCCTGCAATTCGTCGGTTTAGCTGACAAAGCAGAGCAGTATCCAGCACAACTGAGCGGAGGCCAGAAGCAACGTGTGGCGATTGCCAGAGCGCTGGCGAATCGACCTGCGGTGCTGCTTTGTGATGAGCCGACCTCAGCGCTTGATCCGCAGACAACGGCGGATATTCTAGGCGTGTTGCAGGAGATCAACCGTGAACTGGGGGTTACGATTGTGATCGTAACGCACGATATGGACGTGGTGCGGAGCATTTGTAGCCGCGTTTCGGAGATGCGGGATGGGCGACTGCTCTCAACGCAGCCTGTAGGCGGTCCATCGGACAGTTCAAAAGCGGGAGAAGGTGAAGCCTGTGAATGAAACGTTGAGCATTATTGTGCAGTATCAGTCCGAGATATGGAAGGCCATCGGAGAGACGTTCATCATGGTGGGTATTTCTATCGCAGCAGCCGTGCTGCTGGGGCTTCCGGCAGGAACGATGTTGTATTTGTGCGGCAAGGGGCAAAAATATGAAAATCGGCTGTTGTTCACCATACTCAACAGTCTGGTCAATGTGATTCGCTCGTTCCCGTTCTTGTTGCTGGTCGTGTTTATGATTCCATTTACACGTCTCGTCGTGGGTACGGCACTGGGTACGATGGCGGCTACGGTTCCCATGTCAGTGGTAGCCATTGCCTACTATTCAAGGCTGGTGGAGCAGTCACTGCTGGATGTACCCAAGGGTGTAATCGAAGCTGCTACTTCTATGGGAGCGTCTACCCTCCAGCTTATTTTTAAATTTTTGTACGTGGAAGCCCGTTCCGGGCTTGTACTTGGCTTGACCACGTCCACCATCAGCTTCATTTCCTACTCCACGGTGATGGGCATTGTGGGCGGCGGCGGCGTGGGCGATTTCGCCATTCGCTACGGTTACCAGCGTTTTGAAACCGGGTTGATGGCGTTCACCATCGTTGTCATGATTATTTTAGTGCAAACAATCCAGTTCACCGGAAGCACCATTTCCCGCCGGATCGACAAGCGATAGTATATTGTAGCTTGCTACGTTAAGACGGATGCTTTATTGAAATACACTTGCACCACCCACTATGGGAAATGAGAATGACTTTACAGTGCCTCAAAAGCGGAGCGGGCAGAATTGTTCTAAAGAAGCGTTAGCGTTCGCCTTTACCCCCGGATTTTTACCTAATAATGTTCTACTAAATGAAAAAAATCCGGGGGTAACAGCGATCGGAAGAACAATCTGCACGCGAAGCGGCTCCACTGTAACTCATTTTCCTCTTCCCAATCATAAATTTACTTGGAGGTTTCTCACCTAATGAGTCGGAACAACAACATAAAAACTAACCTGAAATTACTTACACTATTTGCTGTCGTCATGCTGCTGGTTGGCGGATGCGGCGGTCAAAAGCAGGCGGCACAAGAAACACAGCCTAAAGAAGCGACTTCCCCAAAAGAAGTGACTTTGAAAGTGGCGACACTGATTCCACCGATGACGGATGTGCTGGATATCGTAAAACCATTGCTCAAGCAGGACGGAGTTAATCTGGAAATCGTTGTGCTGTCGGACAATATCCAGCCGAATAACGCATTGGCAGCCCATGAAGTGGATGCAAACTTCTTTCAGCATGCTCCTTTTATGCAACAATACAATGAAAGCAACAAGTCTGATCTGGTAGCAGTCAAACCGATTTACAACGCCATCTATGGCGCATATTCCAAAAAATACAAGAAAATTAAAGACCTGCCTGAAGGTGCGACGATTGCAATTGCCAACGACCCAGCAAATACCGGACGTTCTCTCGTGATGATGGAGCAAAACGGTCTGATCAAGCTTAAAGAAGGCGTAGGCTATAATGCTACACAGGCTGATATTATTGAAAACAAGAAAAAGTTTGTGTTCAAAGAAGTGGATCTCTTGATGCTGGCGCGGTCGCTGGATGATGTGGACATGGCTGCCATGTATCCCGCTTATGCCAAGCCACTGGGCCTGACACCGAAGAAGGACGCGCTAATTACTGAAAAGGATGATACTCACTTTTCCATTAATCTGGTAGCGCGCAAGGATAATGCGGATTCGGAAGCCATTCAAAAGCTGGCGAAGCGAATGACGGGTCCAGAGGTTCGCAAATTTTTCGAGGATAATTACAAGGACAGCGTCATTCCAGCATTTTAAGTGAAAACGAGAGTTGAAACGTTGTTTTATGATGAGTTGTGGCCTGTATAAGGTAATGAAGTCTGTGATGAGCAGATGGAGTTCCTTGTGCAGGTCTTTTTTTATATCCTTTATATGGATATTTTTTAGCGAAAACAGGGTATAAAGTCTTAGTTTTTAAGGTTTTAGGGTGCATACACTGCTATAAATTTTAGTCATTAAGGGTGATGGAGTATTGCTTGCGAGCATATTAAAATAAATATACGAACAAGCATTCGTTTTTGGTTTTGTTAACAGTTTTTTTGTAGGGGTCAAAAAATTCAGCTGACAACGGATCAAAAGTGGAAGCAAGGAAAGAAGGGGAACGGCATGAAACTGGCTGTAACTGTAAAAAGTTTAGGGAAAAGAAAGCCGGAACTCGCAAAACAGGAAATAGAGCTGAATCCTGCCCCTGAAACTTTGCGAGAGCTGATTGCTGCTACCGTCGTCCTGAATGTCCGCAGATTGCGTGAAAAGCAGGAGAGTGTCGCACTGATTCCGTTCCTCACAGGGCAGGAGGTTCAGGCGCAGGGCGAGACAGGCAAGGTAGGATTCGGGTCCATCTATAATGATGGCGTTCCTGATGTGGAGGATGCAGTAAACACGGCGATGCAGGCTTTTGAAGACGGGTTGTACAGAGTTTTTGTACGTGATGAGGAAGCCGCTGTGCTGGATGCCCCTTTGTTGCTTGAGGATGGAAACGAGATTGTATTTATACGGTTCACAATGCTGGCCGGAAGCCTATGGTAGAGGGGGAAATGAAATATGCATCAGGAGAAAAATGAGCAGGAATATTTCACCGAACTGAAGGGGCGCGCGGCGCAACTGGATGGACAACAACAGGAATTGGCCCAACATGTTATGGAACTGGGTCGAATTCATTACATACGCGAGAATGAGGAGCCTTTTAACGAATGCCAGCGCATATTAAAAGTACAGGCAGAAGCAAGCGGAGAGCCGCTGTTCAAGCCACTGGCAGAGGTGCTGCGTCAGTTGATTGGAACAACGGCTGGGGATGTGTTCGCATATATAACGGAGCATGTGACTGAATATCCTTACAGTACAGGGTATGAGCGTAAACCGTTCCGTACCTCGGATATCACATTCCATACGTCGCGGATTTATAAAAGAATGGTGCAGCTTATCCGAATGGACTGGATCGGCTTCTCGCTTATAGATTATTTAACGAAAAAGGATTATGAACATGGGAATGACTATCGGATTCAAGAGGCGATTAGTGATTGGATAGCCTATGAGTTGGACAACGGTAATCCGCAGGTGTTGGAGGCGCTTAAAGGTATTATTTATGGCGATAACCAGACTGCGCTTCTTACGCGTGCCATGATAAAAGGAATGCTCTTGAGCCATCAAAAGGAGAATTACCATATGGTCGGCGAGCTTTTGGCAGCTGCCAAGCTTCAGGAGGGATTGCGCCAAAGCATCGTGGAGCAAATGGATGAAGGAACCCCGGAGGCTCTTGTATATCTGTTGAAGGTGATGATCGACCAGGGTTTCATTCGTTACAGCTCGGTGGTACGGGCGCTTGCGGTATGGACAGGCATGGGCTTGGAGTCTGCTAATCAGCGGGTGGTTCGCCAACTGATTGAGCAGGCGTATGAAGCATTGACGAATAGCGAGCTGCGTCAGGAATGGCTGACTAGCG
This sequence comes from Paenibacillus sp. NRS-1781, assembly GCF_050467745.1. Classification (NCBI taxonomy): domain Bacteria; kingdom Bacillati; phylum Bacillota; class Bacilli; order Caryophanales; family Paenibacillaceae; genus Paenibacillus; species Paenibacillus sp. NRS-1781. Next base: position 42,883 of record NZ_JBITPI010000047.1, read on the forward strand.
CGAATGCCAATGAGGTATATATGAGCTTGTGGGCTACCGCAGTACATGAGGAACGTGATCTGTATGGACAAGTTCGACAAGTCATGGAACAGGGAGCACCTTATCAGAAGATTGTAGCGCTTTATGTACTCTCTAACAGTGAAAACAAGGATGTGCGTCTGGGGATTGCCAGAGAATATCTGAATGAGGCGGACCCGGAGCTTCAATATTGGGTATTGACGAACTATACAAGTAATTATTTTTACGAATGGGTAGAAGGCGGGACGGTCGCGGATCGAATCGTTAAAGTGGTGCATACTCCATTACTGGAGAATAAAGAAGAGCGACGCAAGGATTTTGAGCGACTTCATGCTCTGTTTGCAAAGATGAAAAAAGGCGAGTCTGCCGAGCCCTCCAAGGTGCTGGATTTTGTAAACGTTTATCACCGTTCGGATGCACCGATTCAAAAAATGCTGTATCTCGTCAGTTATGATATGGATGCGACCTGGATTGGACAAATCATAGCCTTAAAGGATCAAATGAGCCCTGATCTGCGTGGCGAGCTGCTGAATCAATTTGTGCGGAATCCGGATGATACGGTGCAACGTGAATTTATTTTCTCAAGCCTGTCCGACAAAAGTATGAGCATTCGCGAGTTCGCTGTTGCCAAGGCGCACAAGCTGACGCTGGCGGAAGAGGAAATGCAGCAAATGGAGGGGCTATTGAAGCTCAAGACAGGTTCTCTGCGGCAAAGTGTCATTGGTGTACTACTGGCACAGCCGGAGAAGTCTCTGAATAGTTCATTGGAGCGGTTGCTTCGGGCAAAGGCGGAGCTGCAACGATTGGGCGGACTGGAAATATTGACGAAGATTTATGCAGATCCCGAGCGTGCCGAGCAGTATGAAACGATCCAGCCTTTAGCAGATATCATTCAGCAGCCGACGGCTAAGGAGGAACAACTGCTGTCCAAGCTGGGGCAGGAGGATGCTTATACGGGGACAAACGGCTTTGGCTTGTACGAGCCTGCTGCCAAGGAGGCTTGGCTGGAGAAGCAGCCGGATCTGGGTGATTTCCGGTTGGGTGATGTTTTTGTGGGTTCATTGGAGAAGATGAAGCGGTTCCTGAGCGGACTGAATGAACTTGTCCACCAGCATCGTGATGTAGAATATACTGCTGAGTATTATTCGGGCTACAAAGAAACGCTGCTAATCGGCGCTAATTTTCGTACCGTACGCTTGGCTCAGCCTAATGAGGAAGCAGTTCCCATGCTGTCTTTATATCCTCTTCACGAGGAATGGAGTCGTTATTTGCAGGAGAGCGACATGGAAGCAAGTGAACTGCTAGAGCTTGTTTTATATGACCGATTGGATTCTATGGATCAAACACTTGATCGCTACTACCGTTATTTCTCCAATCATAACATGGACTATTCAGAATTGAGAAAGCACAAGCTGCTGGAAGGATGGCGTAAAGATTTCGCTGAACAAATGTATCCTTTAGATCGAATTAACGAGATGCAGCAATGGATAGCAGAGTTGACGTATAACGATCAGGTAAGCACGCTGATTAATGCTTATTTTCTGGACACTCCCGGTGATAAAACCTTTGATACCATTGATTTCTCGTTGAATATATTGATGCAAGCTATGCCCAAGGGCAGACCTGCTGAGGACATGGGAATGCTGCACCTGCTGTCCAGCCCGTGGATCGGGTTGGAGAAAGGGCGTGTATATGATGATGAGTCTTTTAAACGTTTTTTCCATACTTTTGTTAACTATAATGAACTGGCAGCTGTATTAAATCACTTTTATTCACCGCTGGATCTGGAGGATTATTTTAAAGCGTATGAAAAAGGGCTGATCGGTGTAGGAGAAGTGTATCGGGAACTGTTGGCTGGCAGTGATAGCAGAAGACATATGAGTTCCTTAACGAATGCCCGCAATACATGGATTGCCAGCAATCCGGAATTTTTGGAAATACGGCGTACGGTTATTGACCGACTGCTGAAGGTTGAATTGGTTCGAGGTGATTTGCCTACCGAGGCCACGCCAAAAGTGATGGGCTTGAGCCGGATTGAAGGGATGGATTATTTCATTCGTATTCTGGAGGGACTCGACAAGGAAACGTTCGTGCGTGGTTATGTGTATGGCTACGGTGATCGTATCACCAAAAAAGAATCGTTCAGCCACCTGCTCAAGGCATGTTATCCGCGTGATGGCGAGGATGCTGCTTTGCTTAAGGAAAAGCTGAATAACGCTAAAATTACGGATAAACGTCTGCTGGAGGCGGCAATGTATGCTCCACAGTGGATTGAAATTGTAGCAGGTTATCTTGGATGGGAAGGTCTTCGCAGTGCTGCATGGTACTTCCATGCGCATATCAATGAAGGTTTTTCCGCCGAGAAGGAAACGATTGTAGCTCATTATTCGCCGATTGCTCCGCAGGATTTTAATGATGGAGCCTTCGATATTCACTGGTTTCATGAGGCCTATGAGACGTTGGGCGAGGAACGATTTGACCTGCTGTACGACTGTGCCAAATATATTTCGGCTGGAGCCAATCATCGCCGATCCCAGTTATTTGCGGATGCGACGCTGGGTAAGCTGAGACTGGGTGAAATGAAAAAGTCGGTGGAAGACAAACGGAACAAGGAACATTTGCTGACCTACAGTCTGATTCCTCTTGTGAAACCTCCTGAACCAGATGTACGGGAACGTTATGACTTCATCCAGAAGTTTCTGGAACAGAGCAAAAAATTTGGGGCACAGCGTAAGGCCAGTGAAGCTCTGGTTTCACGAATTGCGCTTGGGAATTTGGCACGTAACGCAGGCTATGATGATGTAACCCGGCTTGTGTGGGATATGGAAGCCCGTAAGCTGGAGGATCTCCGGTCTTATTTTGAGCCACATGCTTTGGAAGAGGCTACAACGATACAGCTTGTCATTGATGAGGAAGGAACGGCAGATATTGAGATTGTCAGCAAAGGGAAGACGCTGAAATCTATTCCGGCTCGCTTCAAGAAGGATGAGTATGTTGCTGCGTTGAAGGAGCTTAAAGGCGATCTGGTAGATCAGTACCGTAGAGCCCGCAAGGAATTGGAACGCTCTATGGAGTCCGGCACGGCCTTTATGATGAAGGAGTTAACGGGATTATTAGGCAACCCTGTGCTTGCTCCGTTGGTGCGGACGCTAGTTTTCAAGGCTGGAGAACGCCTGGGATATTTCAATGAAGATACATCAGGGTTGGCTGATCCCTCGGGTCAACAGTATCCTGTAGGTGAAGAGGACAAGCTGATCATCGCTCATCCGCTCCATTTGTATGAAAGTGGTCGTTGGAGCGACTTCCAGAAGGATTTATTTGACCGCCAGATTCGGCAGCCGTTTAAACAGGTGTTCCGTGAGCTGTATTTGCCGAATGCAGATGAACGTGCAAGTGCCACCGTTTCCCGTCGATATGCAGGACATCAGGTACAGCCGAATAAGACGGTAGCCCTGCTGAAAGGTCGCCAGTGGACGGTCAGCTATGAGGAAGGACTACAGAAGGTGTATTATGCCGAAAACCTGATTGCTAACCTGTACGCGATGGCAGATTGGTTCTCACCAGCCGATACCGAGGCTCCTACACTGGAGACGGTGCAATTCTTTGATCGGACAACGTATAAGAGTGTGCCGTTGGAGGAAGTTCCTCCCGTGCTGTTCTCGGAAGTCATGCGGGATGTAGATTTGGTCGTCAGTGTCGCCCATGTGGGCGGTGTTGATCCGGAAGCCAGTCTTACGACCCTTGAAATGCGCAGCGTTATTGTGCAGGAATCGCTGCGTTTGCTGAAAATCAGTAATGTACGTTTGGATGGCAATTATGCGCGCGTAGACGGAAGTCTTGGTGAATATGCGGTGCATTTGGGAAGCGGCGGTGTCTACAAGCAGGCGAAGGGAGCGCTGCATATCATTCCGGTGCATTCGCAGCATCGTGGGCGCATCTTCCTGCCGTTCCTGGATGAAGATCCAAGAACAGCCGAGATTTTATCCAAAATTGTACTGCTGGCTGAGGATCAGAAAATCAAGGACCCGCAAATTCTTACGCAGCTTCAGGCGTAGGATAGAAGCTGTGATATAGAGATTCATATTGAAGTAGCGTGAAGCCCTGTCCATGCAGATCCGTGTGGCAGGGCTTCATTATTTGTGCCCAGATAATTCTTTTGTTCCTGGCAGGCGTTTGCTAGAATAAAGGGGATTGTGTAAGTCAACGTTGACCATATTGCAGGGAGGGACACAAGTATGAGCAAGAAGATCAAATGGGGAATTGTCGGCACAGGATGGATTGCAGATCAATTCGTCGCGGATTTGGCGCATGTTACGAACGGGGAAGGGTACGCTGTAGGATCACGCACTATTGAAAGCGCTACCGAATTTGCAGCCAAGCATCAAATTGCACGCGCTTATGGAAGCTACGAGGAACTGGCTCAAGATCCCGAGGTAGATGCTATATACATAGGCACTCCTCATCCTTTTCATAAAGAAAATGTTCTGACGGCTCTTCGGGCGGGGAAAGCCGTTCTGTGTGAGAAGCCTTTCACCGTGAATAGTGGGGAACTGGAGGAACTGATCGGCTTAGCACGTGAACATAAGCTATTCCTGATGGAAGCGATGTGGACACGCTTTTTGCCTCCGATTCGGCAAGTGCGGGAGTGGATAGACGCGGGACGAATTGGTGAGGTGAAGCTGGTTAAGGCGGAATTTGGTTTTCGCGTAGATTGGAATCCCGAGGGACGGCTACTGAACCCCGATTTGGGCGGAGGTGCTTTATTAGATACGGGAATTTATCCGGTTTCTTTTGCTTCGATGGTGTTCGGTCCTGAACCCAAGCATGTATGGAGTACCGCTCATATCGGGGAAACGGGTGTTGACGAGACGTTTTCCATCCTGCTGGATTACGGAAATGGACGTACGGCTGTGCTCAATGGGGCGGTTCGTCTCGGATTGACGAATGAGGCATATATCCATGGCACAAAGGGATATATCCGCATTCCATCTTTCCTGAATAGCACGTCGGCTACTTTACATGTGGACGGCGAAGAGGTACAAACCTTTCAGGATGACCGAGCTTCCACAGGGTATGCCTTTGAAGCAGAAGAAGTGGGGCGCTGCCTGAATGAAGGCTTGCTCGAAAGTTCCACGATATCTTTGGATGAATCACTGGGCATTATGAAGCTGATGGATCAGATTCGCGCACAGTGGGGGCTTCGATATCCTTTTGAGTAATTGAATTATGAATTGAATTGAATTGAATTGAATTGATTAAAGAATAAACCACTTAAAGTCGAAAGAGCTTTTTAAGCTCTTTCGACTTTTTTGTGTACACCATTTGGAATGAATGCAATCCCCACAAGTTGGCTGATATGAAAATGAATAATGTTCATAGGGAGTAGTTCCTAGAATTTTTCAATGGAATTTTCAGAAATGTACGGTAGGGTGTTGTACATGTCGCTTGAGCCAGTGCGGCTGTTGCGATCAGACCGATTAGATCGGCATGAACACGAAACCAGTAGCGAATTCCAATAGACGAATCTCATCCAGCAAACATGGATCGAGGCTCGTCTTTTTGGACATATCCACTCAGCTCTCCAAAGAACTAAGTGATGTAGCGGCCTCCTTGCAAGTGGTACAATAACCATTATGACCATTCGAGAAGGACGTTGAGATGATGAAAAATTTGCTCGTTTCGGGCTACCGTGCCCATGAATTGAATATTTTCAACCAAAAGCACGAAGGCATTCCATATATCAAAAAGGCGATCACAGGCAGGCTCATTCCCCTGATTGAAGAAGGACTGGAGTGGATTATTACCCCGGGTCAGTACGGAGTGGATCTGTGGGCCTGTGAAGTAGCAATTTCACTGAAGCAGCAGTATCCTCACTTAAAATGCTCGATTATGGTGGCCTATCAAAATATGGAGGAAAAGTGGAAGGAGGATAAAAAGGAGTATTTTCAGCAGATTTGTGAGGGAGTTGACTATGTGGGAGTCGTCAGTCGCCAGCCTTATCAGGGAATATGGCAGCTCAAGGCACGGGATGAACTGCTTTTCCGCAAAACCGATGGTTTATTGCTCGTTTATGACGAGGATGCCGGGGAGGGCAGCCCACGTTTTATGAAAGAAATGGCATTGAAAAAACAACAGGCAGAAGGCTATCAATATATCAGCATTAGCTCAGAGGATATCCAAAGCATAGCGGATGAAGAACGCTTATTCATGGACCTCTGATTTTTAAAGCATTAGCTCGGATTTTTGAACAAAAAGGGCGAATGCGTCCCTTTACTTTCATGTAAGCGCTAACATAAAATTTAAACAACAATAATCTATCAGTCAGATAAAATAAATTTATTGAAAAAACAAACCATGAAAGGAGTTAAGGATTCAGATGAAAAAAAGATTTCGGTATACCGCGTTGCTCTGTCTCGGTGTCATTTTGTGTGGAACAGTCCCCCCGATGGATAGCCAGGTCTCTGCTGCATCTACGAGGCAAATGGAAAAGCTGAACCGGGGAGTCGTTGCGGTCAAGATGCCAGAGGGCGTGCTGGTGAGCTGGCGGCTGCTGGGCACAGAAGCGGATTCGGTCAGCTTCAATCTGTACAGAGGGACAAGCAAGGTCAATGATGCGCCGATTACGTCGAAAACCAACTTTTTGGACAAGACAGGTACGACTTCCTCTTCGTACACGGTTCGTGCCGTGGTGAATGGAACAGAACAGGCTGCTTCTCCTGCGGTAAAGGTTTGGAGCAACAACTATCTGGATGTTCCCATCCAGCAGCCTGCAGGCGGTACAACCCCGGATAATGTGAGCTACACGTACAATGCCAATGACGCCAGTGTAGGTGATCTGGATGGGGATGGCGAGTATGAGATTGTGTTAAAATGGGACCCTTCCAATGCCAAGGACAATTCGCAATCCGGCTACACGGGAAATGCATTTTTGGACGGCTACAAGCTGGATGGAACACGCAAATGGCGAATCGACCTGGGCCGGAACATTCGGGCTGGAGCGCACTACACGCAATTTCTCGTTTATGATTTTGACGGAGACGGCAAGGCGGAAATCGTATGCAAAACAGCAGACGGCACTAAAGACGGCACAGGTGTAACCATCGGCAACGCTTCGGCGGATTATCGTAATGCCAGTGGTTATATTTTGGACGGGCCCGAATTTCTGACCGTGTTCTCGGGCGATACGGGCAAAGCACTCAGCACAATTGACTATGTGCCGCCACGGGGAACGGTATCCAGCTGGGGAGATAATTATGGCAACCGGGTGGACCGTTTTCTCGCCGGGATTGCTTATCTGGATGGTGTACGGCCGAGCATAGTCATGGCACGGGGGTATTACACTCGAACGGTTCTGGTCGCGTATGATTGGCGTAATGGTAGCTTGAATCGACGTTGGACCTTTGATAGCAGCAGCTCGATCAATGCCGGAACCGCCGGACAGGGCAACCATAGCTTGAGTGTGGCGGATGTGGATGGAGACGATAAGGATGAAATTGTGTACGGTTCGCTGGTGGTGGACGATAACGGAGCGAAGCTGGCTAACACGGGCATGGGACATGGGGATGCGCTTCATGTCGGAGATTTGGACCCGGACCGTTCAGGCTATGAAGTGTTCAAGGTAAACGAGGACAAAAATGCGACCTACGGCGCTGCCATGTATGACCCGCGTAATGGAAACATTTTATGGGGCGTAAATACAGGCAAGGATACCGGGAGAGGCATGTCGGCAGACATTGATCCCCGTACAAAAGGAAACGAGCAATGGGCGCCGGGGATCGGCGTGCGTTCGGCTAAAGGAGAGCTTATTACGAATACGCTGCCGTCCTCCATTAACTTTGGAATTTGGTGGGATGGCGATCTGCTGCGTGAGCTGCTGGATCATACCTCATCGAGCGCTGGTAAAATCGACAAGTGGAACTATACCAACTCGACTACCTCCAATTTGCTTACGGCTACAGGCACCAGCTCCAATAACGGAACGAAAGGAACACCATCCTTGCAGGCTGATCTGTTTGGCGACTGGCGCGAGGAAGTGATTTGGCGCAAAAGCGACAATTCCGCCCTACGAATCTACACAACGCCGTATGAGTCAGAGTATCGTTTTTATACACTTATGCATGATCCGTTGTATCGTTTGAGTATAGCGTGGCAGAACTTGGCCTATAATCAGCCGCCGCACACTGGGTTTTATCTGGGAGAAGGGATGTCGAAGCCCGCGCAGCCGAATATATACACCCCTTGATTTACAGGTTGGTCTGAAGGTCGAAATGAAACGAGAATGAACAAAAACGGAAAGGGCCCCGGGTTGATCGGAGCTCTTTTTGTCATGTAATTATGTAGTAGATCCGATAAGGTGTGTTATTCATATCCACGCAGGAATCTACCGATAAAATACAAAGTAATACACATTTTCTATGAATGACAACAATAGAAGGAGCGCATGACGAATGGGAAGAAAAGTGTTGATTGGTTTTGCTATATTTATGGGCGTCATTATTTTATTTTGCGTGATTACGGTAGGTTCGATCTGGAGTCACCGGAATACGGCTGTGAAGCTGGAAGGAAGAATTGAGGCTCAATATCTATCGAACCAGTCCAGCTACGATAATATGTGGAAGAAATTTAAGGAAATGACGCAGGTCACGGATTTACAGGCTGGACAGGTCAAAGAGGTATATACCGGAATGATTACCGGACGATATAATGATACGAATTTGCTGTATCAAGCGGTGCATGAACAAAATCCCCGTCTGGCCACATCTGTTTATACGGATCTACAGCGTGAAATTGCCGCTAGTCGCCAGCAGTTTGATAACAACCAGAAGCAAATGATGGATATCGTGCGGGAATATAACACGTATATCAAGGTACATTTTATTATGGCTTCCCTGACTAATATGAAAACATATGATATGTCCCAATATATCGTAACTTCTGACCAAACCGAGGATGCTTTTACCAAGAAGAAAGCGGATGAAATCCGTCTGAAATAGGGGGATCATTGTATGTATTGGTTTATCCCTCTCATCATATTCGTAGGGTTGATTCCAGTGAAGCTACTGACCGGGACCCGCTGGAAAACGATCATTTGGACTGCTATTTTCAGTGCTGTATTGACGGCTGTGACGATCTACATTGATTTCCGCATAGAGACTTGGGATACCGAGGTATGGTCCGGCAAAGTCACAGATTGGCACCATAAGGAAGAGTGGGATGAGTGGCATCCGCCTAGGAAAAGCTGTAGTAAAGACAGTAATGGTAAAGAGAAGTGTACGAGACATAGCGGCTACTGGGAGCATCACAAAGCGGAAAACTCCATTTATACCACAGATGACGGATGGATTCGTGTGGATCGTGCGCCCGATGGCAGCACGTTTGGGGATAGCTGGCCCAACAATACCGCGACACTGAAATGGTTCTGGCCCTATGGCACACCGAGTGCTTCGACGCATGATTATCTGAACAAAGTACAGGCTTCCTACTCCATTTTCAGACATAAGGATATAGACGTGGAGCAATACTCCGACCTGCCGGAGTACCCCAAGGCTGTACTCAATTATATTGATATTCACCGTATTATCGGTCAGGTTCCTAACAAAGCAAAGGCATTACGTATGCTGGCGAGCATGAACACTGAACTGAACAAGCCTGTACCCAACCCGGAAAAACCGGGAAAAACCAAGTCATGGAAGCAGGTCAATTTGATTTTTGTTAATGTGGGCTTGAATAAAACACAGGACTATGGCTTCGCGCTTCAGGACAAATGGGAGGGCGGGAACAAAAACGATTTTGTCGTAGCCTTCTCTACCAACGAAAACAATGAACTGCTATGGGTTTACCCGTTTTCGTGGAGTGAAGTGGAACTGCTAAAAATAGAGGTCCGTGATTACATGATGAACGTACACCAGCTCACCGATTTTGTACCCATTGTCAAGAAGGTAGGAAACATGGTGGCAGCCCGCTTTGAGCGCAAGTCTTTTTCCGATTTTGATTATTTGCAGATTGATATTAGCTTGGGAGGATGGCTTTCCATATGCGCTCTTAACCTGATGCTGGTGGGCTTATACTGCCAGCATGTTATGGAGCAAAAAAGAGAACGACAACTTCGGGAGCAGAGATTGACAGGCTAGATGTGGCATCACCTTTGCAGCCTTCTTTTTCAGAAGAGAGCCAACGTATGATTTTCATAAAAAAGGGAACATTAGTTCTTATTGGTGAAATATACGTATGAAAAAGGAGGCGGGATATGTGACTACTCTAACGACCGAAGGTATGATTGCGCTCGTAACCAATGTCGGGTTCCCTGCTGCATTAAGTCTGATTCTGTTAAAATACATCCTTGTCACCCTCAGCCGCAGATTGGAGCAGCTTGACCGGTCTGTTAAGCAGCTGTCACGATCCCTGGAAGAGGTGGAGGCAAAGCGGGTGAAGCAGTCAAAAGAACCGTGCCCGACAAATACGGACAAACTTCGTGCAGAATGAACAAATCAAGGCAAATAGAAACAATTTAGCAACCCAATTGTGGCAGGAGATTCTTATAATAGAAACGTGTGCAGTTTATGCAGGTATATGATTATGGAGGTGCATGTAATGATGAAAACAGGTATGAAAATAAATACGAAGCTATCCGCGCTGTGCATTGCAGCCGCACTTATGAGCGTGGCGCAGGCCGCCGCCGCCGCGCCTGTCGTGACCGCTCCAGCGGAAGCGACGCAGCCGGGCCTTGCCAGTCCGGCCGCAGCAGCCCCGGCCCAGGTGCCAGCAGCATCTGCGTCGGTTACGACGCCGGCCCCGGCACAAGCGCCGTCGGTTCCAGCTACATCAGCCCCGGCTCCAGCCGTCGATTCCGCCAAGGCCGCTACACCAGCAGCTCCGTCTGCGCCAGCACCGCGTCCATCCGCACCGGTAGCGCCAGCGGCTGCTCCGTCCGTGCCGTCGACTGCGAAGCCGTCTAAGCCGCAGCAGCCGTCCACCTCGGCGCCAGCAGCAGCCGCGGCTGCCAGCGTGAAGCCAACGCAGCTGGACAAGCTGAATCACGAGAGCGCCATTCCGCTCGTGCTGGAGGCGCAGTCACGTTATCTGTACGCGATCAGCGGTGGCAGCACGGTGGGCGAATCGTTCCAGTGGAACGGCAAAAGCTACCGCTATCTGTCCGAGGACATAGGCACCAAGACCAAGCTGATCAGCTATCTGTCGCAGGCCTACACCAAGCAGGCCAGTGAGCAATTTGTCAGCAAATTTTTCGTTGAAGCCAACGGAAAACTAGCTCAGCTGAACGCAGATGGTGGTAACCTGCTGGAGTTCAATCGGGCTACAGCGAAAATGGTGACGATGACTCCGGTTAAGCGCAGCTATCTGCTGACTGTGCCTTATCCGGCAGGAACCAAGCAGGCGAACGAGAAAATCACCGTGAATTTTGAAAAGGTCGGCAGCTACTGGAAAATCAGCTCCGCGCCGCATATCATTTTCTAAATTAAGATTTTGCTACGTTATTCACAAATGGAGTAAAGTGAGGTTGAGGCTTGTTTCGTAAGTCCCAATTCAAGGCAGGGGAGTGCTGTGCAATGATGACACCCATCAAGGTAAAAGACGTTAAGGATATTGAAAAAATCAATCAAATCGTTTCGAATTATACCTATGATATTTGGATTCATGGCAAAAGCGGCATGGCAGATGCCAAATCTATTTTGGGCATGTATGTGCTAAAGCTGGATGAACCGCTGACTCTGGTGGTACCCGACACCGTTAATCCCAAAAAACTGTTTAAGGAGCTGGAGGAATTTATTCATTTTCCTGCTCAAGAAGGATAACAGACACGTAAACACCTGTAGACGCTGCATGCTCTAACTAAAAATAATGCAAAGAAGCCGTGGAATGCTTAGATCCCACGGCTTCTTTTTTAATGCTCCTCCTCGTCCAAAAACGGGAGATTCACCGAATAGTACATCACACCCATCAGCAGCACACCGCCAACCAGATTTCCGAGCGTAACCGGAACGAGGTTATGGATCACACCAGCAACAGAGACCGTACCCGGATGGTCCAGCACGAGCGCAATGGCGAAAGTACACATATTAGCCACACTATGCTCATATCCCGAAATGAAAAAGCAAAATACGAACAGCATCATCGCAAACATCTTCGCGCCATTTTCCTTCATAAACATCGGAACAAAAAAGGCAAGGCAGACCAGCCAGTTACACAAAATAGCTCGGAAGAACAGCTGCATTGCGGGCGCTTCCATCTTGTGCTCCACCACGTTCAGCAAAAAACTGTTCACATTGGAGGACTCAAACAGCCCAGTTAAGAAAATAAGGAGTGCGAACACCCCGGCACCCAGCAAATTACCGCCATAGCTGGCAGCCCACAGCCGAAGCACCTGTCCCCAGCGCAGCTTTTTACGGAGCGCAGCATAGGTGTAATAAAAGGTGTTGCCTGTAAACAAATCCCCGCCGCCGTAAGCAATCAGAATGATGGCCGCCCCGAACGTGAGCGCTGCCATAGGATAAGTGAATGGAGATTGCTCCATGTAAAAAAAGTTGCCCGTCTTGAAGGCCACAATCACGCCGAACCCGATGAACATACTCGCCAGCATGGAACGAGCCACATAGCGGAGCAGGCTTTGCTTGTAAATTTTGTACTTCTTCATGGCTAGCTGTTCAACATTGCGTAAGCCTTCCGTCTCCATTTCCAACGACAACCCCCTATTTTCTCGATGTAAGTCTTTAAACAGACCTTATTTTTCCCTAAACATGGCCCAGTCAGTCAGCAACCCTGTTAGCTTATAACAAGCCAAGCTTTTGCAGCCCGTACAAAATGCCGTCTTCATCTGCGCGTTTTGTGACCATTTTAGCTGCGGCCTTGGCTTCATCACAGCCGTTACCCATTGCGACACTATGATGTACAGCCGTCAGCATTTCCACATCGTTCAAGCCGTCGCCAAAAGCGTATTGATTTTCATCGGCAATGCCCAGTCTGGACGTAATTTCGCGGATGCCTATTGCTTTGGAGCCGGCGTGAGGAACAACGTCCACAGAACTCGGATGCCAGCGTACAAAGTCAAAAGCTTTGAATACTGCTTCATAGAAGGGTTCTTCTTCTACCGTACACATCAACAGCGTCTGATAAATATCTCTTCCCTGAAAATAAAGCGGATCGTATCCAACCGACAGCTTGGCCTTGAACGTTTGAAGTGATTTTTGTACAAGCTCATCGTTAGGAATATTAGCCTTCATGTTGGCATGGTCCATATATACGATCGCATGGTTATGAGTGAGAGCCATATCAGTCATCACTTGCAAAGCTTCTCTGTTCAACGGATTGGTAGCAACCACTTCTCCCCGAAGCACGACATATTGACCATTAAAGCTGACGTAAGAATCAATTTCCAGCTGCTCACGGATTTCCTTGAACATAAACGGCGCGCGTCCTGTGGCAATGGCTACCTCATGACCTTGCTCTTTCAAAGCAAAGACAGCCTTTTCAGCCGTTAGTGGCATTTTTTTGTCATCGTCCAGTAATGTACCGTCGATATCGAAAAAGATAATTTTTTTGTCTGACATGTTCTTACACCTGACTTTCAATAATGTATTGTCGAAATGAACTCATATGGATTCATTATATCAAAGGAACTGCTTCTGAATATACAAATACGTATAAATCCTCATGAATGTCTGTCTTCTATAGCTTACAATATAAAATAAGGATTACTGTAAAATATAATGCCTATCTCCTATTTTCATAGACGGGATGTGATCATCATAACTAAAATTCAAGTCACACCGGAGCAACTGGATCACGTGGCCTCCCAATTTGCCAATGCTCACGGAACACTGAATAACCAGTTAAACGGCCTGGATAGCACAATGAACAGCCTTCACAGCCAGTGGGACGGTATGGAGAGAAATCGCTTTTATAACGACTATCGAACGGCTAAATATACGCTTTCTTCCGTGTTGAACAAGGTTCAATCCATTGAAATTGAGCTGAAAAGCATAGCTTCGAAGTTTAGAAACGCGGATGATAACCCGCGTGGCTTCTGGACCGCGCTGGCGGCGGCTATGAGCGCAAGTGCAGCGCTGGAGGGCGATGGAGAAGCTGGAAACCATGCTGGGGATGCCTCCAAGTCGCCCAAAAGCATAGATGGTTGGGATCAGGCTGACGCCGATAAATACCTGCAATATGACAAACTCCTGAAAGATGCCGAGGCGATTGGAGACAAGCAAGCTATGCAGAAAATCCACGACCAGATGAACGTCCTGCGGCTGCAATATGAGGATTCAGTTACCCGCACAGATTACAATACAGGAGAAACGTCCAAGATCACATCCGATTCTCTCGTTGCCGTCACCGAGCTGACGGGGAAGGATGGCACGAAAACGGATATTTATATAGATAAAAAAGGAAATATTGTCAGTTACGAGCAAAATACCGACAAATATGATTATTGGGTCCAAGAGCATACCCAATCCGCCGGAGAGCACGCTCTGGGTAAAACGGCCCAGACCGTCACCGGATATGGCATAGGTCTTATTTTGTCGCGTGGGACTGGCGTTAGTGACGCAGGCTCGAGCATTAGTTCCAGCGCAGCCTCCGGCTGGGAAGAGCATGTCGTCGGCATCGGTGGCGGTATGATCAGTGACCAGGTGCTATTCTCTGTATCGGATGAAGGCGAAACCCGCACCATGATCTACCGAACTGACAAGGAAACCGGACATATCGAAAACATGATCATCGTCACCAAAGGTGAGAATGAAATGGAATACAGCTATTGGGAGGACTATAAATAGAAGTGGTCCAGGGTATGAAACGACATTAGCAACTCGAATAGGAGTATCTATACAATCTACAGTCTTTTTTTCTGGAACGGTGAGTGGCAGTTGAAAACTGTAAAACTCGCTAGCTGGAGAAGTCTGTAGATTTTTTTGTTTCTTAATTGAAAAAAGACGCAGTGACTTCCACTGAATTGGAAGGCTGCGCCTTTTGTTTTTTAAATTAAATTTTACTGAGCTTCCCCGTTCAAATAACGATAAAAGGGAGCATCCACCCAGAAGTGGTAGCTTTCCACCTCTACACCTGGCTTGATCTTACGTAAGCCATCGGCAATGGAGGAAGCCTTGTCCGTCAGCGAAAAAGACTGGGCGTAATAGCGTCCCGCGCTGACCCGATTGTTCGCAATCTCCGTGTAGGCTGAGCCGGGGGAGGACAGGGAGGAATAGAGCGGCTGCCACCAGGACTGAGCGATCAGACCGGCTTGGTCTTTACTGTTCTTTTTGGCGTATTGGTTGATGATGGAGTCAAAACGATTCTTCTGCCCGATCGTCGCAAATTCGAGGGCAAGGTCATATTCCTTGGAGTAGGCGATATAGTTGCCGTTGTTGCTTTGTGCGACTTTATAGTCTTCGGTCTGGACAGGCTGTCCCCATTCTTTCAAGTATACAAAAGCCGAAGTTTTTGGCTCTAGCTGTACATTGGCTTGAATACCCTCGCTGCGAAGCAGCCCGATCAGTTGGATCGCGTGCTTGAGATCGCTGTGTCCATAGGTGAGGGACAGCTTCGGATCAAAATGGGCATCATAGCGGCTGTCCTTGATATTGTAGCCTGTGAACAGATTCTGCTGAAGTCCTGTGTCGAACAGGGCTTGCAGCTCCGGGGATTGGACGAGTATCTGTGTATTATAGGCCTGATGGATTTTAGCAAAAATATCGTCGTCCTGCACTTGGCCGATGGCATTTTTGTATTCGCCGTGGAATGCCAGCACACGGCTTAGCACCTCGGCGGTGAATGACGCATCGGCTTGCTCGCCCGGCTGGAAGGAGGACAGCGCGCTTTGCGGCAGCAGTCCTGTATCTACAGCGACTGCCAGATGGGTCTCAGCAGTTCGAGCCAATGTACGAATCCCCGATTTTGTTAGCACGGCCTGCGCCTTATCCGCAGGGTATGTAGCAGCCAACTCAGTCAATCCAGCGGCTTTTACAGCTATACGGATCGCGTCATTTTGTGTCAGGGGAACAGACGGTTTTATGTCAGTGTTATCCAGAATACCTTCTGCATACAGTGCTGCCGCTTGGGCATACAACGGATCATTTGACTTTAAGCCTGTAAAGGCGGTGTTTTTGTCCGCAGAAGCTGTACTTGAGCTGTTCAGGTTCAGCACAGTGGCAAGAGAAGCGATATATTCCCCTCTTGTCGGGGATGAGGATAATTGGATGTTAAAACGGTCCTTTAGATAGGTGAGCTGGTGGTCCGAATCAGTAACAGAGCCAGAAGCGGAGCTGGTTACTTGCTGGACGACCGGGGCTGCCGCGGGTGCGGCATAGGAATCAACAGGACTGGAAAAGGCAGCGATGAGTAGAGCGGCGGATAGAGGAATTATTTTCCAAGAGGACGATCTTAGGCTAGTCAAAGGTGCGGTCATGTGAAATTTCCTCCTAAATTAGCTGTACTATTTTATATTATTCCTAGCGAAATACTTGTGATTTGATAGAATGATATCTTGTTCCTCTCAAACTGTCAATCCATCTAGAAGAATAGGGCTGTATTTAGCTTCATAATCCATATGGTTATATCTGTGTGGTATCTATGGACTTGCAATTAGGGTACCAAATGATAGATGATGGAAGAGGGTCTTTTTTCAGAAAATAGGGCTAAAGATAGAGAGGATACCGACAAAAAATAGACCGGATTTACCGTATTTTTGTATATTATTGTAGAAAAAGATCGTAATTCAGGTTATAGTAAAGGAAGAAATTAACTAGTATGCGTTTCACCCAAATACGATTTTGTGGAGGGCAACATGAGTACATTTAAAAATTGGCTGAGCACGACTAAGAAGGGTCTTGGAGACCAGGTTAAGAAGTTTAAAAATAAAGATTTCATGGAAGCTGTTGTTGCGGGTTGTGCGCTGGTAGCCTTTGCTGACGGTACCATTAGTCCGGAAGAGAAATCAAAGATGGCCGGATACATAAATCTCAGTGAAGAATTGAAAGTGTTTGATATGGGCGAGGTCATTAGCCGTTTCAATCACTATGTAGCGAACTTTGAATTTTCGCCTGAAATCGGCAAACAGGAAGCACTCAAAGCGATTGGCAAATTGAAAGGCAAGCCTGAAGTGGGCCGACTCGTCGTTGGCGTATGTAGTGCCATTGGTGCTGCTGACGGTGACTTTGATGCAGATGAACAACGAATTGTCGCTGAAATTTGCGGTGCGCTGGGTTTGAATCCGTCTGAATTTAGTCTGTAAATTTTACGGAAGGGAGGTGTGTTAATCAGTGGCTGTAATTAATCTGGTTAAGGGCCAGAAAATTGATTTGACCAAAGGAAACGCAGGTCTAACCAAAGTTATTGCTGGATTGGGATGGGACCCTGTGCAGTCCAAAGGATTTTTTGGCTTCAAGAAGCAACCGAATATTGATTGTGACGCTTCTGCCATTATGTTGGACGCCAACGGAAAACTGACTCAGTCGGATAACGTAATATGCTTCCACAATAAAAAAAGCCCATGTGGCTCAATCGTACATTCCGGTGATAATTTGACTGGACAAGGTGACGGTGATGATGAACAAATTGTAATTGACTTGGCACGTATTCCTGCCAGTGTCCACAAAGTGCTTGTTGTTGTAAATATATATGATTGCGTAAACCGGAAACAGGATT
Organism: Paenibacillus sp. NRS-1781; assembly: GCF_050467745.1. Lineage (NCBI taxonomy): Bacteria > Bacillati > Bacillota > Bacilli > Caryophanales > Paenibacillaceae > Paenibacillus > Paenibacillus sp. NRS-1781. The sequence goes on from NZ_JBITPI010000047.1 coordinate 60,556, forward strand.
TTGGCATGATCGAGAAAGCGTATATCCGCATTCTGGACGGTTCTAATTCCAAGGAACTGGTCACGTTTAATTTATCTGACAATTATGAAGGGCTGACTGCATTGGTTTGTGGAGAACTCTATCGTCATAACGACGAATGGAAGTTTGCTGCCATCGGTGAAGGCACGAATGCCGTACATATTGATGTGCTGGCTCAGCGCTACATGTAATTTTATTTTACGAATACCAAACTTAATTATGGAAAAGGGGTTCTTATCATGGCAATTAACTTATCCAAAGGTCAAAAGATTGATTTGACGAAAACAAATCCAGGCTTGTCCAAAATCACGGTTGGCTTGGGTTGGGACACGAATAAATACGATGGCGGTAAAGATTTTGACCTGGACGTATCTGTATTTTTGGCTAATGCAGAAGGTAAAGTAGAATCGGATAAGAACTTCGTCTTTTTCAATAACCCGCAAAATGAGAACGGCTCTGTCGTCCATACTGGGGATAACCGTACTGGCGAAGGCGACGGAGATGACGAGCAAATCAAAATTGATTTGGGCAGCGTGCCAGCTAACGTAGAAAAGATCGCTTTTACAATTACAATCTATGAAGCACAAGAACGCAGCCAAAACTTTGGACAAGTGTCCCGTGCTTATGCTCGTATCGTAAATGAAGCGAACAATGAAGAATTGATCCGCTTTGATTTGGGAGAAGATTTCTCGATCGAAACGGGCGTTGTTGTAGGCGAATTGTATCGTAACAGCGGTGAGTGGAAATTCAGTGCCATCGGTAGTGGTTATCAGGATGGTCTTGCAGGATTGACTCGCGATTACGGTTTGGCGTAACTAAAATCTGTACAAAGAAAGCAGGTATGCGGTATGACTATTAGTCTTTCCAAAGGACAACGCATTGATCTGACCAAAACCAATCCCGGCTTGACCCGTGTTGTCGTAGGTCTTGGATGGGATACGAATAAATACAGCGGTGGCGCGGATTTTGACCTGGATGCTTCGGCTTTCCTGCTGTATGAAGACGGCAAAGCAAAAGCTGCGGATGATTTTGTATTTTACAACAATCCAAACGGCGGAGCAGGATCTGTGACCCATACAGGCGATAACCGCACAGGTGAAGGGGATGGGGATGACGAGCAAATCATCGTTGATTTTGCGAAGATTCCTGCGAACATCCACCGTATCGGGATCACGGTTACCATTTATGATTACGAGGCGCGTGCGCAAAACTTTGGACAAGTGTCCAATGCTTTCGTACGTGTGGTAGATGCAGCGACGGATCGTGAAGTGCTGCGCTACGATTTGGGAGAGGATTTCTCCACTGAAACGGCCGTGGTATTCTGTGAATTTTACCGTCAAAATGCGGACTGGAAATTCCAGGCAATCGGTAGCGGCTTTGCTGGTGGATTGGGTGCGCTTGCTAAAAACTATGGCTTGGACGCTCAATAATATCCACTTGGGGTGGTGTCCATAGGGCGCTACCCTTTTTTTTAGGCCATTAAATTGCATGCGCTGACACATGACAAACGGACAGAAAGGTGACACAATCATGGCTGTTATCGTAGTAAAGGGACAGAAGGCAGATTTGACGAAAACGAATCCGGGTCTGACCCAGGTCAACGTAGGGATCGGCTGGGAGTCCCCAGCGACACTGGAACTGGATACTTCGGCATTTTTGTTAGGCTCTGGAGGAAAGGTGTCAGGCGATGAGGATTTGATCTTTTACAACAATCCGACCACGCCCTTCATCACGTATTCAGACGGACAACAGTCGGGTGACAAAAAGCAATTTGCACTTGATCTAACGCGGATTCCTGCCAACATTGAGAAGATTGCGTTCACGCTGACGATTTATGATGCGGATCAGAAACGGCAAAATTTTGGACAGGTTCAAGGCGGATTCATTCGTTTTTCTCATCCGGTTAGCGGAGAGGTTTTGCGGCTTAATTTGGACAGCGGATTTACAGTGGAAACGGCCATTGTCATTGGTGAGCTGTATCGCCATAACGGGGAATGGAAATTCAACGCGATTGGCGCGGGCTTTTCCGGTGGATTGGATGCGTTGTGCGTCAATTTTGGGATTGAAGTGGAAAATAATCCGGCTCCTCCGGCGCCAGTGCCTCCAGCGCCTCGACCAGCACCAACACCGCCGCCAGCGCCACCTGCTCCGAAGCCAGAGCCATCTGCAACACCAGTGAATCTGAACCTGCGCAAAATTGAGCTGAAGAAGAAGGGCGACACCATCAATCTGAAAAAAGGCTCAGGTGGATTAGGAGAGCTCCTGATCAATCTGAACTGGAATCAGGTACAGCAGAGCAAGGGCTTTTTCAGTCGTGGCTCCAAGGGTGTCGATCTGGATCTGGGCTGCTTGTATGAGATGAAGGACGGAGATAAAGGGGTGGTTCAGGCGCTGGGTGAAGCTTTCGGCTCGCTGAATCGCTTCCCATACATTGCTTTGGACGGCGACGACCGTACAGGGTCTGTGAAAACAGGGGAGAATCTCCGCATCAACGGCGCTAAAATTTCTGAAATCAAGCGAATTTTGGTGTTTACCTTTATCTATGAAGGGGTTACGAACTGGTCGCAGGCGGACGGAGTGGTCACGTTGCATCAGAAGGACGGACCGGACATTGTTGTTCACTTGAACGAACATGACAACCGCAAGGGGATGTGTGCGATTGCCATGCTCCAAAACGTGAACGATGAAACGTTCAGCATTGAAAGACTCGTGCAGTTCTATGGCGGCCATCGTGAGTTGGATCGTGCATATAACTGGGGCATGCGCTGGTCGCAGGGTAGCAAATAAACTGAATTATCGGAGGCACTCTTTTCATGTTGAATGATTTATTTAAAAATATCAGCGAGAACTACGGCCATTTTTTTTCATGGAGTGATGTTGTAGCTACACTTTCTGACCCGGTGAGTTGGGGGATTATTGGAACTCTCATTTTGCTGGAAGGTCTTTTGTCGGCGGATAACGCCTTGGTTCTCGCAGTTATGGTTAAGCATTTACCGAAGGAGCAACAAAAGAGAGCCTTGTTTTACGGAATTTTGGGAGCGTATATATTCAGGTTCCTCGCGATCGGCTTGGGTACATTCCTGATTAAGTTCACGCTGATTAAGGTACTGGGTGCGGCCTATCTTCTTTATATTGCATATAAGGGCTTATTCAAGTCCGAAGCGGATGGAGAAGTGGAGAACAAACCTATTTCTTTCTGGAAAACCGTATTAATGGTCGAACTGATGGATATTGCCTTCAGTGTTGACAGCGTCATTGCCGCTTTTGGTGTAAGCGAACAGGTATGGGTTCTGTTCCTGGGTGGTATTATCGGCGTTCTGATGATGCGTGGTGTTGCACAAGTGTTCCTCAAGCTCATTGATAAATTTCCGGAACTGGAACAGACAGCCTTTATTTTGATCGCCATTATCGGGGGTAAGATGCTGGCTGCTGCTTTTGGCTTTCATATGTCGCAGGTTTTATTCTTCGGCATTTTGATTGCCGTCTTTGTAGGCACCATGTTTATTAGCTCGACGAAAAGAAAGAAAAAGGCCGACGAAGAGGCTTAATGTACAAAGTATAGCGAAATCCCTCCTGAACCTAAGGGGGGATTTCTTGTATACCCGAGGCACAGGGCTTCAGTCAGGCAAGAAAGAGCAAGAGGAGGAGAAGGCCCTGAAATATTTTAATGATTTGACCTCTGAGGAAGTAGAAGCGATCTTTTGTACGCCGCCGTCAGAATTTAATAACCGATCCCCAAAAAGTGTATTGGCTTATGCGGTAGGAGCGGCTTTGTACATGCCTGCGACCCGTTCGGAAGTAGCGGAAGAGATCAAGAATGGAAAACATGAAGGATTGACGACGGTCATGCTGGATTTGGAGGATGCCATAGGGGATCAGCAGGTCGGGCAGGCAGAACAGTCGCTGACACAGCAGTTGCTTCAACTATTATCGTATGTACGGACAGGCGTGATGAGTGAACAGAGTTTACCGCTGCTGTTTGTACGTGTGCGATCTGTGGAACAGTTGGAACGGCTACTGAACGGGTTGGGAGAATCTCTGTCGCTGCTGACAGGCTTTGTTTTGCCCAAGTTTTCTTCTCACAATGGACGAGCATATTTTGAACTCATTGCCAGATATAACCGGGGTAAGGCTGAACGGAACATCCCTGTGCTGTACGGATTACCGATCCTCGAAAGCTCCAACATTATTTATCGGGAAACCCGCTGGAATGAGCTGCTGTCGATCAAAGAGATTTTGGATGAGTATGAGGAATATGTGCTGAATGTACGAATTGGGGCAACTGATTTTTCCAGCCTGTTCGGCTTGAGACGTAGCCCGGATATTACAATCTATGAAATTGCCGTCATTCGGGATTGCATCGCTGATATTATTAACTTGTTTGGACGGGTAGATTCGGATTATGTCATTTCCGGCCCAGTATGGGAATATTTCTCCCATCGGGAACGTGTATTTAAGCCTCAATTAAGAGTGTCGCCCTTTGAGGATGCATTTGGTAAGCAGGGACGCAATCTGCGAATGGACTTCATTTCAGATGCGGTGGACGGACTAATACGAGAGGTCATGATGGACAAGGAAAATGGCATCATCGGCAAAACAATCATCCATCCTTCCCATATTAAGCCGGTACAGGCCATGTACGCAGTGACACATGAAGAGTACATGGATGCCCTCGCGATTGTGGAGCGTAATGACGGTAGTCTGGGTGTATTCAAAAGCACCTATGCCAACAAAATGAATGAAATTAAGCCGCATTTAAATTGGGCTTATCGTATTATAAACAGATCAAAAGTATACGGGGTGTTACATGAACAACAACATTTTGTCAGTCTCTTACCCAACCACGAAAACACATCTGCTGCCGATCCTGGAGCAGTTCAGCGTTAAAATTACGGAAACACATAATCCATTCTGCCTTCCAGTAGACAAGCTGTTTGCGATGGCGGCGCGGGTGAACAAGAAGCGTTCGTTTTTGTTTGTCAGCAAGGTGCTGGGCAAGCATATTCCGGTGAACCCTTACACCTCTTTGTTGAGTGGTGCGGCGCTGGCTATACTGCTGTACAAGGAGCTTGTCCCACAGGCAGGACAACAGATGGATGAGCTGATTGGAGAGGCTGTGAAGGGACTTCTGGATTCGCACTATGCCCAAGAAGCTTATCGTAAGCTGATGGAAGAACGTTTGGCCTTTGCGGAGCCGATCAAGTTTGTTGGCTTTGCCGAGACGGCTACGGCGCTGGGACACGCCATGTATCAGGTGTTTGCGGACGGTGCCTCGTATATTCATACGACACGCGAGGATATTCCGGGTCTTCAGCCGATCATTCGGTTTGAAGAAGAGCATTCGCATGCTGTTGATCATCGCTGCTATGCGCTGAATGAGCAAGTATTTGAGGGAGATGGCCCCATTGTGCTGGTAGATGATGAAATCACGACGGGCAAAACGACCCTTAATATTATTCGGGATATTCAGGAACATTTTCCAAGAAAGCAATATGTGATTGCTTCGTTATTGGATTGGCGGACAGATAGCGATGAGCAGGCCTTCACCGATCTGGAGGCAGAGCTGGGCATTACGATTACGCCTTTAAGCTTGCTCAAAGGAAAGATTGAGGTACAGGGAGTGCCAATGCTGGATCACGCAGAATACGGTGGGCGAGCCAGGCACGCAGAACATGCTGCTACCAGCATAGCAGAGGATACGACAGATGCTTCTGGAATAATTGACCACTGTTTTGCAGAGGCTGCGTCTGGTTTTGAACGGGTAGTACACAGCTCGATTTCAACGGACGGATACGCCAATCAGGCTCCTTATTTGAAATATACAGGTCGTTTCGGCCTGCAATCGGCTGATAATACTGCGTTGGATGCGGAGATTACGCGTACTGCGGAACGATTGAAGAAGCTTCGTTCAGGGCAGCGCACGCTGGTGATGGGCACGGGGGAATTTATGTACATTCCAATGCGGATTGCAGCGGAGCTAGGCCCGAATGTGTATTATCAGTCGACGACGCGTAGCCCGGTTTACCCCCATCGTGAGGAAGGATATGGCGTAGCTTGTGGTGTGCCTTATCCCTCGCCTGAGGATGGGACGGTACGCAATTTTATTTATAATGTAGACCCTGGTCAGTATGACGAGATCTTTGTTTTGATCGAAAGGGAATCAGAAGCGCAGCGAATGCAGCCCATGCTGGATGCCTTGACCCATCTTGGCTGCGACCAAGTGCATGTTGTTTATTTTAATCGTTTAGCTGAGCAGGAGAGTAAAGGAGCGCGGATATGAAGCAGACACTCATGAAGCAAATACAGCAGAAGAACATTCATCCACCCGAGCCGTTGGGGAGCTATCCTGCATCGGATGTTACTTTTTTATTGAAGGATTTGAGCCGCGTTACGTTGGAAAAGGGGACCGAGGATCGTGAAGAGGCGATTCAGTCAGGCGTCCATTATTCAGAAATGCTTCCGGTGGAATATGAGCCTACAGCGGAGTATATTGCACTGTTTCACGAAACGCTTGCTCAATCGGCCGAAAAAGTCGCATTAGCCGCAGCTTCTGTGGCTGAAATGATTGTGAGAAAAAGGGGTCTGAACACGGCGATTGTGTCGCTTGCCAGAGCAGGAACGCCCATCGGTATCTTGATCAAGCGGTACATTGACTGGAAGTACAGTGTTTCCCTGCCGCATTACAGCATTTCCATTATTCGCGGCAAAGGCATTGACCGGAATGCTATTTTGTATATTTTACAGCAGCACGGGCTGGATATGGAGCTCCAATTTGTCGATGGCTGGACGGGAAAAGGGGCAATTCGGCAGGTGCTGATTGAGGCTTGCCGTGAGATGAACGCAGATTACGGGCTGCACCTGAATGATGATCTGGCGGTGCTAGCCGATCCGGGGAGCTGCTCGGATACCTTTGGTACGCGGGAAGATTATTTGATCCCGAGCGCATGTCTGAATTCGACCGTTTCGGGTCTGATGAGCCGGACGGTATTGCGCGACGATCTGATAGGCCCAGACGATTTTCATGGGGCCAAATTTTATGAATCCTGGCGGTCGGTCGACCAGTCCAATACGTTTGTGGATACGGTTTGCGGTTACTTTCAACATGTGGCTGAAACCGCCGCTACGTATGCTGAACAGATGACAACGAATCCACCTGTGGTGACGTGGCAGGGCTTACGGGATATCGAGGCGATACAAAAGGCTTTTGGTATTCAGGATATCAATTTGGTCAAGCCCGGTGTGGGGGAGACGACCCGTGTACTGCTGCGCAGGGTGCCATGGAAAATCCTGATTGACCGTGAGGATAATCCGAATCTTCGGCATATTATACTGCTGGCAAAGGACCGGGGAGTGCCTGTCGAGGTGTTTGAAGGTCTGACCTATTCCTGCTGTGGGATCATCAAGCCGCTTAAGGGAGGACAAGAATGATCTACGCAAGCGATCTGGATCAGACGCTAATTTACTCCAAACGCTCGCTTGGCGTGCCGTTGGAGTCGCCTGGGCTGCTGCCTGCGGAGCACATTGAAGGGGAAACAGCGGCGTTTATTTCAGCACAGGCCCTCCAACTGCTGAAGGCGCTGCCGCCAGACGTGATATTTATGCCTGTGACGACTCGCACAATGGCACAGTATGGACGGATCACGGTGTTTCAAACGGAGCTGGTTCCGGCGTATGCCGTGACCAGTAATGGCGGTAACATCATCGTTGGAGGCGAGGTGGATCGGGAGTGGAATCGCCGCATTCACGAGCAGGTACGTCGAGATGGTGCTAATGCGGAAGAAGCACGTCGTGTATTCGGACAGGTGCTGCATGAGGATTGGGTTAGAAGTGAGCGTTTCTGCGACGAGTTATTTTACGCATTCGTTATTGAACGGGAGCGGATGCCACTGGAGCAGGTGCTGGAGCAGGCGCGAATCATGCGTGAAATGGGCTGGGAGGTATCCATTCAAGGGCGCAAGGTGTATCTGGTGCCTGCGGCCGTGAATAAACAGGCAGCCGTGGAGCATATCCGTAACCTCACGGATGGAGGGCCTGTTGTAGCGTCCGGGGATTCTTTGCTGGACCGTTGTCTGCTGGACTATGCCGACTATGCGATTGCTCCACGTCATGGCGAGCTGTACCGGGAACAGCTGCGGGATGAGCTGGAGGTCAATTACCGTTTTACGGATGTGTCGGGGGTATATGCTGCGGACGAGATTATGGCCTATGTCCATGAAATACAGTTCATTTCAAGACAGGAAGGGGGCAAGGCTCTGTGAAGAAGCTCAAGGTGTATTTTAACCGCTGGTTTTCGGTGGCGTATCATTATATGAATGCGATTCGTAACAATGAGGACGGTATTCCGTTCGAAATCTATGCGACGCACTCGGACCCGCAGCATATGGCATTACAGGCCAGTGATGTGGCTGAGGTGGAGCCGCGCATAAGTGGCGTGGAGTATGCACGTTATTGTGCGGATTTTTGTCAGCGTCACGGAATTGATGTATTTATTCCACGGTGGAATATGCTTGATATTAGCAAAAATCTTCATCTGTTCGACGAAATCGGAACGAAGGTCATCGTATGCCGGGATACCGAGCTGCTGAGGCAGTTAATGGAAAAGGATCTGTTTTACGAATCCATTCGCCAAAAGGATATTGTCGCGATTCCCGATTATGCCATTGCCAGCAATGCGGAGCAGTTTAAACACGCTTATGAAACGTTAACGGCACGCGGGCATAAGGTATGCTTCAAGCCATGTAATGCAGAGGGCGGAATGGGCTTTCGCATCATCGACAACGAACGTAACCCACTGGAGGAACTGTTCGGTCATGCGCTGAATCATATCTCGTTCGAGGAGGCACATCGCGTATTGTCATCCACAGAGTCGTTCCCCAACCTGATGGTGATGGAGCTGCTGGAGGGCTATGAATACAGTATTGATTGTCTGGCTGATCGAAACGGAAAGCTGTTGGCAGCAGTTCCACGCAGGAAGGCGGGAGGGCGATTACGGTTGTTGGAGCAGCATACCGAGCTGCTGGATGTGGCGCATAAGGTGGCTGAGGCGTATCACATTCCGTACAATTATAACATTCAGGTAAAATATAACGACGAGCGTCCCAAGCTGCTGGAGATCAATCCGCGGATGTCTGGCGGGCTGCATGTATCCTGCTTGTCCGGCATCAATTTTCCTTATCTGGCGGTGAAATCGGCTTTGGGCCACGAGGTCGGCTCGCTTCATCCGCAATACGACATTCTAGCCAGTCATATCGAACAGCCGATCACCATACGTAAATCCTTACATTGACACAGGTAGAGTGTGTTTTCTACAATATGAAAAGGGTTTACGTCAGGAGGTACAAGCTATGACGTCAAAAATGTGGGGAACCACGATTGCCGTGGGCAGCTATCTGATTGCGCTTTTGCTGAGCTTGTGGCTGCCGTTGTTTGTGTGTTTGGCGATTCCGGTCATTTGTTTAGGGGGATACAATGTTGTTATGGCTATCCGCCATCCCCGACCCAATCTCACGGGTTCCGTTATTCCGGTAGAGCAGGTACAAGCTGTTGAGACACAGAAGATTGAAAAGGAAGCCTCGGCACCAACGGAGCCTGTAACTGGAAAACCACGCTTATCTGAACAGGTGAGCAGCGAATTTGCTCAGGTCATGGAGTATCTAGAGGTCTTGGAGGATATGGTGATCTCCGAGGGGCAAAAGGATTCGCTCGATAACGAGATCGTCGAGAAGGCATTGGCTCTGTTCGCACGTTTGCAGCGGGTGATTCCGCTTTTGCATGAATTAAATAACAGCGAAGTGAACCACACAGTTCGGAGATTGATTTTGAAGGACCTGAACGGACTGATTAATCCGTTTCTCCGGCTCAGCGGTGATGCCAAGCGAACCAACCGGAGAACGTTATTAAACGGCCTGCGGGATGTGGATAGCAAGATATCGGTGATTGTATCCACGGTGGAGCACAAGGATCTGCTTGAATTACAAACCAAAGCCGAGCTGATTCACCAGCGGTATAGCAGTTCCGAATTGTAGGGTGTTTTTTAAAAAAATCAGCAGCATAGCTGCTCTGAACCATAACTATTAGCCGTTGGTTAACGGTTATTGTGTAGAATAGGAGGTTAGCGTTATGGCGACCCCATGGGCTGAATTGAAAAAAGAAGACGAACAAAAGGTGACCGAGGAGGCTTCTCAGCTCATTCAGAAGGTGTCACAGAGCGATGTCATGAGCCTGGATACCTTAATGGACGACATCGGGAAGCTAGGGGTCAAAACGCAGGAGCGTGCGGGACAGACTCTTAAAATGCTGGATCGTCCAGTGAACGATCTCATGTCCAGCGACCGGGCTGAGGTATCGAACATGATCTTAAAGCTGCGGGATGAATGTGAAACGCTCCAGCAGAGCAAAAATGTGAGCTTTTTCGGCAAGCTGCTACGGAAAAGCCCGCTGAAGAACTACATTTACAAGTATCAGTCGGTCAAAACAAACATCGAGCAAATCATTACAGCCTTGAGAGACGGTAAGGACAATCTGGAAGAAAATATTGTCAGCATGAGGCAGTTGAAAAAGGCTTCCATTGAGGAAATCTACAATTTGCAGACGAAGATCGCCTTTGGTAATCGGTTGAAGGAGCTGTTCGAGACTGAGATTGCCAAGCCGGAGAATGAATTGAGGAAGTCTCATCTGGAACGGGGACTGCGCAAGGTGGTTACTCGCACGCAGTCGATGACCGAAATGATTTTGCTCTACAATCAGGCGATTGCGGCCACGGATATTATTAATGATAATAATGATAAACTGATTGATTCCGTGAATAATGCCATTGATAAAACGTCGAATTTGATCACTGTATCGGCTATGATTGCGATGGCACTGGCCGACCAGGACAAAATCATTTCAGCCGTGGATGCCACGAATCGTACGATTGAGAATCAATTCAAGGAAAATGCCAAGCTTCTCAAAACGACGACCGAGAGAACGACAGATTTACTTAGCAAGCCTTCGATGTCACTGGAGGCTGTAAATCAGGCGATTGGGGATTTGGTATCTGCTTTGGATCTGTCCGAAAAATCCAACCGTCAAATTATTGAAAGCTGCCATGATTATACAAGCAAAATGACGGCAATCAATGCCAACTTCAGCCAACGTCTGGGTATAGAGGGGAAGGAACAGCCCCAGAGTTTGAAGGATAAAGATTCTTCCGAAGGACTAAGCTCGTTTCTGAACTGATTTTACAAATGTAAAATAATAGACCTAACCTATTGAAAAGACGCCAGAGTGATCCTGAAAGGCGTCTTTTTTGGTTTGGGGGCAACTAATAACGGACATGATAATCATACATAGCCATCTCGTGCATAAACTCTTAAAAAGTGAAATGACAAAGGAGAGAACGAGCGTATGATGTCCTTTATTTTGGGGTGTGTGATTGTCTATCTGCTTGTAGCTGCCAGTAGTGAACAAGCTGATTCTATCGTGGAATTCAATGATGCTGTGAAATAAATTTTTTTATTGAAAATCATGCATTTTCTGATAGGATAGAGTTAAATATTGGAATCCTAAAGGAGAATGCATGCTGGAATTTTCATTTGAAATCATCGACGAATCGAAAATCAACATTGTGTATCAGTATGGGAGCAGCAGCTTTAATTTTAATTTGTTTTTTAATTACGGTGTGTGGACGCTGCATCCTTTTGACGGAATTCTGTTGCAAAATAAGGAAATGTGCCGTCTGATCGTGGCAGACCTGTTTAAGAACAAGGATTTTCATGTCATGCTGGTACGGGAAAATATTTTGTTGTCAGCCTTGCGTACCTCTATTGATCTCAATCCCGAAACCCGGGGAGAGCGATATCAAGAGCAGGAGCCAGATGAGCTGTCTGAATTTGCTGGGGCACACAGCTTTGAAGATGTGCTGCATATGGAGCAGGAATCCATCCGCCAGCGTATCGAATTTTTCCAGAATATCATTCAAAAAATGTATATGGAAGGATTCGGCCCGGAAGACAGCGATTTTAACAAGGTACAAGCTATGATCCGAATTTACAAAGATGCGCATGACCAACTCGGAGATCTAAGCGACTTTCCCCTGAGAGGCGACGAACGCCGCAGATGGTAAATTAGACGGACTAAGCCTTCGTAATGTGAGAATGCTACAAAGTTTTTTTTAAAAAGAATAGATATCAAAAAAAGAGAGTCCCACGATTAAACTTCGCGGAACTCTCTTTTTTGTGTTATCCATATTGAAACAAATGAAACATGGTGGATACTGTCCATTTAGTCATTACTACCCAAAAGATACTGATATTTTTCGGATTCATTGCGAATATCGACGGCAAGCTCTTCATATTGGACTGAAAGAACGATGGTACGGATACGTTGCGCTTCCGGATCTTTTGGTTCCAGGAACCCTTCTTCAATCCATTTTTTAATCTTTTCTCTTACCGTCCGTTCACCAGCGTTCAATAGCCTACAAATCTCAGTTATTGAGGAGGCATTTTGCTTGAATACCAATTGACGGAATAGCGTACGTTGCTGTATGTCCAGTTTACGGATCAGTTCAGGTTCTACCCTGGGAATGATAAAACGGTTTAGGTGACATGTCAAGGTAAGGTTTTACATTATAGAACATTGGTCAAATTTTCGTCACAGGTTTTCCATTTTTATAAGGCTAAGATTCCGCTCCATCCTCTCGACGAGTATCTTGCGGTATGTTATGATGATACTCTGATAACGTGTTAACGAACTAAAGTGTTTGCCGCCTGTCCTTTGGATAGGGAGGTTACCATTGCTGGAGGGAATAAGATGAGAAAAACAGCCATGTTTACAATGATGATTGGATTGATTATGATCGTTTTGGCCGGATGTTCCGGTGGTAAGGATAACAGCAAGCTGATTATCGGAATTGATGATAAATTTGCACCGATGGGTTTTAGAGATGAAAATAACGAGCTAACCGGCTTTGATATTGATTATGCCAAAGCGGCTGCGGAGCAAATGGGCAAGCAAGTGGAATTTCAGCCCATTGATTGGTCTTCCAAAGAATCCGAGCTGAACAGCGGCCGTATTGATCTGATTTGGAACGGCTACACGATTACGGATGAGCGCAAGGAAAAGGTGCTGTTTACGAAGCCATATCTGAAAAATAGTCAGGTGATCGCGCTCCCGGCCAAATCCAACCTCTCGAAGCTGGATGATCTGGCGGGCAAAAACGTAGGTCTTCAAACATTATCCTCAGCTGCCGATGCACTGGATGCGAACCCGATCAAGAGCAAGGTGAAGGTATCTGAGTATCCCGATAATGTGCTCGCTTTGACCGATCTGAAAACCGGACGTCTGGATGCGGTTGTCATTGACGAAGTGGTAGCCAAATACTACATGTCCAAAGAGCCAGGAACGTATAAGCTGCTTGGTGAATCGCTGGCCCCTGAGGAGTACGGCATCGGCGTGAAAAAAGGGAACGACGAGTTGCTGACGCAGCTACAATCCGCTTTGGATGAGCTGCACAAGAACGGCAAAGCTGCTGAAATTTCGAAAAAGTGGTTTGGTGAAGATAAGGTATTGAACTAATACGTAGTGTATTGAACTAAGGGTTTAGGAGTCGAAGGTTATGAGTATGGATTATATTTTACGAATTATGAAGCCTATGCTCGAAGGGGCGCAGATGACCGTTATTTTATTTTTCATCACGCTCATCTTGTCCATTCCACTGGGTTTTATCGTTACGTTGCTGGCGAAAAGCCAGATTAAGCCGATTGCCTGGCTGATGCATACGTACATTTATGTCATACGGGGCACACCGCTTTTGCTGCAATTGCTGTTCTTTTGCTTTGGTCTGCCGATGCTGCCTGTGATCGGGGAATATCTGGTGCTGGATCGGACAACGGCTGCGTTGCTGGCGTTTGTGCTGAATTATGCGGCTTATTTTGCTGAAATTTTCAGAGGCGGGATGTTGTCGATTGATAAGGGGCAATACGAAGCTTCTCAAGTGCTGGGCCTGAGCAAGTCGCAGACGCTGATTCGAGTTATTGTGCCGCAAATGGTACGGATTGCTTTGCCAGCGGTCACGAATGAGGCGACAACACTGGTGAAAGATACGGCGCTGCTATATGCGGTAGCTGTACCGGAGCTGCTGCATTTTGCCAATACGGCTGTGAACCGTGATTTTACGATTGTGCCTTATTTTGTAGCGGCTATGATCTATTTGTTGTTGGCCTTGGTGCTGACGCTATTCTTTAGAGCGCTGGAAAAACGTTTTAAATTCGAGTAAAAGGAATGTCGGGATATGAACACTAACGCAATAGAAGTAATCGATTTGAAAAAATCGTTCGGTAAGCTCGACGTTCTGAAAAGAGTGAGCTTTAACGTCAAGGCAGGTGAGGTCGTTGCGGTCATCGGTCCTTCTGGCTCGGGGAAAAGCACGATGCTTCGCAGTCTGGTTCATCTGGAGGATGTGACGGGCGGGACGATCCGCATTCATGATAAAGCTTTGGTGGAAAATGGTCAGTATGCCCCGGCAGGCGAGATTAAGGGCATTACTACCGGGATGGGCATGGTATTCCAGCATTTTAATCTGTTCCCTCACTTGACGGTGCAGGATAATCTGGAGCTGGCTCCAAAGCTGGTGAAAAAAACGAGCAAGGCCGAGCTACGCCGTCAAAGCGCTGAGCTACTGGCTAAAGTCGGCTTGGCGGATAAAGCAGATGCGTATCCATCCCGATTGTCGGGGGGGCAGAAGCAGCGTGTGGCGATTGCACGGGCAATGATGATGAACCCTGATATTTTGCTGTTCGACGAGCCGACCTCTGCCCTTGATCCCGAGCTGACGGGCGAGGTGCTGCGAGTCATTAAAAAGCTGGCTGAGGAGCATATGACGATGGTCATCGTGACCCACGAGATGAGCTTTGCGAGAGATGTGGCGGATCGTGTGATTTTTATGGACAACGGAGAGATTGCCGAGTCTGGCACGCCTGAGCAGATTTTCGGTAATCCGCAGCTGGAGCGGACGAAGGTGTTTTTGAATCGGGTGGAGGCTTAAAAATAGTTACTGGTGGGGGTGTGTCAGGGAGGCTCTGCGCGTGCAGATTGTGCTTCCCATCGCTGTTACCCCCGCCGGACCTATGCATGAACCTATTTTTAGGCAGGAAGTATGGAGCAGGTTTCAGGGCGTGGTGCAAACTGGCTTTAGGCTCCTATTCTTTAGCTGACCACGCCCCCTTTTCTCCGCTAAATACCTCAATCATCGTCATTGCTCCCGTTCGATACCCGTGGATGAATGCTGCTGCGGAGTGCAGGGAGGTGGACTCGTTCAATAAATCAAATATGATTTCCATTTGCTCAAAATCGACTTCTGATAATTTATTTTTCAGCATCTCCATATGTTCACTAATTTTTTGATTCACTTTTTGAGATTCAGGATCGGTAGGTTCACTGGGATGCCAATTCCCATAATACATATCCTCCAAAATCATTTTCATTATGCCTCCTATGAATACTATTTTGTTAAGTCTTTGTTCTCACGTAAATCCATCACCCAAGGCAAGTATACGTCAAGCGGAAGCTACATATTGATATTTATGCGTTATTTGCATAAAGTTTTTTTTATAAGCTGAGTTAAAAATGTACATGAGGCGCCACTACGTGGTCGGATGGTGCTTCTCATCGCTGTTGCGCCCGGATTTCTTAATCAAGCCAAGAAGGTTGAAATCCGGGCACAAAGGCGAACGCTATCGCTTGTACAGCACCATTCCGCCCACTCCGTTCTTGTTCAACTTGGTTTATTCTTGATCAGACAGATAATCCTAAACGTTACAGGTAAAAAGGCATAACATGCACAACAAAGCTCCCGTGATGATTCACAGGAGCTTTATTGCTGAAATTATTCATTGAATCGTCCCATCATAACTGTGTTGTGGTACTTACCGTCGGACAGAATTTTGTCTTTTTTTAATATACCTTCGATCTCAAACCCCAGTTGTTTATACAGTGCAATGGCCTTATCGTTTGTTTCTAAAACATTCAACGACATTTTTTGAATGTCATTGGAATCAGCCCAGTCGATAGATGCTTTCAGCAGATTTTTTCCCATACCATATCCCCAAAATTCTTTACAAACACAGACTCCAAATTCTACTTTATGAGCGAATCTATTTAAATAAACTCCTTCGCATCTTGAAAACCCCACGATTTGATCACCAACTACAGCAACTAAAAATAAATTTCTTGGTTTTACAGTGTCCGTTTGTATAATCTGTTCAAACCCCGATGCATCTATAAATGCCTCCCCTTGCTCTCTATCCAAATTCTCTGTCTCTCCATCAATTTGTAATCTTAATTCAGATAAATCTGCCGCATCCTTGTCGATTGCCGATCTAACAGTATAATTTAGTCCATTCACATAAAATTCTTGTTTGTTAATGATCATGATATACTCCATTCCTATTTCGGCTTATATAGAGATTGCAATATTATTTACTGGGAAATATAAACAACCGTATGTATAATAAGCATTATATCACTTTATTTTAAAAAGAAGATGGTCCCTGCAAGTAAAAGGTAACACTACTGGATAAAATAATAATTCTATTGATTAAGGAGTTGAGCGAGAAATATGGTTAATATAAACTCAAGGAAATGGGCTTAATTGGTGCGATTTTCGTTACATTAACCATTATTTTTGTTTGTTCTTATCAAGTTTATCAAAACGTAGGAACTGTCCATAGTCAAAAATAAAAAGAATCATCTATGCCGGGAATTTCCCAAACACCTATGATTCTCATTCAGCTATACATATTTTTACCAACTGTGATTTTGATTAGATTGCCAATCGTGATTCGAAGGTGAATTGATCCTGAATTGCCGTTGATAAACTACTTACATCAGCACACGCCTCGCGAAAAGCTGGTTTGTAACTTTTACAGGCTTCTCCCCTTTACATCCCTATTCCAATAAAAAAATCCCGTTACAACAGCGATCGGAAGAACAATTTGCACTCATCCCCCTATTAGGTTGAAATCCTATATAAATCGGTTGAAAATGTTGATTTTACCAATGGACAAGTATTTGTACAATGGAGTTGTAGCGCTTACATTTCCAAGGAGGTTGCGGCGAAATGAAGAGAGTTCAGGTGATTGGCAAGCAAATCAGGACCCCAGGATCCAAAAGGAGGCGTGTTGATGAAATTTAAAGGAATATTGGCGGCATTTTTGTTTTTAACCGCGGGTTCTGTACTATTTGGGACGCATACGGCGGAGGCCTATGAACTATCCAATGACAAGCTAACGATTCAGACAGGCGAGCATGGCGAAATTTCATCCATCCGTATCAAGGGAGATGCCTTCCCGACAGAGTACGTGATGAACGCAACGGTAACACCCGAGCAGAATACGGCGGATCATCAATGGCTCGGTGAACTGATGTTCACGTACCGATTGGACGAAGGCAGCTGGACGAAGGCTTGGACGAACAAGTCGGCAGACGCGCGCAAAATCACGACCAGTGGCAACCGCGTTACCGTTACGTATGAGAATTCAAGCAACGCAGAAGGCATTCGCAATTTTAAAGTCATCGAAACGTATTCGGCGGAGTCGAACGGTTCGGTGTTGTGGAATATACAGGTACAGAACACAAGTGGCAAAAAGTTGGAGATTGGCGATTTCGGTTTGCCTTTGCCTTTTAATGAGCAGTGGACCAACGGAGATGCGATTTACGAAACGAGGGTCGTGACGCATTCCTTTGTCGGCAACAACAGCTCCTATATTACGGCTGGACGTCCCAGCGGCATTGGTTCTTCCCTGCTATTGATACCTGATTCCTCGACGGGTGCTGGTTTCGAGTATCAGGATCACTGGCGGGATGAGGAGCATCCGGGCAGCAAATGGGCCTGGAATCCGGCGAATGAAGGCAAATGGCTGGAGGGACTGAATGTATTTTATATTCACTCCAACGTAATTAAGTCCACCAACCGTGGATATTTGCCCAACACAAGTCTGGTCCTGAACCCCGGCCAAAGCCGCAACTATGGCTTCAAGTTTCTGGCGGTGAAGGACGAGCATGATGTGAAGGATACGCTGTATCAAGAAAACCTGGTGGATACAACGGTTGTACCGGGCATGATCGTGCCTACGAATCAGAAGGCAAAAGTGGACCTGCGCACCAAGCAGACGATCAGCAAGGTAACCTATCCAGATGGAACCGTCATTCCGCAGACGGACAGCAAGACTGGAGGGCACCACATTTATGAGCTGAAATTCACCAAGCTGGGTCCAAACTTCATCACGGTGGAGTACGGAAACGGCAACAAGTCGGTTTTACAGTTTTATGCCATCGAGCCGATTGATTTGGCGCTGCAACGGCACGCTACGTTTATGGTAGATAAAACCCAGTGGAATGTACCGGGTGATCTGCGCGACAAGGTCTTTGACGATTGGATGATGCATAACAAATCCAAGCGCAACATTTTCAATGGATACTGGGGCTGGGGTGATGATTGGGGGCTGACTCACGGACAGTTCCTGGCTGAGAAAAACACACTTACTCCGGTTGCCAAAGAGGTACGGGCGGTAGACGATTATTTGGAGACGGCGATCTGGACGAATCTGATGAACGGCCATCATGAGGATTATCTGATTCATGATTTCCTGATGCCGGAGCCGAACGATACACCAACCTATCGGGGGTACGCATACCCTCATGTGTACAACACCTATTTCAGCATGTACAAGATTGCGAAGGAATACCCCGATCTTGTCACTTACAAGCAGCCGAAGGAAACGTATTTGCTGCGGGCGTATAACATTTTCAAAGCATTGTACGAAGGGCCAGTCGCGTACAACTGGGAAACGGGCTTGATGGGCGAACTGACCACACCGGATATTATCCAGGCACTTCATGATGAAGGCTATGACGATGAGGCGAACGATCTCAAGGAAAAAATGAATCGCAAATATAACAATTTTAAAAACACAAAATATCCTTACGGCTCCGAATACAGCTACGATAACACTGGGGAAGAGGCCGTATATACGTTAGCCAAGCAGAATATAGATACAGAGGGCGAGCAAAGCAAAGCGCTGGAAATGATGAGTAAAATCAATGCTAAAACCCGTGCAGCACGCGGACATATGCCCATTTGGTACTACTATACCGATCCGGTGACGATTACCGGGGAGAACTGGTTTAACTTCCAGTACACGACTTCGCTTGCCGGATATGCGATGGACGACTGGATACGGCACCATGAGGACAATCACCGCGAGGAACAACAGCGTCTGTCCTATGCAGCTAAAATCGCCAATGTGGGGGCGATTAATTCCGGGCAAATCAGTTCGGACCCTGAGAACATCGGGGCAGTCGCATGGACGTATCAGGCGGAAAAAGGTAACCAGGGAACAAACGGCACCGGAGGCGGTAAAAATGTTCCGCTCTTTAACGGCTGGCGCGGTATGAGCGGCGAGGCGGATCTTGGACTATTCGGTGCGCTCAAAACGCTAAGTGCCGACATTGCAGTAGATCCGATCTTCGGATTGACGGGCTATGGTGCAGAGGTAAGCAAAAGCGGTAACGTGTATGCGATTAAGCCGCTGGACGGCCTGTTCAAGCGGGTCAACCTGATCACGGAAAAGCTGTATATCGAGCTGGACAGGGACCAATATACAGAAGCCAAGCTGGCAACATCCAAGGATTATGTATGGCTCCAGCTGAAAAATCAAACGCCAGGCCAAGCACATTCCACGTACGTTACATTTGATGGCTTGAAGAAGGGAACGTATTTGGTTAAGGTGGGCGGACAATCGCAAGGTAAATTTAATGCGTATGCACCTACCAACAAGCTGAAATTGGATATGGGCACAGCCTCTTCCTACACGGTGGAGCTGACACCAACGACGCCTGATCCGAACAAGGCGCCTGTCGTAGATGCGGGTAAAGCGTCCAAGGTGAAGCTGCCGGATCCAATCATTTTGAAAGGTACGGCTGTGGATGATGGACTTCCGCAAGGCAAGGTTACAAGCGAGTGGAGTCTGGTCGAAGGGCCACAGAATGCCAAGGTCACATTTAGCAGTAAAGCATCGCTGCGTACGAAGGTGGACGTTTCCGAGCCGGGAACGTATATATTCAAGCTGACAGCCAGCGATTCGCTGTTGTCTGCGGAGGCCAGAGTGAGCGTAATCGTAGAACCTGCGGCTCCGTTACTTGAACAGCTTGCGTTGTATAAGTTTGATGAAACCAGCGGTTCTGTTGCTGCGGATTCGTCGGACAGTCACAATGATGCTGTCGTGAAGGGTACGGCTGCATGGGCTGCAGGGAAAAAAGGCAATGCCGTCAGCCTCAATGGCAAGGACAGCTATGTACAGCTTCCAGCGGGCATCGTGAGCCGGACACAGCAGTTGACCGTATCCGGTTGGGTCAAGGCGAACAGCCTGAGCGATTATGTACGGATTTTTGACTTCGGCTCCGGGACGAATGAATATATGTTCCTCACGCCCAAAGCCGGAAATACGATGCTGTTTGCGATTACCAACCAAGGCAACGGGCAGGGGCAGGAACAGACGATTGAGGCTCCTGTGCTGTCGACAGGGGTGTGGAAGCACGTTGCGGTCACGCTTTCGGGCTCCACAGGTATTTTGTATGTGGATGGTAAAGAAGTGGGACGCAATACCAGCCTGACCTTGAATCCTACCAGTCTGGGCCAGACGAAAAATAATTTTATTGGCAAGTCTCAGTACCCTGATCCGTATTTTAACGGTCTGGTGGATGAATTCCGCATCTACAGCCGCGCTCTGAATGCTTCCGAGGTAGCAGGTCTGGCTTCCGGTACAGCACAGAGCCTGACGGGAGCCGAGAAAATCACGGCTATAAAAGAAGTAAACGTGACGACACGTGCGGGTGAAAAACCTGAACTGCCGAGCGTGGTGGAAGCTACGTATGGAGAAGACTCCACCAAGTGGATAGCTGTAGAGTGGGAAAATATTGATCCTGCACAATATGCTACTCCGGGTTCATTTGAATTGAAGGGCAATGTAGAAGGAACAGAATTGAAGGCGATTGCCAAGGTGACCGTAATCGAGGCGGGGGCCCCTGTCAACTCCGGTACTCCGGAAACGCCAACAACTCCGGTTAACTCCGTAACACCTGAAACACCTGCTCCTGTCAGCTCTGCTAAATCAGCAGGGGGATCACGATTTGGAGTAAACAGCGAATAGCTCTTGTTAAATAACCTTTCCCACCATCACTTTCTTCCTGCAAAGGGGAGAGTAGCGGTGGGTATTCTTGCATTTGGAGTACAAAGCTGCGAAACGAATGTGAATGGGAGAAAAGGCATGAGCAAGATTACATTTCTGGGTGCAGGCAGCACGGCATTTGCCAAAAATGTGCTTGATGATTGTATGCTGACACCTGCTTTGCAGGGCTTTGAGCTGGCGTTGTTCGATATTGGCCCCGGAAGGCTGAAGGATTCGAAACATATTTATCCAATTTTAAAAAAACGACGGGGAGTGGCTGTACTGACGAATGTGATGAACGTACACGGCGGCGTCCGTAAGGTGGGGCTGTGTCATAGCGTGCAGGCGTGTATACCGGAGCTGTTCAAAAGCTTCGGGCTGGAGCAGGAAGGCGTGAAGGAGAAAATAGCATGCATCAATCATATGGCGTGTATGAGCAGCTATATCAAGCTGGGAGTTCAGGTGTGCATGTATGATCTTTGAGATGTTTCGTGAGAAAAAAGTAACGTTTGATTTTTAGTCAGTTATGATTTATGATGTAAGAAATATTGGATGATGCTGGAACAAGTATTATCGTATGAACTGATATATTTATCGTATTTTGCGCGTGAAGCACACGGGCTGTTTCTTCCTTAACAGGGGAGAGGCAGCCCTTTTTTGTTGAGATTTTGGGGAAAGGCAATAACTCGAACGAGCTAGTCTTCTGAATATTAGGGGAATAAAACTTTGGTCAATGTAGCCTGGCTTTTTTTAGAATGCTTTATATTAGAAGTTTTCTTATAGATTTTGTGACAGGGAAAACATATAATATATAAGTTGTATCCAGTATTTTCCGAAAGTGGGGATGCGATAAGTTCGTGGGATTTGGCTTGGTATACATAGTTTATAGTTTAAGCAGACAAAGGGGATCGAGAGATGAGTATGAAAAAATGGATGTTGAGTTTGACCGCAGTCACGTTACTTTGGGGAGCAACAGGTACAATTCCTACGACGGAAGCAGCAAGCAGCCCCAAACCGATTGAAGTCTTATTGAATGCGAAAAAAATTCAATTCCCGGACGCTAAGCCTTTTCAGGATGAGAACGATTATGTGATGGTTCCCATTCGTTTTGTATCCGAAGCGCTGGGGGCTAAGGTAGGCTGGGAAAAAAATGGTGGTCAGTTGGCCGTGTCGATTAAGAATGACGCACATGCGGTCAACATGACGGTTGGACAGAACACGGCTACCGTGGACGGACAGACCAAGACGTATGAGACGAAGATTATTTTGAAACAGAACCGTACTTTTGTACCGCTGCGGCTAGTAAGTGAGGGCTTGGGACAGACGGTGGAATGGGATAAGGTTAGCCGCTGGGTTTGGATTGGGAAGAAGGAGATTGCTGCGCTGGAGGATACGGGGCATCAGGCGGTGAGCATTGAGCCGTATAAGAAGGCTATTGGTACAACACCAGGTCTTTTAAAAAATGTTATTGGCCAGCCATACGATAAAGTGGTGATTTTCAAACGATATGATTTGCCTGTTAAGATGCTGCGCGATATATATTCAATTGAGCCTTACACAACTTCTAAAGGTGTACCATACCTACAGATGAGAGTGAAAACAAATTCTACTTCAGGAGGGGTTTTTTACTTAACAAAGAATAAAGACGCACGTCTTCGTCCTGTACTAGAACAAATGACGCAAGATAACGGGGACGGTACGAAAATGGTTTATTACCCGATCTATTCGTCTGCTGATGAGCTGTACTTAGGGATTAAAAACTATAAATCCTTTAAGTTACAAGACATTGAGTATATTGGTTTTGACCTCGCATCGAGGAACTATATCCCGATGATGATTAATCCGTGGAAAGGATATTAATCATATGAGTAACACCAAGCTCATTTTGGCCATATTGCTGGTGGGGGTACTGCTATTGTTGCAGATCCCTCCTTTTTATTTACCCACCGACAAGGCGGCAGCCAATACGGAAATCACACCATTGTCTTATTATGCGGATAAAAATGATCGCTATTTTGTCGGCATGATGTATTTCGATATGTGGAAGAACATAGCCGGGGAATGGGTAACCCAAAAGAAGCAGCCCGGAAAGGGTATGCAGGGTGAAGCGACTTTCACTTACAAGTTTCAGTTTCCGGGCCGTAAAATCAAGAACGTTACCGCTCGCTTATATACGACAGCTGATTATATGAGCCATGGTGACTATTTTGTTAAATCTCGATCTGATAATTATGAGGAATATGCGAGACATATGAGTAAGGGGACAAAAGATTCAGATATCCGTTCCTTTCAAAAACAGGGAATTGGTTCAGAAACTACTATCATCCCAATAACTGTAAACATGAAACTTGATCCAGTAGATCAGGCTCGCAACATCAAGGAAGAAAGCTGCCCCACCTGCGCCAAAGAGGTCGAAGCCTGGCGTATCTACCAGCCCATCCTCTTCAAAATAGAACTGGACAGCGGACTCATCGTCAAGCATTTTACTACTGATGGAAAATCTCTTAACTACGTATTTACACCAATAGAAGATGAGCTGAAACCTGATCAATCGTATGACTTCACCCCGCCAACCGATCCCAGATATGAGTATGTTGGCTACAAAAAAAGTACCACGGGTAATCCGCCGAGCGAAGACATTTTGCCGGGAAATGTACCCGGATTTACCTATAACGGCTCTTTCGAGAAATTTACAGCTTACTTATATTATAAGGAGCTAGAGACGATAGAGCAGCCCCCAGCAGGAGTCACCTGCACCCGACCTACGCCAAGCGGCAGCCAGTCGGACAAATACCTCGACCCAATGGCTTCAGGTGTTATTAAAGCCGATCAGCGGGGCGCGTCGCGTTTTGATGTAGCCAAGGGCATTCCAACCTCCGAAAGCCTGTATGGAAACGTGTTGGCCCGAAATTACCTGTTCCAGAATACCTTCCAGCAGCTCAAAGGCGAATGCACCTACAACGTCAAGCTGAAGCGCACGTATGATCTGGAATGGGAGGATATCAACGATACCCGGCATATGAAGGTCGTGGAGTATTACAAATACGAAATTGTAAAACCGTACTCTTACTGGAGGATCGACAACCTCGAAGTGTACGGCATCAAGAACGCGCAGCTTCGCAACTATGCACTGCCGGGAGGAAGCATTACGATTCCACCGCGTAATTATACGCCGCCAGCGTTGGAATCTGCGACCAACGGGAAATACTATCCGGCTCCTTCACCGGGCATTATCGACGGCGGATCACTTTATATTTATGGCGGCAAGAGTATGCCGAAGGTGCCCAATGAACAAAGGTCATTGGAGCCTGTGGCCCAGAAGGCTACACCAGACGTGGAAGTGGAGAACGATACCGTGAAATTCAACGGTCAAACGATCATGGACCACCAGCGTGTCAAGGAAAAAGGCCCAACTCCTGGGAAAATCCCCGAACCCGCAAAAATCGGGCCGGATACCCTCTACAGTCCGGGCCATGTGATTGAAAAGCACAAGACAAATAAGCCCAATACGCCTGGTAGCGGTGATATCACCTATGCGATTCTCAAAGGAAATATCAATGGCGGTGCAGATAAAATTTTGCCGATTCAAGGGATCAATACCGTGACTGTCCATACGCCCGTGGTGAATCTTTCAAGCGTATCAGACGATGCGGCTCACAACCAGAAAACCCAACCGACGAAAGGTCGATCGGCGCTCATTCTGGAACGGCCTTTCCGCGTGACGATCTCAACGGCCGGCCCGCATCTGAATATTCCCGGCTATGGTGATCGGGAGTATGCCAAATATGTGCGAACCAAGCAGGTGCGATTTCCGTTTGATGTGTACGACAAGGGGAAAACGCAGTTCTATCTGCGTGGAACTTGGATCGACATTCCGGTAAGGCAATTGGACACCGACTTCTATTTGCCCGTATGGGTGGATGAAGGGAACTATACCGTCGAGTTTCGGACTATTGCGGAAAACGCACCGGACGGCTTCACTGAGCAGCGACATGCCAATACGGATATCGCGCATCATGTCGCCAATGATGTGGTAGAGATCGAGGTCATCGGACGGATGTATGATTTTCATATCACGGATATTGCCGACTACCATTGGGAGCGGGTGTTCCGACAGCGCAAAGGAAGCCCGGTGCATAGCGGTCTGTCCTATTGGACGGGACTAGGCAACATCGACGGACTGCCAAGGGGGAATCAGGAGCCGTTTACCTTGCCTGTCCGTCCCGGCAGTCATCCGCATGAAGGCTACCCAAATGTGGCGATCAAGACAGGCTACCATTTCAAGTTTGACCTCAAAACGAAAGGGAATATGTTCAGCGCTAAGGACGGTATCCGCATCACGCCATCATTTTATTGGGTGAGCAAGGAGGGTCGTCAGCGGGAAGAGGTAGAACTGTATACACATGTGGGAAGCCGCAAGTTCATCCGATTGGGATCGGCGGAGGATCGGGAGAAGCGATATGTCATTTTAAATGAGCGGCTGCGTAATGTACCGACGGAGGAAATGCAGGATACAGCAGCCTACCAATACAAGCATGAGCTGAGTGAAGCACAACAGGGTCATTCGACGCTGGAACGCTATGTTTCCCTGTATGCCCAGCGTATCACGCGCAGCAAGACGTGGATCGGCCGCTATGATTGGCTGGTGCTGCCTGCGGCGGTCCGTACCTTGATCGGTCCCAAGACGGACCTGCCGGATGGAGTCGATGTGGATCGTGCCAATGCGTCGATTCAGCGCTGGTATGGCGAATATAGCCTGCCTGCTGATGTATACGTGGTTCCTAAAGGGACGGATTTACGTGAAGAAAGCCGTCGCCGGGAGCTAAACGAGCATGCGAGCATATTCAAGAAAACGGGCTACATCATTGTGAACTTCAATGTGGAGTCGCTCCGTCAGGGGGATACCGAGCACCCACATTTGCAGTATATTAACGGCCCGCTGCTGAACCAGTGGCAACTGGAAGGCTACCGGAGAGAAGTGAAAAATCCGTACGGGCAACCCTTTCATTTGCAGGATGGGGATGCAGTGTTTTATCATGCAGACCAGTCGAGCCGGGATGATTTCAGCTCCTTTGTTCCACATTAAGACCCCAAAAGAAGCTCACTTGATGAGAGATGCTTTCCATCCTTCGGTGAGCTTCTTTTATGTAAGCTGAACTGAAAAAATGTACATGTAAAACGGAGTAGGCGGAAGGGTGCTGTACAAGCGAAGCGGTCGCTTTAAAATCGAGTTCCTTTTGCAAAAACGGATTGGAGATGGGACAGGGATCATTTTGCCGGATTTAACCGGGTCTTTGCCCATGCCCTTCATGCGGTATAATAGACCGATACGTCTGTGGGCTTTTTTCCTGCGGAGAACACAAGAACGTATGAACAAGGGAACAATATAACGAAAGGAGTGACGATGATGGATGAAAAGGATTGCCTGATGTTGTGCTACATTGCAGAAGAATATAGTCTGAAACGTGCCGCTGAGCGTTTGTATATTACACAGCCCGCCTTGACCTACCGTCTGAACCAAATGGAAAAGGAGTTCGGGGTGCCGATTATCGTACGCGGGAACAGAGGAACGAAGCTGACCATGGAAGGGGAACGACTGGCTGAGTATGCCAAACGAAATTTAAGAGAATTGACCGAATTAAAAGAAGCCGTTATTCACCTGAGAGGCGAGGTAAAAGGGACGCTGCGGTTAGGGATTTCAAGCTACTACGGGCACTACAAGCTGCCGCCGATTCTGAAAAGCTTTAAAGATATTTATCCTGACGTGCAATTTTCGGTTACCTGCGGACTCAGCGCAGAAATTTATGAAATGCTCCGTGGAGATGAAATTCATCTGGGCGTCATTCGCAATGATTACCCTTGGTCTGAGGGAAAGCAGCTTCTATCGGAGGAGCATATTTGTGTGATCTCCCAAGAGGCCGTAGAGCTTGAGCAATTGCCGGAGCTTCCAATGATTCGTTATAAGGACCCGGGCAAGCCGCAGCATTCCGGCCACATGTATTCCTCGTTTAACGAATCGGTGCAGGCGTGGTGGAGTGAGATGCTGGGCAGGCCGCCACGAGTTTCCATGGAGGTGGACAGCTACGAAACCTGTAAGGAAATGGTCCGACACGGATTGGGATATTCCATCGTACCCGAAATATTTGTCTCTCCAAAGGATGAATTATATGCATTTAACTTAGTTCGCAAGAATGGGGAGCCTGTCCTGCGTCGAACATGGATGTTGTATAAAAATAAATCCAGTCATCTTATGGCAGTGGAAAGATTTGTAGAATGGATGCTCCATTCTTGACGTGATAAAGGCAGCAAATATACGTAATTTTTGGTGTGAAATGACGTATTTCAAGAGATGTCATGTCATATATAAAATAATTTTAAGGGTAAACCCAAAAAATATTAAATTTACTTCACTGGCATTCGCTTATACAATGTTGAATATTGATTGTATATTTATTCGTTATGACGAATGAAAGGCGGCATTCCATTGATGAACTCAACAGCGAACGGACATAATGGCAAAACGCCATCCCATGAAAAGATTATGAAGGCTGTAGATACGAAGGATCACGAATTACGGGAGCTTGCCCGAACAATACATAAACATCCTGAGCTAAGCTTTCATGAATATCAGGCACAGGGCTGGCTCACCCATACACTGGAACAGGCTGGTTTTGCTGTGGAAAAAGGCATTGCCGGACTGGAGACCTCCTTCCGTGCGGAATGGGAAGGGACATCCGGCGGACCCACAATCGCTCTGCTGGCTGAATATGATGCACTTCCAGCCATCGGACATGCCTGTGGACACAACCTGATTTGTACCGCATCAGTGGGGGCCGCTATAGCCCTCAAGGAAGCGATGCCGGATCTGCCCGGACGCATCGTGGTGTTAGGCACACCAGCCGAGGAGGAGGGCGGCGGCAAAATCATCATGTGCGAGCATGGCGTATTCGACGGCATAGACGCTGTAATGATGGTGCATCCGCAGAGCAAAACGATGGTTTTGCGCGGGGGATTGGCCTGCGTGGATGCCACGTTTACATTTCATGGCAAGCAGGCCCATGCCGCTTCCTCCCCGGAGAAGGGCATCAGCGCACTGGATGCCATGATTAATGCCTTTGTGGCGATTAATTCAGTTCGCCAGTTTGTCACCAGCGACGTGCGTATCCACGGCATTATTACAAAAGGCGGGGATGCCCCGAATGTGGTGCCGGAGCTGTGCGAGGCCGTATTTATTTTGCGGGCGCAAAATAAATACGGCCTGGCAGAAGTGCGGAGCAAGGTGTATCGCGCTGTTCGTGCGGCGGCAGAAGGTATGGGCGCCACCGTGGACATTGCCGAGGGACTTATTTATGCGGAGCGCAATACGAATAAGAGATTGGCCGCTTTGTTCCAGAACAATCTGGAACAGCTCGGTTTGGAGGTTCACGAGCCGCCTGCGCAAGGGGGCATCGGTTCGTCGGATATCGGCAATGTCAGCCAGATTACCGCAGCGATTCATCCTTACATCCGATTGGGGGACGCATCCACGCATACGCCGGAATTTGCCCAGCTTGCGGGAGCGGAGGAAGGCATGATTGAAATGAACTATGCCGCCAAAGCGCTGGCCTTAACGGCTTATGATCTCGTGACCGATCCGCTGGCTTTGAGAGAGGTACGGACTGAATTTGAACAGTGGCAAGCGCAGAGAAACGGGGGAGCATCCGAATGAGTAGCAACACGGCCGTACCGAGCGGCCCGAAAAAATGGCTGAAAATGCCGCATACCTTTGTCATTCTTATTTTTCTGACCTTAGTGGCCGGGATATTGACCTATGTCGTGCCCGCCGGAGAGTTTGAACGGGTTAAAAATGAAACAACCGGCAAAACCCTTCTCATCCCCGGTTCGTACGCTCATGTCGATCCGAATCCGGTTACGCTGTGGGATATTCCGAAATCCATCGTATCGGGTCTGGTCGATTCTGCCGATGTGGTCTTTTTCATTCTGATCATCGGCGGTGTTTTTCAGATTATTACGTCCTCGGGGACGATTGAGGCTGTGACGGGAAGGGTAGCGAGGTCTTTTTCCAACAAAGGGATATGGGTGATTCCGGTATTTATTACCCTGTTTTCCGTGGGTGGCTTTACGATGGGCATGTCCACCGAGGTTATGGTATTCGTGCCGATTGGTATTGCTATCGCCAGGGCGCTGAAGTTTGATGCGATGACGGGTACGGCCATGATTTCACTGGGGGCTTCCTGTGGATTTACTGCCGGGCTGCTGAATCCGTTTAATGTCGGCTTGGCACAGGCGATTGCGCAAATCCCTATTTTTTCAGGGCTGTGGCTTCGTGCCATCCTGTTAGTCATCCTGATCGTCATTACGAGCTTATATATTATGCGCTATGCCAGCAAAGTGAAGAAAAGCCCGGAAAGCAGCCTCGTTTACGAATTGGAAAAGAGCGCTGAAGACAAGCCGGTGGATCTATCCAATCTGCCTTCCATCCAGCTTAAGCATATCCTGATCATCTTGACCGTTGTCGTAAGCTTTGCGACGTTGATCTGGGGAGTGTCCAAAAAGGATTGGTGGATGGAAGAACTGGCTGCCCTGTTTCTTTCGATGGGAGTCATTTCCGGCTTTTGCGCAGGCTACGGGCCAAGTCGCATTGCGACAGAGTTTGCCAAAGGAGCCAAGGATATCACCTATGGTGCGCTGATTATCGGTTTTGCACGTTCCATCGTGGTTGTACTGGATCACGGCAGTGTGATTGACTCCATCGTTAACAGCCTTGCTATCATGGTGGGACATTTGCCTGAATCGGTACAAGTGCTGGGCATGTATGTGTTCCAAAACATTATGAACGTATTCATCACCTCCGGTTCGGGAATGGCCGCAACGACGATGCCGATTATGGTTCCACTGTCTGATCTGCTCGGCATTACACGCCAGACGACAGTGCTTGCCTTCCAGTTGGGAGATGGATTTTCGAACATGATTTTGCCTACTTCCTCAGCCTTAATGGGGAGCTTGGCCGTATCGGGTATTCCGTATCAGAAATGGGTTCGCTTCTTTTGGCCGCTACTGGCTGTCTGGTTCGTACTGGGTGCAGTATTGGTAGTTGTCGCTCAAATTATCGGATATCACTAACATAACTCTGTAAATACTTTTCAGCCCTCATCTTGCCGTGTTCGTACAGGCTTGGTGGGGGCTGTTTTATGCGAAACGGCAAACAACACGGATTTGTGAAGAGAAATCATCGGATTTTTAAACGCTTTGGGGAGAACGGCAAAACTATAATAATAAGGAATTTAAATTATGTAAGCGCAATCATTTTGGGTATTTGCTTGTCATCACAACACAATGGAGGAGGACGACTTGGATGGCTCAAAGGAAAGGCGCATGGCGAAAGGGAACCTTGACCGCCGCGTTGGCAACGATGCTGGCGATGACGGGTACAACGGTGGGGATGGCGGCAGAAGCTCCATCTGAACCGGAGCTTCAGGCAGCATCGGCTGTTGCTGTCGAACAGAACCGAAGTGGCAGCATCCAACTGGAAAAGCTGGATCGGGGACTGGTGGCTGCGGTGACACCGGAGGGTGTATTTTTAAGCTGGCGGCTGCTGGCGCAGGAAGTGAATGGTTACAGCCCAACGGGGCTGACAGGCGCGGATTTTAATGTATACCGTGACGGTAAAAAGATCGCGACGGTAACCGACAGCACCAACTATGTGGATAAAGAAGGAACCGGAAAAGCGGTGTACAGAGTAGCTTCGGTCGTGAATGGACGGGAAAAGGATCGCAGCGCCAAAGTGACGCCGTGGCAGCAGGGCTACTATGAGCTGCCTCTTCAAAAGCCCGCCGATGGCGTAACACCCGCAGGTGAGTCCTATACCTACTCTGCAAATGATATGAGTGTGGGGGATGTGGACGGAGACGGACAATATGAATTTTTTGTAAAATGGGACCCGTCGAACTCCAAGGACGTTTCTCAGAAGGGCTATACCGGAAATACGTATGTCGATGCATATACAGCCCAGGGCAAGCTGTTATATCGGATCGACCTGGGTGTGAATATTCGTTCAGGTGCCCATTATACACAGATGATGGTGTACGATTTTGATGGCGACGGCAAAGCTGAGCTGATGTTCAAAACGGCCCCGGGTACCAAAACGATTACTTTTGACAAGAAGGGCAAGCCGAAAAAAGAAACCTATATTACCCTGCCCCGTGAGGATCGCAAAGCAGGGATTACGCATAAGGACGATTACCGTTTAAGCCGCACGGATTATTACGAGCATGTGGTGAACATGTTCATGAACTGGACGAAGCATGAAGAAGTGGTCAAAGGGAAGTGGCCTGCTACGCTGGAGGAATGCTTTGGTATCGCTCCAAAGTATAGCTATCCGTTATCCCGTAAGGATGCGGAAAGCCTGACGGACTACTTTATGGATGTATACGCGCCTGCGCGGAGCGACAAAAACAAGCTGAGAGAGTTCGAAGGCTTCATTGTGGATGGACCGGAGTATTTGACCATTTTCAAAGGAAAAACGGGAGCAGAGCTGGACACCGTCCGCTATGAGCCAGAGCGTCATGACGATGGCCTCATGTGGGGCGATTACGCCATGGCCCGGATTGAACCCGCCAACCGGGTGGATCGTTTCCTGGCAGGGGTGGCTTACCTGGACGGCCGCAAGCCGTCTGCTGTGTTTGCACGCGGCTACTATACGCGCTCCACACTGATCACTTACACATGGGATGGTCGTCATCTCCAAAAGAACTGGATGGTGGACAGCGACTGGGCACCGATGACGAATCCGTTTAACGACAGCCCGCACGGGCGCGATGGAACGGACCCGAAATTCGGCACCTTGACCACACAGGGAGCGCATTCGCTGAGCGTCTCAGACGTAGATGGTGACGGCAAGGACGAAATCGTATACGGCTCTGCCACCATCGACCATGACGGCAGCCTGCTGTACAGCTCGTTCGATGTCATGCCTCCCGAAAGCGCGATTCCCGGCGAAACAGCCCGTTTGGGTCACGGCGATGCGCTGCATGTGACGGATATTGACCCGGATCGGCCGGGCAAAGAAATCTTTATGGTGCATGAGGGCGGCACCTATGCTCCTTATGGTTATTCCCTGCGGGATGCCAAAACGGGTAAAGTCATCTACGGCGGATATTCCGGCAAGGATACAGGCCGGGGAATGATCGGAGACATAGACCCGGATCAGCGAGGGCTGGAAACCTGGGCCATGGGCTTATGGACCGCTGCCGGCAAGCAACTGGATACCAAGATGCCTGGCACTAATATGAGTATCAAATGGGCAGCCGATATGACCACACAAATCGTAAACGGCGCGATTGATGTTACCCCAACCATTGAGGATTGGAAACGAGGAACATTATTGACCGCCACTGGAACCAAAACGAACAACTATACGAAAGGAACGCCATCGCTGGTAGCCGACATTTTCGGAGATTGGCGGGAAGAAATGCTCGTTCGCACAGCGGATAGCTCGGCGATCCGTATCTATTTGGGCACTGAGCCTACGACGCATAAATTGTATACACTGATGCATGACCCGCAATATCGGGTGGATGTGGCGCGTCAAAATACGGGCTATAACCAGCCATCCTATACGAGCTTTTATTTCGCATCCGATATGGATTGGGCGAATGTACCGATTCCCAAGCTCTACACGCCAAGAGCCGTAATTCAAGAAGAGAACAGCGATGAGGTGGATGAGGCAGAGACATCGGAGATGGATGGGAAGCAAATGAATACGGAGGAAGTAGAGGTAGAGTCAGCAGTACCAGCAGAGGAATAATGAACACTGGGAACGACAAGTAGGTTGATTACAATGGAATCGCAAGGAGAGACGTATTTACGTTCTCTCTTTTTTGCATATTTTTAATTGTGGCAGCAGAAATCTTTCATTTATTAGTTAGAAGGAGGGCGTTCAGAAGGGTATAATAAAATATAGTGCTGTATGACGATCACACGCTGATCTGGAAGGACGGCTGTCGAGCAATTGGAGGAATGCTAGTGGGGATGATGTTCTCTTTTCTGAAAAAATACCGGGTTCCAGCCATCGCGGCTCTCGTGATGATGCTGCTGGAGCTGACGGTGGAATTGTCGCAACCGTATTTGATCTCCAAAATTATTGATGAGGGCATTCGGCAGCAGGATTTGTCCGTCGTCTGGTTATGGGGCGGTGTGCTGGTAGGAAGCGCCGTTATTGCTTTTATAGCAGGGATTTCTAGTTCCTTTTTTGCTTCCCATGCCAGTCAGGGCTTTGGTTATGATTTGCGGGAAAGGCTGTATCATAAGGTGCAATCCTTTTCCTATCCGGTGTTTAAACGTTTTGCTACCTCATCGCTGATTACGCGTTTGACGGGAGACGTTACGCAGGTGCAGGATACGGTGTTTATGAGCTTGCGGTTTATGACACGGGTGCCGCTGGTGGTGATTGGCAGCATCGTGATGGCGCTGGTCGTACATTTCAGGCTTGGACTGTTGCTGGCGGTCATGGCTCCAGTGCTGTTCGTATTTGTGCTGGTGATGATGCGGCGAACCGTCACGTTGTTTAAGGGCGTCCAGCGTCGTCTGGATGATGTTAACGGGGTGATTCAGGAGAATCTGACAGGTATCCGGCTCATACGGGTTTTTGTGCGGATGCGGCATGAAATCGAGCGCTTTGCCCATTACGGGGGCGAATTGATGAAAGGGACGGTTTCCGCTTTGCGCTGGACAGAAACGACGATGCCGTTCATTTTGTTTACGATGAATGCGGGAATTATCGCCGTGCTTTGGTTCGGACGGGGGCAAATTGCAACAGGGGATGCCAGTGTGGGACAGGTGGTCGCTGTCGTCAATTATTCACTGCGGACGATTGGAGCCTTGTCTGCCTTGTCGGGGATTGTTGTCGTGTTTTCCCGGGCGACCGCTTCCACGGCAAGGATTCGTGAGGTATTGGAGACACCTCATGAAGACCACGGAGAACGGGAGTCTATTCCAACACATAACACGCGAATCGAGGGACAGGTGGAACTGGATCGGGTGAGCTTTCACTATCCGGGCAACGATCTCGCGGTGCTAAAGGATATTTCCTTTATGGCTCGACCGGGTGAGCGCATCGCTATTATGGGGGCTACGGGGTCGGGTAAATCCTCACTTGTGCAGCTCATTACGCGTTTGTATGAAGAAAATGAGGGCCGGGTGCGCTTTGACGGCAAGGACGCGCGGGAACTGGACGCTTCCATACTGCGTGAGGCCATTGGGTACGTGCCGCAGGAGGTGCTTCTTTTCACTGGCTCGATTCGGGAAAATATCGCTTGGGGGCTGGAGAATGCCAGTCTGGAGCAGATTCAGGAAGCGGCTCGTATGGCGCAAATTCACGATATGATTGAACGCTTGCCACAAGGCTATGACACGATGCTGGGACAGCGCGGTGTGAATCTGTCCGGTGGACAGAAGCAACGGCTATCTATTGCTCGCGCGCTGGTGCGCCATCCGGCAGTGCTTATTTTGGACGATAGCACCAGTGCGCTGGATGTGCGGACAGAGGCGGCTTTGCTGGAGGCGCTGGAGGGCTTGTCCTGCACGACCTTTCTTATTACGCAGAAGATCAGCTCGACCGCAACGGCAGATCAGATTTTACTGCTGGATGAAGGCCGTCTGATCGCGAGTGGAAGTCATGAGCATTTAATGGACAGCTCGGAGCTGTATCGACGCATCTATGAATCACAATACAGAAAGGAGGAGTCGCATGTTCAAGGAACTCATTGATCCCTTCCGTCAGCCTACACCGCCGTCCGGTGTGCTGCGCAACCCAGCAGGAGCAGAGGGACGCCGCAAGGCCAAGGCCAAGAACTGGTCCGGCACGCTGGGCAGGATATGGGAGTATCTGGCCCGCCGCAAGGCCAAGCTAATGCTGGTGCTGTTCATGGTACTGCTCAGCTCCGGGCTGGCATTGCTGGGTCCGTATTTGGTCGGCGTTGCCGTGGACCATTTTCTGGAAGGTATGGGCGGACGCACATGGATGTATTTTCTCATTGGGCTGGGGGCTGTGTATTTGCTCAATTCGCTGACCTCCTGGCTGCAAAATATCTGGATGATCGAAATCGCCCAAGAGACCGTGTACCGGATGCGTTTCGACCTGTTTTCACATTTGCATCGCTTGCCGATTCCTTTTTATGGTAAACGTCAGCAGGGAGAGATTATGAGTCGATTGACCAATGATATTGAAAATGTCAGCTCTACGCTGAATAGCTCAGCCATTCAGATTTTTTCGAGCGTATTGACGCTGGTGGGTACACTCGCAGTCATGCTGTGGCTAAGTCCGCTGATGACACTGCTAACCTTTATCGTGGTGCCGCTGATGGCAGTCGGGATGCGCTGGATTACGCGCCGCACGGGTCCCTTATACAAGGAACGGCAGAAGAATCTGGGCGAACTGAACGGATACATCGAAGAAACGTTATCCGGGCAGCAAATTATCAAAGCATTTTCACAGGAAAAGAGGGTTATTCGCGGCTTTAGTGAACGTAATGACCGTATCCGTCTGTCGGGCTTCTGGGCACAAACGATTTCCGGCTTTATCCCCAAGCTGATGAACGGCCTGAACAATCTCAGCTTTGCCATTGTGGCAGGAATCGGCGGGATTTTGGCCATACACGGTTCTATTACCATCGGAACGATTATCATCTTTGTAGAGTATGCCCGCCAGTTCACCAGACCGCTGAATGATCTGGCTAACCAGTGGAATACCTTGCTGTCCGCTATTGCTGGAGCTGAGCGCGTATTTGAAATATTGGATGAGGATGAGGAGTCCAAGGACGAGCACAGCGCCGTAGAGCTGGAGCATGTCGAGGGTGCAGTTCGGTTTACCGATGTTTCCTTCGGCTATGATGCTGAGAGCGCTACGCTGAAAGACATCTCTTTTGAAGCCAAGCCTGGTGAGATGATCGCGCTGGTCGGTCCGACCGGGGCAGGAAAAACAACGCTGATTCAGCTGATATCCCGTTTTTACAGTCCCGACAAGGGAATGATCACGCTAGATGGGCGCGACATTACCACCATACAGCGTGAAAGCTTGCGCTCACGTATGGCGTTTGTGCTACAGGATTCCTTCCTGTTTCAGGGGACAATCCGTGAAAATATCCGCTTCGGCAGGCTGGATGCCACTGATGAAGAGGTAGAGGAAGCATCGAAGCTGGCGAATGCCCATTCCTTTATCATGAGGATGAAGGACGGATATGAGAAGGTGCTGGAGGTTAACGGCAGCGGCATCAGCCAAGGGCAAAAACAATTGCTGGCTATTGCCCGTGCTATTTTGGCTAACCCTTCGATCCTTGTACTCGACGAGGCAACCAGCAGCATCGAC
The DNA here is from genome assembly GCF_050467745.1 of Paenibacillus sp. NRS-1781. Classification (NCBI taxonomy): domain Bacteria; kingdom Bacillati; phylum Bacillota; class Bacilli; order Caryophanales; family Paenibacillaceae; genus Paenibacillus; species Paenibacillus sp. NRS-1781. The sequence goes on from NZ_JBITPI010000047.1 coordinate 97,144, forward strand.
ACGATTACCGAGATGAAAATACAAGAAGGACTGGCGCGGCTTATGCAAGGGCGAACGAGCTTTGTCATCGCGCATAGACTGAATACCATTCGTCAGGCTGACCGGATTCTGGTCTTGAAGGATGGTCGTCTGGAGGAGCAGGGCTCGCATGATGAGCTGCTGGCTCATAAAGGCTTTTACAGTGATTTATATTATGGTCAGTTGAGAAAGCAAAGCTCTTAGGCTGGAGCTGGATAAATAGATTTGCAGGCGTGATGCTGGAGCTTTATGATGATAAAAAGGGCTACCCCAGGGTTAAATGTACCCTATGTAAAGGACCATTCTAAAGAAAGACTAGATTATTTGGACATGGATTGTTGGAACCCCATATGCTTCACCATTTTTTGAAAATCTGGATGCGCATAGTGGGGTTCCTTGGTCAGAATGAATCAAAGCTTTGAAGGCTTTAATCGTGGATAGATACGCTCGTTTATCTTGGATCATCAGCTTTACTTTTAACTCAATTTACAGCCTTACGATTCATCTGCTAGGAAAACAGTACCATTTTACTTGAGGGATCTTATGGTTTTAGCGTTCTTCCCTTAAAGAGAATATACGACAGCTCATGTTTGATCATTTTATTATTCTCTATTGTTTTCACATAATCTATGTCATCTTCGCGAGTTACAATTTCATCCTTATCTATACTGGGTCTTTTACGATTTCTATTTTCGCCCGCCGTGCTGTTGTCAGAAAAAATAAAAGTAGTATTTAAATCTTCAATGCCCTCACTAATCTTTTTCCCTGTCATATTCTTAGCTGTGATTGAGAGATGAATCTTTTCTCCCATGATCAATTTGTACGATAACAACTGGAATGCATTTTCATTATCCACTTGTTCTCTAAAATGATCCAAATCTTCTACATTCTCCATCATAGGTGTCTTCATTAATTCCTTCCCAGAGAGGGAATACAGTTTATTTTGCTGATCCCATTCCTGGTGTATGTCTAAGTTCTTGGTAAGTACCCCTAAAGGGACAAACATCGCATTTTTATAAAGCACAGGGACGGTATCCATCACGGACGTGTTCGAGTCGGTAACAATCTCAGTGGAGTTCATTTTAAACTCAACCTTGTGTGTTCCAAACTTAATTGTAGCCGTATTAGAAGTTGGGTTATACGTAGTCTGTCCTCCCAACAAATCATTAATGGATCTCAAAGGCACCATATAGCGATTGTTCTTATCAATATAAGGGGCTTTGGGGGCTGTGAACAACACATAGTAGTTGTTAATCTTCAAAAATGGAGAGCTTGGTTCTATACTGTGAGCTGACATTTTTCCTGTATAGGGTTGAGAAAAGCAAAATACCATTACACTTAAAAGCAGAATCCTAAACAGCATCTTTCCCACAAAATTTCCTCCTTAAAAGAGAGGGGCAAAAAAGCCCCTCTCATAAAATTCAGTCTAAAAATATACTGTCTGTTTCCTCTCCTCCGTGCACGTAATCCACTTCAACTTTACTCCGTGGCATAGAACAATAATCATAGGTTTGGCTGTTTCGCCAAGGGATATTATCTTCTGAATTTGTACCGATATAGGATGTAGCCCAACGAACTTTTCTGATGTAAGAACCATCATAATAGTCTTGTCGATCTTGTATCTGGCCTATGCTTGTCGTTCTTTTGATAAGGTTACCATTACCAGTCGCAGTCCAACCAGGAGCGGGCTTAACCCAGCTTCTTTGGATCTTAGTACCGTCTGCATAACCCGTTACAGTCAAGGCAATGTTACCGTCAGAAGGGACATAAAATTTCATTTGTACTTCCTGATCAGGCTCAAAGCGTGGCGTAAATGTATAAGGGGTCTTTACACCACCATCCGGCGGTATTCCTTGAGCTTAGGTGACCATGAAATGGCATGTTATAATAAGAGGACAATGAGGATGGTTCCTGCGGAATCATAAGGCTGTCTTACGATGAGCTGGGCCTGGCGAGAAATCTGTAGAGATGAGGGGCTGATGGAGCTTGAACAGAATAGCCATACTGGAGCGTCTTCAATCACAGCTGTACGAGGGTAATCACATCATTGGCGTCTCGACAAGCACAGGGATCACAGCCAGGTATGCAGCTCATAGCGGAGCGGACTTTATATTAATGCTGAACTCCGGCAAGTTTCGCCAGATGGGGAGAAGCTCTCTGGCGGGCTTTTTGCCGTTTTGCAACAGTAATGATATGGTGATGGATTTTGCGTCAAGAGAAATTGTGCCGTTGGTGAGGCATGCTCCCGTGCTCTTTGGACTGAATGCGAATGATCCAACCAGAGAAATGGCCGATTATATTGAGGAAATCAAGGGCAGAGGCTTTTCGGGAGTCAATAATTATCCGACTGTCGGTCTGATGGACGGATTGTTCAGAGAGGCTCTGGAGGAAGACGGAATCAGCTATGACAGAGAGGTTGAGGCCATACGTCTGGCCCATCGACAGGAGTTGTTTACGGTGGCCTTCGTATTTGACGAGCTTCAAGCGGCCCAAATGATTGAGGCGGGGGCAGATGTAATCTGTGCTCATCTTGGCCTGACCGAGGGCGGATTATTGGGTGCGCGGAAGGTTGTATCCTTAGAGGCTACCAAATCAAAAGCGCTGCGTATTTTCGATGCCTGCAAGCACCTTAAGCCGGATTTGATCAAGATGATTTACGGCGGTCCGGTAAAGACGCCGGTCGATGTCCAGTACATGTACAGCAACAACACAGACATTATGGGCTATATTGGCGGATCTGCCTTTGAACGAATTCCTTCGGAGAAGTCAATTACGGCAATTACTCGCGATTTTAAGCGCCTGGGCAAGCTGGATGAGGACGATTTTATGGCCAAAATGCTGAACGGCATCACCAAGCATTATGATTACGTTGAGTTTGTCAAGGAGTATGTGGCACAAAACTACAGCAGTGAAATTGTTTTTTCGGATCTGGCCAAGGTTGCTCATGTTTCGCGCAGCTATTTGAGCAGCTTGTTTAAAAAGGAGGTTGGCTGCAGCTTTCAGACCTATCTTGTGAGCTTCCGCATAAATAAAGCTGTCACGCTACTCCATGCGCCGCAGCTTCAATTATCCGAGGTGGCTGGGATGGTAGGGTATCCGGATTATGCCCAATTCAGCAAAATGTTTAAAAAGCTTAAGGGCTGCTCACCCAAGCAGTACAGATCTAACCTAAACACAAAAACATAGAACATAAAAGCGTTTTCATGAATAAACAGGACCAGTATGATGAAGCTATAGCGATCATACTGGTTTTTCTGTTAGCGAAAAAATCAGCATGCTACCCTGCGATCGAACATTGTACTAAATGATCATACGAGGAGGCAGCAGAATGAAGACCATCGCAATAGCTGGAACGTTTGATACGAAAGGCGATGAGTACCTTTACATCAAGAGGATTGCAGAGCAGCTTGGGATGGGGACCTTGATGATTCATACAGGCGTATTCGAGCCGGCCTTTATTCCGGATGTGTCCAATCGGGAAGTCGCTCGCGCCGCAGGCATGGACATGGAGGAGCTTGCGGCAAGGAAGGATCGGGCTTTGGCTACAGAGGTATTGTCCAAAGGCCTGAAGAAGCTGGTACCACAGTTGTACAAGCAGGGTAAATTTGACGGAATCATTTCCTTTGGAGGCACTGGCGGGACCTCACTGGTCGCACCGGCCATGAGAGCCCTGCCAATTGGCGTTCCAAAGGTGATGGTATCGACCGTTGCTTCTGGAAATACAGCTCCATACGTAGGCACGAGTGATATCGTCATGATTCCGTCTGTGGTGGATGTAGCAGGATTGAACTCGATTTCTACGAAAATCTTCACAAATGCGTTATTTGCGATAGCGGGAATGCTCAAGTTTGAACATGCGCATGAACCGGAGAAGAAGCCGCTGGTTGCAGCCACGATGTTCGGAGTAACCACGCCCTGTGTGACAGCGGCAAGAAAATATTTGGAGGAAAGGGGCTACGAGGTGCTTGTGTTCCACGCCACGGGCATCGGAGGGCAGTCGATGGAGGCGTTGATCGAGGCGGGCTTCATTGAAGGGGTATTGGACTTGACGACGACGGAGTGGGCGGATGAAATCATCGGCGGTGTCTTGAATGCAGGGCCGCATCGCTTGGAGGCTGCAGGCCGCCATCGCATTCCGCAGGTGGTCTCGGTGGGCGCCTTGGATATGTGCAATTTTGGGCCGAGAGATACCGTGCCGGAGAAATTCAAGGATCATAAGTTTTATCAGCATAATCCGACCGTAACCCTGATGAGAACTACGGTGGTAGAAAATGAACAGATCGGCAGGAAGCTTGCGGAGAAGCTGAACATGGCAAAGGAAAGCACCGTGCTAATGCTGCCGCTTAGGGGCATTTCTGCAATTGATGTGGAGGGGCAGCCTTTCTACGGCCTGGAGGAGGACCGAATGCTGTTCGATACCCTGCGTAAGCATGTCGACATCTCGGTTATTGAAGTGATTGAATTGGATTGCGCCATCAACGATCCGGCCTTTGCAGAGGCCGCAGCTCAAAAACTGATTGCTCTCATGCAAGCATCAAATTCCTAAGAATCTAATAAGGAGGATATACGAAATGAATAAGCTGACCAGATCAGAAATTATGACTAAATTCAGGAAAGAGGTAAAGGCGGGTAAAATTCTCCTCGGTGTCGGGGCAGGCACAGGCATTACGGCCAAAAGCAGTGAAGCGGGCGGAGCGGATATGCTGATCGTATACAATTCCGGCCGATACAGAATGGCGGGCCGCGGCTCGCTGGCGGGCTTGCTTTCCTATGGAGATGCCAATCAAATCGTCGTTGAAATGGGAGCCGAGGTGCTGCCGGTCGTCAAGCATACGCCTGTTTTGGCAGGGGTATGCGGCACCGACCCGTTTAGAGTGATGGAGGTATATTTGAAGCAATTGAAGGAGCAGGGCTTCAGCGGTGTTCAGAACTTCCCTACAGTAGGCTTGATTGATGGGGTGTTTAGACAAAACCTGGAGGAAACCGATATGGGGTACGACCTTGAGGTTGAAATGATCCGTAGCGCCCATGAGCTGGATTTGCTGACTACTCCGTATGTTTTTGATCCCGCTCAGGCGAAGGCTATGGCGGAGGCGGGAGCCGACATTTTGGTTGCGCATATGGGCTTGACGACCAAGGGCACGATTGGTGCAAAAACAGCGCTGACCCTAGACGACTGTGTAGAACGAATCGAGGCGATTATTAAAGCCGGTCGGGCTGTGAACCCGGATATCATGATTATTTGCCACGGCGGACCAATTGCAGAGCCGGAGGATGCGACTTATGTCATTGAGAGAACGAAGGGCATCGATGGATTCTTCGGCGCGTCCAGCATCGAGCGCTTTGCGGCAGAGAAGGGCATCACACAGCAGACCGAGTCCTTCAAGTCGATTCGGAAATTTAATTGAGAATGCCTCAGATGTACAAGGGAAGGCGGTAGACAGTATTGTGTTTGCCATGGCTAATCCAGAGCCGGAGATTGCGCCTGAGCAAGCTATCCCGCATGTTCGTGTACTTGCCACGGGTTGCAGCCACTATCCCAACCAGATTAACAATGTGCTTGTGTTTCCGGGTATCTTCAGGACGTATTCCACCGGATTTCAGATAGTGTACTAGAGCGAAATAGAATTACATAGCATCGTCTGTTAAACTGTGAAAATAGGCGGTTGCAGATACGTTGCCGTGTTAGCCTGATCTATTTTGCGGAGGTGGGGGGATGAACGGAAGTCTGTTTGAGCCACGGCTGCGTGACGGGGATTATATTCCCCGTTTTTTTGCTTACTATTACAAGCAGTGGCACGATTACACCATGCCGTATCACGATCATCATTCTACCGAAATTATGTACATGATCTCCGGCTTGTGCCGGGTGGATGTACAGACAGGAGAGAAGGCAGGAGAAAGCATCACGCTGCGCAAGGGAGAGTTTATTATGCTGGACGCGGGTGTGTCGCATCGACTGGTCGTAGAAGGAGAGCAGCCATGCCGGATGCTGAATGTAGAGTTCGGTTTTACGGAAGGGGTGCGAGTAGGTCCGTCTATTCGACAAATGGCAGGGGAAGAGCACGAGGTCACTGCCTTCATGTCGCGTCCATTTCCTTATCTGGTGCTGTCTGACCCGGAAGAGGTGTATTATACGCTGAAAAGCCTCGTGCTGGAGCTGGATCAGCGAAAAGAGCATCCAAGTGCAATGGCTGAGCTGCTGTTTATGCAATTGCTCGTGCGAATTGCGCGTTTGCGTGAGGAAACGGAACGGAGTGACACGCAGCAAACGGATGTCTACATTAAACGATGTATCGAATTTCTTCATCTCAACTATGACCAGGAAATTCTGGTGAAGGATATGGCAGCAGCGGTGAATCTGCATCCGGGGTACTTGCATCGCATTTTCAAAAAACATACCGGACAAACGCTTACCGCTTATTTGACGATGCTGCGGATGGACAAGGCCCGAATGCTGCTCCAGCAAACGGACATTCCCATTCACGAAATTGCCGATTATGTAGGCGTGGGCAGCAGGCAGTATTTCCATATGCTTTTCAAAAAGCACACAGGCAAGACACCTGTCGAATACCGCACTGCCGTGGAACGCCATGTGTGGAACTATGCGGAGGATGAAGAGGGATAAGGCGGCAAGTTAAGTTAGGATTTTTGACACCTAAACGCGAATCTGGTCATGATTTTGATAACGCTTCCCTCTGGCAAATTGCTACAATGACGGTATACTACACATCTAACGCTGGAGGTTGAATGCCGTGTCATTTAAGGTGACTTTTATTGGAGCGGGGAGCATCGGCTTTACCCGTGGAATTTTGCGAGATCTGTTGACGGTGCCGGAATTTAACGAGATTGAAGTAGCTTTTACGGACATTAATCAGCACAATCTGGATATGGTCACTGAGCTGTGCCAGCGGGATATTCGGGAGAACGGTTTGTCTATTCAAATACAGTCCTCCACGGACCGGAAAGTGGCTTTGAAGGATGCCAAATATGTGATTTGTACGATCCGGGTTGGCGGGCTGGAAGGGTTTGCGACCGATGTAGACATTCCGCTGAAATATGGCGTGGATCAATGCGTGGGCGATACGCTGTGTGCAGGAGGTATTATGTACGGGCAGCGTGGCATTGCGGAAATGCTGGAGATCTGCAAGGATATCCGCGAGCTAAGCGCACCAGATGTGCTGCTGCTGAACTACTCGAACCCGATGGCGATGATGACCTGGGCCTGCAACAAGTACAGCGGTGTACGTACGATTGGGTTGTGTCACGGTGTACAGCATGGGCATCACCAAATTGCTGAAGTATATGGCTTGGAGAAGCAGGATGTGGACATTGTGTGTGCCGGAATCAATCACCAGACATGGTACATTCAGGCGTCACATGAAGGCAAGGATCTGACAGCTGGACTGCTGGAGGCTTTTGAAAAGCATCCCGAATATAGCCGCACCGAAAAGGTACGCATCGACATGCTTCGCCGTTTTGGCTATTACAGCACCGAATCGAACGGCCATCTAAGCGAGTATGTTCCCTGGTACCGGAAGCGTCCGGATGAAATTCTCGACTGGATTGATCTGGGAAGCTGGATTAATGGAGAAACGGGAGGCTATCTGCGTGTATGTACGGAAGGACGCAACTGGTTTGAAACAGATTTTCCAAACTGGATGAAGGAAGATCCACTGGAGTACAAGTCGGAAAAACGCGGTGAGGAGCATGGCTCCTACATTATCGAAGGACTGGAAACAGGACGTGTATACTGTGGACATTTTAATGTCGTCAACAACGGAGTGATTTCCAATCTGCCGGATGATGCGATTATTGAGGCGCCCGGATATGTGGATCGTAACGGCATTTCCATGCCTCTTGTGGGTGAACTGCCGCTCGGCCCTGCGGCTGTCTGCAATGTTAGCATTTCCGTGCAGCGATTGGCAGTTGAAGCTGCCGTGCATGGGGACGACAAGCTGTTGCGGCAGGCGTTCATGATGGACCCACTGGTGGGTGCGGTATGTAATCCGAAGGAAATCTGGCAAATGGTCGATGAAATGCTGGTAGCGCAGGAAGCGTGGCTTCCACAATACGGAGCGGCAATTGCCGAGGCGCGTCAACGTTTAGCTGCGGGCGATCTGATCCCAACTCGTGCGTATGAGGGAGCGGCAAGGCTTAAGGTCAAGACGATTGAGGAAATGCAGTTGGATCGGGAGGCGGCCAACAAAAATGCGGGCGAATCCGACAAAGGCAAGGAACGCGAAAAGGAGTAGCCTAGCTAGGCCTGGCAGCTTGGTACAATGGCATGAGCGCTCACTGCATGTACATGCATGATGAATGGCCGTGAGGCTGCACTACGATGAATAGGGTATTTTCATGGCGATGAGAGCCTGAAAATACCCTATTGGTGTCGATAGATTTAACGATTTGGCATAGTACGGAGTTTGGAGTTTATCATTGTCGATTTGAGCTGACGGAAATTAAAGAAAATAGCCTAATTTTTTCTAAATCCGCTTTTTGGTGTCGATCCCGTAGGTCGGGAGAGCTTGTCACAGCAGGCATAGTTCATCTTATGAAGGACTCGGCCCTGGGAAGTGGGGAGACAGCAAAAACGGGTACTGTGGCAATTCATGTGCCTAATTAATAATTTAATCCTTAATTTATTCAATTTACATCAGTTTTCCAGCCCACTATAATCTAACATAGGAGGTGACAAAAAGGGGAGGAAGTAAGCGCGTGAAAAAATAGAAAGCGCTTACCTTAGCAGCTAAGAACGCCGCTTTTTTTGGAGAAAGATGGCGTAACTCACACATAATCATGTAACAATCAGGTGCCGCCATAGGAAGATTCAACAAAATCTACGGAAAGATAGGTGAAGCAATTGAAAACAAAGCAAGTGCTTCGTAAAGGCATGAAGTATGCTTTTGCGCTATCACTCGTCGCAAGCAGCTTTCTACCAGGTGCAGGATTTACGGATAAAATACATGCAGAATCCCATGTGGACAATCCTTATCAAGGGGCAACCAAATATGTTAGTCCTGATTATGCGGCTAGCGTCGATACATCGATTGCCCAGGTTACAGATTCTACACTGAAAGCGAAAATGCAAACCATCAAAACGTTCCCGACTGCCGTATGGCTCGATCGCATCGCTGCTATTAACGGCGGTGGAGGCAAGCTTGGTTTGGAAGCGCATCTGGATCAAGTGTTGACACAAAAGAAAGGCAACACACCGATTACGGCAGAGTTTATTGTATATGATCTGCCCGGACGGGATTGTAAAGCCTTGGCTTCCAACGGTGAGCTGCCGTTGACCCAAGCGGGTCTGGAAACGTACAAAAAGGATTATGTCGATAAAATTGCTGCTATTTTTGCCAAACCGAAGTATCAGGATATCCGCATTGTAGCGATTATTGAGCCGGACAGTTTGCCGAATCTGATAACGAATCTGAATGATCCCAAATGTGCTCAAGCCAAATCTACAGGGATTTATGAAGCTGGCGTGAAATATACCATGAACAAGCTGAACGCGATTCCGAACGTCTACAAATATGTAGATATCGGTCACTCCGGTTGGCTGGGTTGGGATAACAACCGTTCAGCAACCGTCACACTGTTCACGAATGTTTTCACAGATACGAGCAAAGGACTGTCCAGCGTGGACGGCTTTATCACGAATACAGCCAACTCTTCCCCATTGACAGAGCCTAATCTGCCCGATCCAAACCTGAATATTGGCGGACAGCCGATCAAATCGTCCAAGTACTACGAATGGAATCCTAACTTCGATGAACTGGATTTCACAGAGTCCTTGCATAGAGATTTTGTAAACGCAGGTTGGCCGAGCTCACTCGGTATGCTCATTGATACAGGCCGTAACGGATGGGGAGGACCTAACCGTCCGACTGCCGCTGTCGGCAGTGATATTAACTCCTATGTGAACTCAGGCCGTATAGACAAACGCTCGCATCGTGGCAACTGGTGTAATAACAGCGGAGCAGGTATGGGTACGCCGCCGCAAACAGCTCCAGCTTCCCATGTCGATGCTTATGTATGGGCGAAACCTCCGGGTGATTCCGATGGTTCCAGTTCGCTTATTCCGAACGATGAGGGTAAAGGCTTTGACCGATATTGTGATCCTACCTATACAACCAAGGATGGCACATTAACAGATGCTTTACCGAATGCACCTATTTCAGGAGCTTGGTTCCATGATCAGTTTGTCATGCTTGTGCAAAATGCATATCCAGCGATTGTCCCTTCATCTGGTGGCGGAACAACTCCTACACCAGCCGCTCCGGCAGTACCAGCGGGCTTAAAGGCGACAGCGGGTAATGCGGAAGTGAAGCTGACTTGGAATGCGTCCACTGGGGCCGACAGCTACACGGTAAAACGTGCAACCAGCGAAGCAGGTCCTTTTACAGCCGTTGCGCCTCTTGTTACTGAGAAAGAGTACACAGATAAGGGTCTGACCAACGGAACCACTTATTTCTATGTTGTAAGTGCTACGAATACGAAAGGAACAAGCAAGGATTCCACTGCGGTAAGCGCTGAGCCAAAAGGAACACCTACAGATCCAACGGACCCTACAGATCCTACAGAACCAGCGGGTGATCTGGTTGTAATGTATCGGGCCGGGGATACCGATCCAGCTAATAACGCAGTCAAGCCTTTCTTAAATCTGAAAAATAAAGGTACAACACCCGTGATGCTGAGTGAGCTGAAAGTCCGGTATTATTTTACGAAAGATGGCAGCCAAGAGCTGCAATCCGCAGTAGACTATGCGCAAGTAGGCAATGATAATGTGCTGCGAACTATTACTGACAATTATATCGAAATTGGTTTCAATGCTGCTGCCGGTACGCTTGCAGCTGGAGCGCAAACAGGTGATATTCAGATCCGTATCAACAAAAGCGACTGGTCTAACCTGGACGAATCCAATGATTATTCCTTCGATCCTACCAAAACCTCTTATACAGAATGGAATAAAGTAACATTATTCCATAATGATAAGCTGGTGTGGGGAATCGAGCCTTAGGATTGGGACAGAAGATGTGCGCTTAAGCAATGGAAGAGCCCCGAAGGAAAAGCTACGGCACAACTGCCGTAGCTTTTTTTGATCGTGTTTAGATAAAGAACCTCATGACCAAGAGAATAAGCATTCAATTGTGTATAATGAAAAAGAATGCTGTTCTACTGTGGAGGTCATCATGAGTAAAAAAGGATCAAGCTCATTCACAGACTAGTATTGACGTGGCACTTGAAGTGGATGCGGAGCGGTTTTTGCGTCATTTTCTGAGTCGAGTGGTATAAAAAATAATTCAAAAGATTGCCGATGACACTGCATCGGCAATTTTGTGCATGCATGTTAGACTGCGCCCTCATAAACCACAAAGGAGGAGATTTATTGTGTTTTCTGCTGCTCAACGACTGCCTTTGCTGGAACACATGTACAATCATGCCCCGACAGGGATAGCCATTTTCTCCAGGGACGGAAAATGTCTGTATGTCAATCCGGCCCTTTGTCACAAGGTCGGATACAAGCAGGAGGAATTGCTGAAAACCCGATATTATCATTTGTTGTATAAAGGAGATAAAGATCGACAAGCGTTGCAGGACGCCTATACGGGCTGGCTGAAAGCTACGGATCAAGTGTACAAGGCAGAGCTTCGATTAAGACATCAGCGGGGAACATCCGTCTGGTTATCGCTGGAATTAACGATATTTGATGACCCGGCTACGGGTCAAACGTATCTGATTGCCTACGCGATGGACATCACAGAGAAAAAAGACATGCAGCAGGTACTCTCGGACAATGAGGACTTGTACATGCTAATTACAGAAAATACGCCGGATGTGATCTCGTTCAGCACGCCGGACGGGAACCTTCAATATGTTTCTCCTTCGGTAGAAAAACTTCTTGGCTACACTAGGCAGGAAATGCTCGGCAAAAAACGGCTCGAATTTTATCATGCAGAAGATGCCGATTATATGAGAGTACATGGAATCTTCCAGGAAACAGGTATTATGAAGCGTCGTGTCCGTCACAAGGACGGGCATTATTTGTGGCTGGAAGTGTCATACCGCATCATTCGGGATGAGGAAGGCAAAATCAAGCGAGTTTTGTCCATCGGCCGCAACATCACCGAGCGCCAGAAGAGCGAGGAAAATCTTGCAAAAGCTCAGCAACTGGCGATGTTTGGCTCATGGGACTGGGATTTGGTTAACGACGTTTTGCATTTTTCCAAGGAATTCCGCAGCATTTTTGGCTTTAGCGTAAAGCCGGTCGAGACAAGCATTGATTCTTTTCTGGATGCTATTCATCCAGAGGATAAAGAGCGAATGATCGAGATCATTACGAACGTCATTTTAAAAGGGATTCATAAAGAAACCTTTTATCGGATTGTACTGCCTAATGGTGAACAGAAAGTGCTGCGTTCGACCTGGGAAGCGGAAATGGACGAGCGCGGAGAACAGCCGATTCAAATTGTCGGTATGGTACAGGATGTCACGGAGCACCAAAAAATGGAGCAACGCCTTCGTGAAAGTGAAAATCGTTATAAATCGCTGTTTCAGCATAACCCGCTCGGCATATGCGCCATGAATATGAAAGGTCAAATCCTGAGCGTGAATCCCAGTCTGGAGGAACTTATTGGTTATACAAGGAAAGAACTGCTTGGGACTGGAGTTCTTGTGATGGCTTCTTCCGAGGAACGGGACAAGATTAGGCATCATATGGAGCTGGCCAAGCAGGGAGAAACGCAAACCTATGAATCAGAGTTCATACATAAGGATGGGGAGCGCTTGTTTATCAAGGTAACCAATATCCCGATTTTTGTGTATGAGCAAATTGTGGGCTGCTACGGCATCTTTGAAAATGTCACTCCGCTCAAAAGCTACATCGCCCAAATCGAAAAGCTCAGCAACGAGCATTCACTCATTCTGAACGCCGTATCCGAAGGCATTGTGGGCTTGAGCACCGAGGGGCATGTCCGTTTTATGAATCCGGCGGCGGCTTCCATGTTTGGAGTGGGGGCCGAAAATTCACTGAATGGGACATGCACGGATATGATCCGCCATGTCGATGAGATAAGCAGCCATTACCCGGATGAGCAGCCATCCATTCTTCAGGCGATCCGCAGTGGCGCTTCTTATCAGGCTGAGGAAGCCGTGTTTTGGAAAAAAGACGGGTCCAGCTTCCTCGTCTCTTATCGGATCAGTCCCCTGATGGATAATGGGGAGCGTAAAGGGGCCGTAATGGTTTTTGTAGATATAACGAATGAAAAGGAAATCATCCGGGCCAAGGAATCCGCCGAGCGGGCCGACCGGGCCAAGTCAGAATTTCTTTCTGTGATGAGTCATGAGCTTCGTACACCTATGAACGGAATTATCGGAATGGCTGGACTGCTCGCGGACACTGAATTGGATGAGGAACAGCGAAGCTATATCGATATTATTACCAATAGCAGTAGTGCTTTAATGCAGATATTGAATGAAATACTGGATTTGAGCAAAATTGAGGCTGGCAAAATGTCGCTGCTGCACGAACCTTTTGAACTTGAGGATATGATGGGCAGTGTGGCGGACCTATTTCTCAAGCAGGCTATGGAAAAAGACATTGAGCTGGAGTGGCACGTGGATCAGGAATTGCCGGGGGTCCTTGTCGGTGACCATGTGCGTATCCGGCAGGTGCTGGTGAATTTGGTGAGCAATGCAATCAAATTTACGGAGCGAGGGCGTGTAAACATCTTTGCCGAGAGCAAGGCTTACAGCAGCCGTACAAAGAAATGCTTGATTGAGTTCAGTGTAACCGATACTGGCATCGGTATTCCCGCAGATCGCCAGCATCTATTGTTTCAGCCCTTTTCCCAGCTTCATCCGGCACTGAACCGGAAATATGGAGGAACAGGCTTGGGGCTGTCCATCTGCAAAAACCTGGTCAGTCTGATGGGCGGCTCCATTGATGTGGATAGTGACGAGGCCAGAGGAGCCACGTTCCGGTTTCAGCTAGATCTTATGCTACCGGAAGGGGAAGCACCTGCGAATATAAGCCGTGACGAATCTTACGAATCGACGGAATGCTAAAAGAAATAGCCAGTCGTGGTGCTTAACGCATCACGGCTATTTTTATGTTCAAGTGGAATGTTAACGATGATTTCAAGACCCAGCTTTCTGAGTTGGTCTTTTTTTTCTGTAATAAATAACTAAAGAAATGATTGACAAACTGTTCTGACTGTATTATTAATAATAGTACAGTTAGAACAGTTTAAAGGATGCAGATGAATCTGATCAAGTCTTGAAAGGAGGAAGTCTATGTTCGAGCTGGATATCCGCAGTCGTAAGCCGATCTACGAACAGTTAATAGACAAGGTAAAGGAAATGATTGTATACGGATCTCTTCAGCCGGATGAGCAATTGCCTTCTGTACGGGTTTTATCCGCTCAGCTTACGGTGAATCCCAATACGATTCAGAAGGCGTATCGAGAGCTGGAACGCGAAGGATACATCTATTCCGTCCAAGGCAAGGGCAGCTTTGTCACCCCTGCCGAGCATCAGCCGCAGCAAATGAAGCGGGATGAGATTCGGGCGGCGCTGTTGAAGCAGATGATCGAAGCTGTCCATTTCGGTTTTACGCAGCAGGAAGTGGACGCCTTATACGTGGAAGCTACGCAATTGAAGGAAAGGGGGATGTCCCTTGATTGAATTAAGGGAAGTCACAAAAACATTTACAGAAGAAAAGGCTGTCGATCAGCTCGCCCTCACGGTGAAGAAAGGCTCTATTTTTGGACTTTTGGGCTCTAACGGAGCAGGTAAAACGACGCTGCTCAAAATCATCGCCGGGATTTACAGACCGGATACTGGCAAGGTGCTAATCGGTGGACAGCCGGTGTATGAGCAGCCAGAAGTCAAGCAGCGCATTCTGTTTATGCCGGATACCCCTTATTTTTTTCCGCAAGCGACGATTCGCCAGATGGCCCGGTTTTACCGCTCCATTTATCCGAGCTGGAGTGAGGGCCGCTACATACAGCTTACCGACATTTTCAAGCTTGACCCGAAGCGTAAGCTTCACCGTTTTTCCAAGGGGATGAAGCGTCAGGCCGCTTTTTTGCTTGCCTTGAGCTGCATGCCAGAGCTGCTGATTCTGGATGAGCCGATCGACGGACTGGACCCTGTGATGCGACGGATGGTCAAAAATTTGCTGTTCCAGGAAACCGCCGCACGTGAGATGACCGTCGTGATTTCATCCCATAATTTGCGTGAAATTGAAGACATGTGTGATCATGTCGGCATTATGCATCAGGGACGTATGTTGTTGGAAAAAGAGGTTGACGACCTCAAGTCCGATACGCATAAGGTGCAGGTTGCCTTTCGTGACAGCACGCATGAGGAAGCCGTCTGTGGACAACTTCCGGTTGTACATAAGGAGCGCAGAGGCAGTGTTCTGCTGCTTATTATCCGGGGGGAACGAGAGCAGATTACAGAAACGATTCAGGCGTATGAGCCGCATGTGTTCGATTTACTGCCGTTGACGCTGGAGGAAATTTTCATTTATGAAATGGAGGACGCAGGTTATGACATCCAACCGATTCTTCTGTAGCGGCGGCGTGATTCGCCAAAGCCTGAGACAGCATGGCTGGATCGGTCTGTTGTACTTGGTGGGATTATTGTTTACAGTGCCGCTGCCGTTATTTATGAGTATCGGACACGAACGGGTGCCTACGGTTTTGAGAAGCCTGTTCGATAGTGCAAACTCAGGTAATGATTTGCAAAATATGATTTTATTGACCGTACCAGTGCTGGCAGGTGTGATGTTGACTCGTTTTATTCAGCGGCAGGGGCCATCTGATTTGTATCACAGTCTGCCATTACGCAGGGAACATCTGCTAACGGCACATTTGATCAGTGGTCTCATCCTCTTGCTCATACCCGTGTGGCTCACGGCGGGAGTGACGGCTTGGGTTAACGCCACGAATGATCTGCCTTATATTTTTCACATGAATGATGTTGGATCATGGGCATTGGTCGTCTCGGTCATTAGCATTTTTCTTTTCGCTTTTACTGTGTTTGTAGGTATTTGCGTAGGGCAATCGCTGCTGCAAACTGCTGTAGTGTACGTTTTGATGGTGCTCCCCTTCGTTCTGTCATCCATGATTAGTGGCTTTCTGGGGCATCATTTGTACGGTTACTATCAGGTCAGTGGAACAATAGTTCGTTATAGTAATGGCATGGAGTTACGTAGTAACATTAATATTTGGCATTCTTTATCGCCGTTTATTCGCTTTACGGAATTGCTGAAAACTCCATTTTCATATATTGAACTGCTTGTTTATATTGGTGTTTCTTTGCTGTTTGTGATCTTGAGCTATGTGTTGTATCGCAAACGGCTGGTAGAGAAGGCAACACAAGCAATGGCATTTACCTTCTTCCAGCCCTTATTTAAAGCAGGTGTGATGCTGTGCGCTATGCTGCTAGTAGGGGAGTATTTTAATAATGTAAGCGGACAAGGTAAAGACTGGTCTATCTTCGGCTATATACTTGGAGCTATTTTGGGCTATATCGCTGTGGAGATGGTGATTCGCAAGACGTGGCAAATTGTACGTGTCCGTGCTTTGCTGGAATTGGTCGCTTACACCGCTGTGTTAGGTCTGGCAATGTACATGCCGACTTCAAGTTGGGTAGGTTACGAAGAGCGAATTCCAACTGCACATTCCGTGGAGCAAGTTTATGCCGGACCAAGTTTGTATTTGGAGGGTGGCTTTACACGAAAAGAACTTTATTTTTCGCAGGATAAAGCCTTTATCGCTTCTGTACTGAATCTACAACGTGAGCTTGTGCTGGCACATTCAGCCGGACAGATGTCCGGGTCCAAAAATGAACCTCAGCAAATGATATCCATTGCCTATCGCCTTGATGATGGTTCGATTATGACCCGAAGCTATACATTTCCCGAGCAGCCTTTCCGGGCAGCGCTGGCAAAGGTCATGGTGTCTGAGCCATACAAAACGGTAGCATACACTTTAGATAAGCTGGATGGCAAAGCCGAGACGATCAGCATTAAATCAGGGGATGATGAGGAACGGAGGGTGATACTGACTGATCCGAAAGAAATTCGCGAATTTGAAGCTGTGCTGAAAGAAGAAATTTTGGATATGAGCTATAGCGAAATGCAGTCTGGAAGTTATCCGCTGGGGAATATTGAGATTATGCATAAAGCTTCCTCTATTTCCAAATATGAGCCGGAATGGGCTCGTAATGTTGCATTTAACTGGCGTTTATCCTTTCACAAACTGGAAGGTTGGCTGAAACAGAAGGGATATGCCGACAAGGTAATGGTCACCTCGAAGGATATACTTTCTGTGCGTGCTGTTCCAATTGTTTCTCAGGAGATGAAACCTTATCAATCTGGTCAGTATATCGAAGACGTCAATTTATTCAGAGATATACAGCAGAAGCATAAAGCAATCGTCATTGAAGATATGAAGCTCTGGAAAGCTATTTTGGAAAACCGCAGATCCTATAACTATACTCCGGATATGGAGAAAGGCACTTACCTGATACAGATCAAAATCAAACCTTTATATGGTTTAAATGCTCACACAGGCTATTATTTATTAAATCCAAAAGACATGACACCTGAGCTTGCGAAGGCTCTACCAGCAGCTCCTTAAAACAGCACAGAATGGCAGGCAAGGGCTCCCCCTGATTTGGGCAGACGTAGAGGCGTAGAGAGATAGAGCGCAGAACATAAAGAGAGCAGAGTTTTATAATAATGTCAGCCCAATTCAGGAAGGAGCACCATAAGCAGTCCTTTGCTGGGTGGGATTTCTCATTCATCTCGGATACAGGACGCGTAGCGAGCGAGCCCTTGGACTGGTCTTATACCAGCAAGGCCATGACGCTCATCCATTCATCCACGGCGATGCTGGATATGGGAACGGGCGGAGGAGAACTTCTGTCACGGCTACGTCCTTTTCCAGAGATCGTATGTGCGACAGAAGCGTATGCACCGAATATTCCTGTTGCCAAGGAACGATTGGAGCCGCTGGGTGTGCGTGTTATGGCTATAGATGACGACAATTCACTTCCATTTGATGATAACGGGTTCGATCTTGTGCTGAATAAGCATGAGGCATTTTCTCCAGCGGAAGTGCGGCGTATTTTGCGTCCGGGCGGTACGTTCTTGACCCAACAGGTCGGGGGCCTGGATTGTGTGGGCATTAATGACCGTTTGGAAGCGCCTTATAGCGAGTATGCAGACTGGTCCCTTTCTCAAGCGATTACCGGTCTGAAAAGCAACGGCTTCGAAATCGTGGAGCAGCGGGAACAGTTTCCGATACAGCGGTTTTACGATATCGGAGCGCTTGTCTACTACTTAAAGGCGATTGAATGGCAGATTGCTGATTTTCAACCAGAGAGATATATAGAACAGCTGTATGGCCTACATCTAGACACTCAACGTGATGGGTATTGGGACGTGAAGCAACACCGTTTTTTGATCCAGGCAAGAGCGATATAAAATTATTAAGTTCAATATCCAGAAGGTCTTCCTCCAAGGAAGGCCTTTTTGGGTGTGCTTCTCTATGGTGAAAACAAAATCTCGTATACTAATCTTTACCATAATTGTACAATGAAAAAGCAGTGGCTTAAAGGCTCATTTCATTTAAAAGATATAGGGGGATGTACATGTCTGATCCAAAGGGAATTATAACCAAGCCAGAAACAGGTGCCTCCATGCGGCTAGCATGGTTTTGGCCGTGGCTGGGCGGTACATTTATGTTTGGATTGTTTTCAGTCATGTTTAATGTATTTTGGAGTATGGCTGTGGCGTCTAATGTACAGCTTTTGCTGAGGCGCGAAGGTGTGACGGATACTGCGGTCATTGTGATGATGATATTATACGCCTGGATTATAGGTCTGATTTTTGCTGCTTACGGTGTCTGGAGTGCACGTGCTTCCAGTCTGCGCAAGCTTCCGCTCATGCTGACAGGGCTGTTATCATTATTATGTGGCCTGGGTTTATGGATTGTGGGGTTACAAGGCTCTGGCGGCCAACCAGCCGAAGTGTGGAGCAATTCGTGGCAACTGTTTTCAATCTATCACGCGTGGGCGGAGCCTGTACTGGAGGTATTAGAGCCTTATACACAGCATGGTGAAATCTGGTTTCTGCTGACTGCACTGCTGCCAATCGCCGGAATGGTAGTGGGCGTTGGGGTGGATCGTTATCCGTCGGTGACAGGAAAGAACGGAAAGGTAGATCGTAGATGGCAATGGGTCGTTGCTGCCATGTCAGCCGCGCTTGTTATTGTGTTGACCATTGCACTGATGCTGCCTCATCGTCCGTTGATCGCAGAACGGGATTTTCCAGTGGTCGATGGGGCTACAGCGGCGATTCCGTTCGCACAGGATATGCTGCATGAGCTGACCGGAATGAGCAAGGCGCGCGCGGCGCACGAATTGAGATTCAACACAACGCATCAGGCGTATGTAAATCTGATCGACAAGAAAGCGGATCTCATTCTGGTGGCCGGACCATCCGATGGGGAGCTGCAACTTGCGAAAAGTCAGGGAGTGAACATGAAGCTTACTCCCATTGGGCGGGATGCGTTTATTTTCCTCGTTCACAATGACAATCCTGTTCATACGCTGTCTTCAAAGCAGATTCGTCGTATTTATGAAGGCTCCATTCATAATTGGAGTGAAGTGGGAGGCAAGACTCAGCCGATTGTAGCCTATCAGCGGGAAGAAAATTCGGGAAGTCAGACTTATATGCAAAAGAAAGTGATGGCTGACCATGAGATGGCCAAGCCGCCCCGGGAGCGCACGATTGGCATCATGGGTGGTATGATTAACGCAGTTGCCGATTATAACAAGGATCACAATGCGCTCGGGTATTCGTTTTATTATTTTGCCAATGTGATGCATAAGCGGCAAGAAGTTAAATTTTTGTCCATTGACGGAGTGGTGCCGAATAAGGAAAATATTCGTTCGCAACAGTATCCGTTCACCGCTCAATTGTTCGTGGTCACACGGGAAGGAGAGAAGTCCAGCCCTTCGGTTCAACGGCTGCTCCAGTGGCTGCAAAGCGAAGATGGCAAACGGATCATTGAAGAAGGCGGCTTTGTTCCTGTACATCCGTAGACGTGGTTTTCCATACCGTCGATTTTGGGTTTTCATCCGTGAAGAGTGAAACGAAGACAGCAGGGTAATACATAGGATATACCTTGCTGCCGTTGCATACCCTCGCAGCATTGTACTAACACAGTAAGGGGATGAACGAAAATGAAGAAAAAATTACCGGCATGGGCGCTTTTGCTCGCCATATCCATCATGACAGCAGGTTGTGGAGCAGGTGCAACACAAGCAGGACCCACTGGACAGCAAGAGCAGAACGGTCAAACCGTTCAAGAGGGGGAAAATGGTACAACTGGCGGTACAGGCACGGCATCGGGGGCAGGTGGACAAGCATCCACAGATGCGAATGCGGCGAAGGTTCGTATGGACGATGTTACCGCGCTGCGCCTGATCGACGGTAAATCCGGCTGGATCGGCGGGAAGGGCTGGATTGCCCGGACAGACGCAGGTACATCCGGTTCAGCCGGAGCAGCATGGGATGTGCAATATCAGGGTCAAGGGACAGTGCAGCAAATTTTTGCCTTGAATGGGCAGCAGGCATGGGCCGTCATGGCAGACAGCGGTACGCTGCTGGCGACTCAGGATGGAGGCAAACGCTGGGAAAGTACCGGGACGGTGCCGAAGCAAGGACAAGCGGGCTTTTTACACTTTGTATCGTTCAAGGAAGGATTCAGCGGAAACCAATATACGAAGGACGGCGGTCAAACCTGGTCCGCGCTTCCTGTACCTGATCACACCGTTGGACAACCCTACTATCATGATCAGCAAAACGGTTGGGCGGTAACGCAAAGCACAGAGGGCTCGTTCCGTTTCTTACACACAACGAATGGCGGTCAGAAGTGGACTACCGTTCTGTCACGGACCACCGAAGCGCCCCTGAACGGTGTAACCATTCGTTCGGTAGAACGCGGAAACGCTTGGATTGAGCTGGTTGGGGATACAGGTATGAATCAGACCTCATATTCGCTCTGGCATACTGCCGA
Organism: Paenibacillus sp. NRS-1781; assembly: GCF_050467745.1. NCBI lineage: Bacteria > Bacillati > Bacillota > Bacilli > Caryophanales > Paenibacillaceae > Paenibacillus > Paenibacillus sp. NRS-1781. The sequence continues at coordinate 118,260 of NZ_JBITPI010000047.1, forward strand.
TAGCGGCCAAAGCTGGCGTGCTGTGCTGGCCAATGCCACCGCTGGCGCGGGTCCGGCTCCAGGTATTAGTCAGCAAGACCATCAGGTTCCCAAGAACGAAGGGGCGGCACTGGGGATGCTTTATGCCGTAAACAGCAGTACCGCGTTGATGGGCGGCTACTGCGCACCGTGTGACAAGCCTAATACCATTGGCTGGACGAATGACGGCGGCAAGACGTGGAACAACGGCAAGCAAAGCTTTGACGGCTATGGCGGTCAGCAAATCGGAATGGCCAATGCCAAGGAAGGCTGGGCTATTTTCTCCGATTCAGAGAAGGCCCCGGTAATGTATACCACCTCGGATGGTGGACAGCATTGGACCCAGGGCCATGTCTTTGACAAGCCTGCGCCATCAGGTTCCTGAGCAGATAAGTTCTGAGTAAATAAAGTAAGGAGTGCTATATCATGCGGCTTCGCGGGGAATTGAATATGATCTGTTCCCCTGGAGCCGTACACATGGCGTGCCTGTGATGGCGTATTGCCCGATTGCACAAGGCGGACGTCTGCGACGGGGACTGCTAGAGCATCCCGTGATGGTGGACATCGCTGCCAGCCACGGGGTACGCCATCCCAGATTGCGCTCGCATGGGTCATACGGGACGGTGATGTCTGGGCAATCCCGAGGGCGGTACAGGAATCGCATGTACGGGAAAATGCAGCGGCAGCGAATATCCGGCTCACTCCTGAACAACGGCAACAAATAGGAGGGACCCCATGGAAGAGAGAGAAACAGGAACCAGGACAGAGCTGCATGAGGTAGATGATCATCTGGATTACGGATTATCTGTCATATTCATCGGCTTTAATCCTAGCTTGAAGTCAGGCGAAGTGGGGCATCATTATGCGAACCCACGCAACCGTTTTTGGCGCATACTGGAGGGAGCGGGATTGACCCCTCGCTTGTATGATCCATCAGAGGATCGGGAGCTGCTCAAGCTTGGCTATGGTTTTACGAACATTGTTGCCCGGCCCACGCGGGGAGTGGACGACATTGCACGCGAGGAATACGCCGAAGGACGTCTGAAGCTGTATGCCAAGCTAAAGGAATACCGTCCTAAGGTTGCCTGTTTTGTCGGCAAAGGCGTATACACCGAATACAGTAAAAAATCCAAAGCAGATTGGGGATTCCAGCCCGAGCCGATGATCCCCGAGATGCATGAGTTTGTTGCCCCTTCATCCAGCGGACTGGTTCGCATGTCACTGGAAGAGATCACAGATATTTACCGCCGTCTCCAGACGTTTCTGACAGCAGAAATCGTCTGATAGGCAGCGAGAATAATGGATTCAGCCAGAAGAAAAAGAACCACCTCCACTCTATTTTAAGGCTTTTGTCTGCCACGCCTGATCCACCGGAACGTAAGGATAGCCCAGATCACGGGCTACCGCCTCGTAGGTGATATGACCGTTCAGGACATTTGTGCCGCTACTTAGCGGCTTGCTTTTACGAAGGGCTTCCTGAACCCCCTGATCCGCAAGCTGGAGGGCGAAGGGAAGCGTCGCATTCGTCAAAGCAAGCGTTGAGGTTTGCGGGACTGCGCCTGGCATGTTCGCTACGGCATAGTGAATGACGCCATGCTTCATATAGGTCGGCTGATCGTGTGTCGTGATGTGGTCAATCGTCTCGACAATACCTCCCTGGTCGATGGCGACATCCACGATCACGGAGCCGGGCTGCATCGTCTGCACCATGACCTCGGTTACGAGACATGGGGCTTTGGCCCCGGTGATCAGGACAGCACCGATCAGCAAATCGCTCTGCACTACGGCTTCTGCAATGTTGGAGGGTGTGGACACCAGCGTATGGAGCTGATTGCCGAAAATATCGTCCAGCTGGCGCAGCCGATGCAGGCTCAGGTCAATCAGCGTCACGTCCGCGCCGAGGCCGATGGCGACCTTCGCAGCGTTCGTGCCGACGACCCCGCCGCCAATAATGGTTACTTTGCCGCGCTTGACTCCTGGCACGCCTGCCAACAAAATGCCTTTGCCGCCCTTCGGTTTTTCCAGCAGCTGTGCCCCGATTTGCACAGCCATTCGGCCTGCGACCTCGCTCATGGGGGTGAGCAGTGGAAGGCTTCCCCCGACATCCAATGTTTCATAGGAGATAGCAGTTACGCCATTGTCCGTCAGCGCCCGGGCCAGTGCCGGCTCGGCAGCCAGATGAAGATAGGTGAACAAAATCAGCCCTTGTCGGAAATATCCGTATTCTGAGGACAGCGGCTCCTTCACCTTGATAATCAGATCCACCTGAGACCACACCTCCGCTGCGTGCTGTACAATCGTTGCACCCGCCGTGGCATAATCTCCATCTGTAAAGCCACTTTCAACCCCTGCATGACTTTCCACATACACGTGATGTCCATGCTGGCTCATCTGAGCTGCACCAGCAGGTGTCAAGGAGACACGATTTTCATTGTTTTTAATCTCTTTCGGAATTCCAATGTTCACTTTGCTCACCTCTCCTAAAAATAATTGTTATCCATCGGCAAATAATTATTCTTCAGGGCAGCTACGCTGCTGAGTTGCAATGTTTCATATCCTACGCTGCTGTTGCTGCTTGCACCAAACGAATTCAAAAATGGCATTATTATTTTTGTGCAGCCTGCCGATTAGTTAAATGGACTCAAGCCGACAAATGCAATTCATGTTAGATTAGGTACAGTTTACAAGTGGAAATGCTCCTTGACATCATACATTTTGTCGGATTATCTGACTTCAAGGCTCGACTTTTTGATGAATAGGTGTCATATAAAATGACATAAAGACATATACATAAGGAGAATTCCGATGAACGGTAAAAAAACCTTTACCATTGCGGATGTGATGGAACGTCCGGTATTCCGGCGGGCCAAGCTGGCAGCCGGGGAGCAGGGTACGAGTCACCGCGTCGGCTGGGTCCATGTGCTGGAAATCACAAATGTAACCCCCTTTGTGAGCCGTCATGACCTGATTTTGACGACTGGCCTGTGGCTGACCCGGGAAGGGGAGGAACGCGCTGAGTATATGGAGCAGCTGATCCGTTCCGAAGCCGCAGGACTGTGCGTGGAGCTGGGTACGAGCATCCATGAGATTCCGCCGGAAATCCTGGAACTGGCGGAACGGCATCATTTTCCAGTCATCGTATTTGAACAGCCGGTACGCTTTGTTGAAATCACGCAAGATATTCATTCCCTGCTTATTAACCGCCACCACGAGCTACTGAAAGATCTGGAGCGCTTCTCGCGCCAGCTTCAGCAGGAGACGCTGCGCAGCACGGATATGAGTGCCCTTTTAAGGGTACTTCATGATTATGCCGCCCGGCAGATCATCTACATGTCTTCCATTGATACCCATCGGTTCGTGCCTTCCATCCAGCCTGATGTGGCTGACCACATTGCGAATTTCTATGCCAATGAGGTGGAATCCAGCATGACGTCTGACCGGGAAGGTCACTTGCTGTTTCATCTCAATGAATCCACCGCCGTCTTGTTTCAGCCGGTTGTCTGCTTCGGGCAGGTATTTTCCGCAGTAGGTCTGGTGCTGCATGGCGAAACGCCGACGGAAGAACTGTCCCTGCTGCTGGACTACACAGCCAAGGCAGCCGCTACGCTGGTGCTGAGAACACAGTTCCTCGAAGACCGATTGTTACGAAACCAGAATGAACTGATTCAGGATGTGCTGAACGGACAGCTTCCCAGCGAGGAACAGGCTCAGACCCGGATGGGGCTGCGTCTGCTGTCCAAGGGACAATATTTATTTTGGGCCGGGGTTATTGAGGTGGAGCATCAGGATAAGGAAGCCAGTCAGGTACGCAAGGAGTCCATTAACCAGGATATATTGGTATTGCTCCGTTCTTTGCTGAAAAAGGAGACGCTGCACAATCTGCTCATGATGAAGGGGAACCAGTGCTACATTCTTTGCGCCAAGGAGGAACTGACTCTGCGCTCCGCGGCGCAAATGAAGAAAGTTCTTGCCCATACTGTGCAATATATTCAGAACTATGCCGCTGGGCAGCTTGACAAGGTGCGCATTCATGCAGGTTTCGGCAAAGTAAGGCACCGGATGACCGGGGCAGGTCGCAGTTTCGAGGAGGCTTACCAGGTTATTGAAGTGGCGCGAAGCGTTCCGGCCATGAGAGATCGGCTTTTTTACGACAGTATCGGAATCTATCAGTTGTTGAAGGCTGTGCCCCGCACTCCCTTTTTACAAGAGTTTGTACAGGATCATTTGGGCGGGCTGATTGCGCATGACCGTGAGCACCATATGCAGCTTCTGGATACGCTGGATGCTTATTTTCAATGCCATGGCTCCAAGCGCGATACTGCCGGAATCCTGTACATTCACAGGCAAACTCTCTACAATCGGCTGGACAAAATTAACGAGATCATAGGAGGAAATCTGGCAGACCGGGATAAACGTCGTTGTCTGGAGATGGCATTGCTGGCTCACCGGATGCTACAGGCTGAAAAATGATCCTAAATGACTACTTCTATTTTCCAATCTACTCATTTACAATGCGTGTCAACACTGAGATAATAGAAGAGATAACGGAAATATCTTTGAAAGGGGATTAATATGAATATAAAAAAATGGATTGCCGTCCCTCTTATTCTGCTAATGGTAGCTTTGACAGGTTGCCAGGCAGTAGGCGGATTTGATGTAAGTAAAAATCTTTTGGGCACACTTGATGTGAAATCCCAGCAGTCAATGGAGAAGATATCTCTTAAATTGACTCCAAAAGCAGGCATTACGCAAGGAGATCAGGAAATTGTTGATTTAATCAATTCTATTTCCGTAACAGTGGATGAGGCCAAGGTACAATCGGAGGAACTCGCTTCCGCCAAGGGTACATTGCACATCGACAAGTATAATTTGCCGTTTGAAATTGCTTTGGACCGCCAAGGTGTGGCTATTCAACTGGAAGGTGCCAAAAAACCTTATTACATATCTTTGAACTCGCAGGAGAGTTTGAGCGGTCTGCCTGCCGGATTTGATCCTTATGTATACTCCAAGGATGTAAGAGATCTGACGAAAACAGCCGCAGCACTTGTACTCAATCATGCTCCTAACCCTTCAACCATCTCTGCAACGTCTGTAACCGAGGAAGTTTATGGTGAGAAGGATAAAGTGAAGCTGACCCGCTTGCATGCGGAGCTTCGTGGCGATGAGTTGGTTACATTGGTAAAACCGTTCCTGACCAATCTGGCCAAGGACGAGGCAGGCTTGAAGGAACTGATCGGGCAAGCGATTGATTTTACTAAAAATATCGCTTCCAGCATGAATATTGATGGTGCTGATCAAGTCACAAGCGAACTGAACACGAACAAGGAAAAACTGGTCAATGAGGCTTACACCGAGGTTAAAAAGTATTTGGATCTGGCCGTTGCTCAATATGATGTAGGCGTAAGCACTTTATATGCACAGTCTCCTGAAATTAAAACGGTTCTGAGTTCCAATACGGTTCTGAAAACCGATATGTATTTTGATGAAAAAGGAAATGTTCGCAAATCAGTGGCAGACCTGACGGTTGCTTTGCCAGAAGTAGATAGTCTTCCAGTGAAGTCCTTCTCGATTGTTACGGAAACTCAATCCTGGAATGTGAATGGTAGTGTAACAGCCGCCAAGGTAGATATCTCCAATGGTGTGATTGACTTGAATAAACAAGGAGAATTAACACCGGGAGCGACACTTCGCAATTTTGATGCGAACTCTCCGATCTACAGTATTTTAAAAAATGATCTGGGAATTACAAAAGTAGAAACCACTTTCGATCCTAAAGACGATTACTATGTGCTGGTGAATCGTGGAGGTACCGCCTTCATCCCGCTGCGTGAATTGACGTACGAGCTGGGTTCCGAATTAAAATGGGATGCGGCTGCCAAGCAAATTACAGTTGTGGATGATATTACAGGTAAGACCCTGAAGCTGAAAAGCGGCTCCAAACAGGCTGGACTGGAAGGAAGCACATTAACGCTGCCACAAGCTCCATATACGGATGAGTATGGTACGCTGTATGTTCCTTTCAAATCGGTTGCCGATGCACTGGGTGCTACAGTAACCCGTAACAGTAATGGTGAGTATGTATTGAAACGCGACTAAAAAGAAATCCACATATCTGTGTCGAACTACACCGCTGGTGTATGGAATATGCAGGTATAGACACAGGAACCGGCCCGCTCAAGGGTCGGTTCCTTTTTGCATATCCTTACGAATCTAATCTATCGTAAAATAAGGAAGCATTCTCACAGAAACGATTTAAATAAGCGATTATAGATTAAAATAGTACCCTATTTTTGCACAGGGAAAATTGAGATAATTATATTGTTGTTGCACCAAATATATATTTGCGGCCAGGCGCCACGGTGGAAATGATCTACAATAGGGGGAATAACGATGAAAGATATGGAATTGTTGAATTCTAGTGAGGGACAAATTGTACTTGCTCGAATGTACGGTCAACAGCAGGTTGCAGAGCAAACGACGCGATATCAATCCCTTCTACAGGCGTACCGGGAGCACTTCGGCGTTGACGATATTGAATGGTTTAGTGCTCCGGGAAGATGCGAAATTGGGGGGAATCATACAGACCACAATCACGGGAAGGTGCTGGCAGGCAGTATTACACTTGATACCATCGCTGTAGCTGCTAAAGTGGAGGAGCCTGTAATTACGTTCTTTTCCGAAGGCTACAAAACGAAATACGTCATTGATTTAAATGACTTGTCACCACAACCGGAGGATGATGGTACGATGCTTCTGGTTCGCGGTATTGCGGCTGGCTTGCTCGAATTCGGCTATCGCATTGGAGGATTCCAGGCTTATATATCCAGCAATGTGTTCTCTGCTTCAGGATTAAGCTCTTCTGCTTCATTTGAAATGTTGATATGTACGATCATCAGTCATTTTTATAATGAGGGAGCGTTGGATGCTGTCGCCAAATCCAAAATCGGCCAGTACGCCGAAAATGTCTACTGGAACAAGCCGTCGGGACTGCTTGACCAAATGGCTTGCGCATATGGAGGATTGGTTGCCATTGATTTTGTAAACCCCAAGGAACCGATCATCAATCCAGTTCATTGGAATTTTCAAGAAAACGGATATTCCCTGGTTATCGTCAATACAGGCGGAGATCATGCTGATTTAACGGACGATTACGCGGCGGTGCCCAACGAAATGCGTGCAGTGGCTCAGTCCTTAGGTGCTTCTGTTTGCCGTGACTTATCGCCGGAGGATCTGTATGCCAACCTCAAAATGGTCAGGGAAAAAGCAGGAGATCGTGCAGTGCTGCGTGCGTTGCATTTTTTTGAAGAAAATAGACGTGTCGATGAACAGGTGAAATCGCTGGAGGAGGGACGCTTTTCTGATTTCTTGAGGCTCGTCACCGAATCCGGTAATTCTTCATGGAAATGGCTTCAAAACGTATATAGAAGCGGGGTTGACCGGGAACAGGACGTATCTGTCGCGCTTGCATTAACGGAAATGTATTTGCAATCCATAGATGACAGCGCATGCAGGGTACACGGAGGTGGCTTTGCTGGAGTCATCTTAACGATTCTTCCCAATGATAGTGTTGACGATTATAAGACGTGGATCAGCGGAATGCTGGGAACTCCCGTACTCGTTGTCAACGTCCGTGAGCAGGGTGCTGTTAATGTAAGTGATTTGATTTATGCGGCAACGAAGGATTGAACATGAAGCCAGAGTTGGACGGATCTCAGGAGTTATTGCGAATTGACTATACTAGACCGTTGAAGGCTTTAACCTCCGGGTTAAGGTCTTCGTTCTTTTTGGACGATGCAGTCCAGGCTTGCGGTATAATAGAGCATGGAAGTTCTAACGAAGGAGGGCCTATTCATGGCTATGTACCCATCCTGGTCCTATTCGCAATCGAGGGCCCAAACGTTCGATGAATGCTTACGCAAATACTATTACCATTATTACGGCTCGCATAACGGCTGGAGCGCTGCACAGGGCAGTGAAGAGCAGGTTACGTTGTATCGACTCAAGCAGCTGAGCAACTTATATATTTTATTTGGGAATATTACGCATCAAATGTGTGAATCGGTCATACGTGGTTGGGTGGAAAAAGGCGCTGTTCCACGTCCGGCATACCTGGAGACATCGATGAAGAACATGCTGAATGACAGCTACAAGGAATCGCTGCAACGTGAGCTATGGCTGCAAGACCCCAAAAATCGCATCATGCTCGCTGAAATTTATTATGATGACGAAGTGCTGCCGGAACGAATTGCCCGGATTAAGGAGCGACAGCATGCGGTGGTACACAATTTGTACCGGACTGCGGTTTGGCGTGAATTGCAGCAGGGTGAGGCCCGAATCGTCGAGGTGGAAAAGTGGGATACGATGCTGCTTCATGAGACGAAGGTCTATGTCAAAATGGATTTGCTCTACCGCAGAGGTAATGGAGACATGGTTATCGTAGATTGGAAGACAGGCAAGGAGGGCGACTTCTCCGACCAGTTATTTTTGTATGCTTCCTATGTGCAGGAGCATTACCAGCTTCCCTTGGAGAAGATTGAGGTGCGTGTGGAGTATCTAATGACAGGAGAACATGAGGTGTACCGTCCCACGCAGGAGGATATCGACAAGGTGGTTGCCAATGTCGGGCGATACATCGAGGAAATGAAGTCCTGTCTCGACGATGATTATTATAATCGGCCGAAACCCGAGTCTTTTTTCACGCCGATGCCATCCCGCAGAGCGTGCGGCGGCTGTAATTTTCGGGAGGTATGCAAGTACCGCGCGGTGTAAGGTGGTTTTTTTGGGAGTGGTAATAGGAGGGTATAGTAGTCTTTGAAAGATAATGAGAGCAATAATCTCTAATTTTATATATTCCATATTTTACCTCCTAGTACTATAATTTGTTTAGAGAGAACAGAGGAGGGTTCCATGACAGATATTGATCCGGCTGAAGCAAGCGAATTACAATTGGATGATTTTTATTTTGAAACAAAATTTTTAAATGTTTTAGATAAGGGATCAGATACTCATCATAGGTATATTAAAGATTCTTATGGAGTAGAGCGCATACTTTATAATGGGTACCCTCCGAGAACTAAACATGAAATATTTAGTGGCTTAAAATGTGTTGAAAATAGAGGATTAGTAATTGATGGATTGATTTATAACCTTCCATTTACTGTTTCAAAACGCGGTAGGCCAGCTGAAACAGCATTTACAGATCGCGATCCTGAAAGAAGGGCCATCAACTTAGTTTCTGATCACACAGCGACAAGGATAATGAAAGATTCTTCTTACCACTTAGATGGGATACATATGTTGCAATCAATGAAGAGTATCTCAAAAGAATTGGCTGAATGATGCCTGTTCTTTACCGCATATTATCACGTACCAACAGGATTTATTGAATCCTGAAGGATACTTGGAAGGAGTTGATATCATGATAAACTTGTTACTGTTTTATGTGGATTAGGTAACTTTTAATTTTACATAGTATTCTTGTTTTATTACTCATTTAAATGTGATGTACCATTACCAAATCATTTTGCAAATCTACAATTCTCTCAATTTTTGAAACCGCTTTCTAATTTGGAAAATATGAAGTATGATAAGGATATTATTGGAAAAGGTTAAGGAGGGATTGTGGAATATGACTAGCAGCACTAATACAGGACGCACACGTATTCTTTTTCAGGGGGATTCCATAACAGATGGAGGAAGAGGACGGAATGAGGACGCGAACCATTGGCTGGGCCAGAGCTATGTGTATCTGATCGCAGGTGCACTGGGGAGCCGATTGACTGCTACGCAGCCAGAATTTGTGAACCGGGGGATTTCGGGGGATCGGGTTTCGGATTTGTATGCACGCTGGAATGAGGACACGTTTAGCCTGAAGCCGGACCTGCTCAGTATTATGATCGGCGTGAACGATGCCTGGCGGATCGTGGAGCAGGAGCCGTCCGGGGTGACGGACCGATTTGAGCGAGCCTATCGCCACATTTTGGAGGAAACGTGTGAAGTACTGCCTGATACCGGACTGGTGCTGTGTGAGCCGTTTATTTTGAAAACAGGAGCTACCGAGGCACGCTGGGACATTTGGCAGGAAAAAATAACGGGCTATCAGCAGCTTGTGCGTCAGCTTGCGGACGAATTTGGGGCCGTATTTGTGCCGCTCCAAAGCGTGCTGAACGAGGCAGCTACCAAGGCGGACGCCTCCTATTGGCTGCATGACGGAGTTCATCCGACAGCGGTTGGGCACCAGTTGATAGCTGATCAATGGATAGATATCGTACAAAAGAGTCCGCTGGCGATTCGCTAACTTGGTCAACCATAGTCTACTCCTTGTCATTTTTGGGTAATACACGATTATGGACATCATGACTTATAGGATCTGTCCATCCAAAAATGAACGTCATAAGGGGGTGGTGAAATTACACCGACAGAATATCGCTACCTGAACAATGTGTTTGATTTTGACGACCCCTGCGGCGCTAACCCCGCTCATTACCAAAACAGACGATCATCGTTACATACTCAAATCGCAAGCGCTCATTCATGAAGTCAATCGTCGTTTGGAGACGGATATTGAGGCCAGAGACGTATATACGATTGGCGGCTGGATGCTTTCAGAGCATTTTGATATCCGACAGGGAGAGGGTATGACCATAGGCCCATGGGAGTTTACCGTACTGGAAAAAAACAGTCACCAAATAGACACAATTGAAGCAGTCAAAAAAACAGCTAGTGAACAGGAAAATGACAATAATTCCGAATGATGGAATGGTTGAATGCCTGAAAATCAATGGTTTAATAGGTGACGAATGGCCTGTAAAGCACACAGAAGTGCGGTTCATCCATTTTTTAATGCACGCTGATGTCTATTGCATGTTATTTTGGCAGTTAGGATGGAGGGCCTAAAGTCTCTCTATCTTTGTACTCATAAATAAGGTTGTCTGTGAAAAAAACCACTAGAATTGTAGCAATTATATGGTAAAATGGAATCAAATTTGAGTTTTTTGGGGTGGACTACAGTACATGAAAATGTCACTAGGTACGAAAATGGTTGCTGCATTTGTCTCAATATCTGTAATAACCTATGGAACAAGCGCCTTTTTTATTTTTGTACTCAAGGACTGGCTTGCTCAAGGTACACAGGAATGGCTGTATATCTCAATCATTCTGTTAATGGGCGTTCTGTGGAGTGGCATTTTGGGGTGGTTGATCTCCAAACTCCTCACACGTCCGATTGTTAGACTGGCAAAGGCGGCAGAGGAAGCCTCGGCAGGGAATCTGTCCGTAGTCATTCCTGAGCGCCGTTCAGATGACGAAATCAAGGTGCTCTATGATGCATTCCGGCGTATGATGCTGAACATCAAGGATATGTTTAACGAGATATCGTACAGCTCAAGAGCGACTTCGCAAAACGCGGAAAACCTTAGTTCGGCTATTGTACAGGCTACGACACAGATTGAATCCATGACTTCGGTGGTGGAGGATATTTTGGAAGGCGTAGAGCAGCAAAAGCAAGCCTCTTCCCAGTCCATTGAAACAGCGGATCGAATGCTGGGTGATTTTAAAATGATGCGTAGCAAATCGGGGCATATGCTGGAGCTGTCAGGCCACATGGAGCATTCAGTCGAATCAACGCAGACCGTATTTTCATCTCTTATGGATGGAATGGGGGAGCTGACAGCTTCACATGGTCGTTCGCAGCAAGTCATTGCACGACTGGAAAAGGAAGCTTCACAAATTGAAGCGATTACAAGCACCGTCAAGGATATCGCGGAACAAACTCATTTGCTGGCGCTGAACGCCTCCATTGAAGCCGCACGTGCGGGAGAGGAAGGTAACGGGTTTGCCGTAGTCGCTCACCAGATTCGCGCATTGGCTTCACAAAGCACGGAATCGGTGCAGCAAATCAATGCCATCGTTAGCCGAGTGCAGTCGCAAATTTTGGAAACGGTACAATTAATGCATCAGCAAACCTCGCTGGTCAGTGCTGAGGCGGAACGGACAAGCTCGGTGGATCAGACGTTGAGTCGTTTGAATTCGATTGTGCGTGAATTTGTCGAAGGTATTCGCTTAATGGAAGAAGCTGTGACGGAGCAGACGAATCGGGTAGATCAAACCTTCGAGCAGATCAATCGTATTCAGCAAATGTCAGGGGCCTTCTCGGAAGGTGCGCACAAGATTTATACAGCCGCTCATGAGGAAACGGCTATTATGCAGGAAATTTCGTCTTCTTCGGAGGACTTGAAAATGCTTACGAACAAGCTCATGATGAAAACTCGTGGAATGCAGCTGTAAAACGTAACGTGTCAGAAAAAGAAAATATAGCCGCTATACACCGGAAAACGAAGCAAAATGGTTCTCCGGTGTATAACGGTTATTTTCTAATTTCAAAAAACTCACATTGTTTTCTGGGATGGTAGGCCAGATCACTGACACTGGATTGCACGACTATAGTTTGATCGTCAAAACGGATAATGACTCCGCCCGAACCAATCAACTGGTCATCCTGAAATATACGGACACGAAGATGATGTTCCAACGCCTCGGTGAAGTCCTGATCCGTGATCAAACGGCGATTAATGGGCATGAGGGATCTCCTTTGAATATGATATCTTTTATCATAAAGGCTAAGGTGTCGAACAAGCAAGAAAGAGAAAAAGGATAGAAGGGGGCTTTTGATGGACAAGCCGTGGTCATGGTCCTGGTTCGATGCTGCTGCGCCGGAAGGATTCGAGGCTTTTACTTCCTCACATGTGCTGGCTGTACTGGGGCTTATTTTATGTGCTTTACTGCTTTGGCTGACTCGGGGCCTGATTCAGTCGCATAAGCTGTTAAGTGAGGGGATTCGCTGGCTTCTGGTGACCCTACTCATTCTGTCAGAGGTAACTCTGAATATATGGTATGTGACGCAGCACATTTGGGATGCTCAGACATCATTGCCGTTGGAACTGTGCAGTGTGACGCTGCTGCTGTCGATTCTGCTGCTGATTTTCCGCAGCCGCTGGCTGTATCCGATCGTACTTTTTGCCGGAATTGGAGGAGCGTTTCAAGCGGTACTCACGCCTAATTTGGCATATGCTTTTCCACACTATCGTTTTATTCATTTTTTTGTGGCTCATAGTGCCATTATATGGGCTGCCTTGTATATGACATGGATCGAAGGGCTGAAACCGACGTGGAAGGGCGTTGGGGGAGCTATGCTTTTCCTCAATGGCTTGGCGCTGATCGTTTGGCTCGTAGATAATGTACTCGGAGCAAACTATATGTTTCTTGCCGGAAAGCCGCCAACACCGTCGATATTGGATGTTTTGGGACCTTATCCGCTGTATATTTTGGCAGAAGAGGTCATTGCGCTCGTATTCTTTTCTCTAATGATGTTGCTGTTCGAGGTGTTGCCTGGAGGCAGGCTATATGCCCACTTTCGCAAAGGAGCTGGGCACAGAGCTGAACGTCTTGGGGAAGATCATAGCACAGAGAAAACACTACGCTGACAGTGAAACAGTATGTGCTGCATTTCCGTCTGTAAGTTTGCATTTCACGGAATTTGCGAAGTATGGTAACATAGGCGAACCAGCAGGAGCATATAGCGAAGAGACGGGTAACGGAGGTGGATTCAATTGAGCTATAACGGTAATGACGGGACACAACCAACAGAATCTATAGCCCTGACCGGAAAAATAAAGCCGTGGGCACTGAGCGGCCCCAGTATTCAAATAGATCCATTGTTTCCCTATTACGCCAACCGTTCGCGGGATAGTATAGCCGATGAAATCGCACTTGCAGGCTACCGGACCGTGCATTATTTTGTTGTGCGTGAAAATGAAGTGGATGGAGCGCTCGTTGCGGCCTTTCAACGCAGGGGAATCGCGGTATGGGCGATGGTGCTTGGCAATGGCTCCTTCGGTGTGTCACAGCTGCCGCCAGAGTGGAAAGAATGGCGTATGGAACTGCTGCGCGAGCCGAATGACGGGTTTCAGCGACTTTCGCATTTTGCACAGGAATACGTAGAGTGGAAAAAGAAAGCCGCTGCCCGGCTGGTCACCGACATTCCGTTCGACGGGTTCGAGGTGGCAGAGCCTTATTTTCCCGAATGGAACGGGCTGCGCAGTGGAGTGTACGGGGATATTGGCCCGCATGCCCGGCGGGCCTTCCGCGAGCGCAGCGGTGAGGACATTCCGGATTTCCGCGACAAGCATGCGCGGAATTACTACCGGAAGGTCCCGAAGCTGTACACGCAGTGGGTCGATCTGCGCGTGGACGCCGTGAACGCGCTGATCGGCGAGCTGGTGAACGGCGCAGGCGGCGTGCGTGATGTCCGGCCGGACATCTACGTGGCGACGTGGTCGCTGGCCGTGAACGGGCGCGGCGATGTGCCCGGCCAGCTACGGGAATGGCAGGGTCTGGACGCGGTAGCGATGATCGGGTGCGTAGCCCCGGATATGCATGTGCTCCAGACCCATTGGCCGGACTGGATGCGTCGTCGCCTGCCGCCGCATTATATTGGCGGCTACGCCCGCATAGCGCAGGCGTTACGCGCCGCTGATCCGAATCTGCCCCTCGGGGTGCAGGCGGATATCGGTTCACTCGCGAGTATGGTTCGGGATCGCGAATGGACCCGGCAGTTCGGGGCTGCCGCCCTGGAGGGCGGTTATGACGTCTGGACCGCCTACGAATACCATCTGGGCGGCTATATGTACGATGAGCCGCCCATCCCGCTCCGTGCGGAAAGATCGACCGCAGATGATGAGGTGGTCGTTTCTTTCAGCAAGCGGATTGCCACGCCGTCTGTGAATGAGCTGCGTGTCTGGAGCCGGGAGAGTGCGGCTGGTGCCACGGGCGATCTGATTCGCACAGGCAGGAACGATTCACTGAGGCCATTAGCGCTTGTGGACACAGCGGCAGACGGTAACCGTCTGCTGCTGCGTATACGTAATTTGCCGCCGACGGCGTTCAGCTTGAGGCTTGAAGGAGTACAGGATACGCCAGAGCTATGGCTGCTTAAGGGAAGGAAGGCACATCACAATCTACCGGAGCATGAAGTGCAGGTTCCTTAAAATTTGGGTAATAACAAGGCACGACATCTATTCGAGAAATAAAATGTAGTGGAGTGAAAAGAGTATGTGGGATTTTGTGTATATACTCTTACTACATCTCAGAGGCAGCAGCCAAGTAAGCATTACTGTGGAACACGATAAACCTCTTTGTAGAACATGTAAAACGACCCCATGCATACGCACAGGGCCGATATCATCTTACTTCACTTTGACTGGAGCCGGATATTTCTTACCCAGCGTGTCCACGGTTACTTTTTTCATCGTAGCTGGTTTGATCGGTTTATCATTGCTGTCACGCTTGGAGTTCACGATGGCATCTACGACATCCAACCCAGACGTTACCTTGCCGAAAGCAGCGTATTGACCGTCAAGGTAATCCGCATCGGCAACCATGATGAAAAATTGCGATCCGGCTGAATCCAGATCTGCTGAGCGGGCCATGGATAGTACGCCGCGCGTGTGCTTGAGCGTATTGTTGACACCGTTGCTCTTGAACTCGCCTTTGATGCTGTAGCCGGGGCCGCCTGTACCGTTACCCTGCGGGTCACCGCCCTGAATCATGAAGCCGGGGATGACACGATGGAAGATCGTACCGTTGTAAGCTCCCTTTTGCACCAGGGAAATGAAATTGTTAACGGTGTTCGGTGCTACTTCCGGGTACAGCTCAAGTTTGATCTTTTTACCGTCGTTCATGACAATCGTGACGACAGGATGGGAAACAGGTTTACTTTTGTCTTTAGTCGCGGCAGGGGTTGTACTGCTTGTCCGGCTTGCGGCTTCTACATCTGTCGCTTTTGTGCCACATCCGGCTACCAGCACGAGCAGGGTAGCTAGCAGGCACAGCATATACCAGGGACGTATCTTTTTTCCAATCATTTGTATTCCTCCTGAAAGATTAGATGTGTAAAATCCTAAATTATAGTTTGGGGCAGCGCAGAGCACTTTTCCGTTTTCTATCATACCTTTTTTTGTTGGGATTAGGAAATACGGGTTTGAATACCGTATTCTTGACCCATACTGCTGCTATTCCCAAGGAAAGGGGCAGGATCATGGTGGAGGTAGACAAAAAGCTGGCTAAAGGTCTCATATGGGGGATGGCGTTCAGTCTGCCGGTTTGGGTAGGGGTGCTGTACTCGGTACAACACATTCGTGACTGGCTATAATATAATCAAGCTTGGAGATGAGCCAAAACCGGGATGGTTTTGGCTTATTTATATTTGTGCCAGTCCAAATTGCTGTTATTCAGCAGATGCTCAAAGTTGTTGTCCAGCTTCTTCTGTTCTGCTTTTCTTGCTTCGAGGGCACGCTGCCGTTCGTCTTCCTTGCGTTTATCCTGCTCTGCCTGGGCTTCATTGGCCTGAGCCTTGAGCTTATTCAGCACGTCCTGACTCAACAGATCCTTTAACGTTGCAGGTTTGTCCTGAGCCGCAGGAGCGGGGGAAGTCGAATTTCTTTTTTTAGCCATGTCATCAACTCCATTCCATTCGATTATATCAGCTTCTGCATGGTTGTTCCACGGCTGAAGGGTGAGGCTTGCTGAGCCTTTTTCAATAGCTTAGGTTGCAAAGCAAATCTATTGAAGGTATATGAAAACATTCCAGAAGATGGTATGATTACTTGCGGAAAACTATAATATCATTTGTTTGTCATAGTTTTCATCTAAAGTGGTCGATATCTTAAAAAGTTAACTTTAAAGGGGTGGTTTATTTTGTCCAATATAACCACGATACTCGCAGAGATGATGAAGTACATGAATGAAAATGGTTTGAACATTAGCGATTTAGCCAGAGAATCCAAAATGAATCCCGGCACAGTGAGTAGTATCGTCAATGGAAACCGTAAGTTTTCCGTCTACCAGTTGGATCGAATAACAGCAGTGATGGGACATCCCGCCGGCTATTATTACGAACGGTATATTGACGAATATTTAGCCGATTCCAACCCAAATTGGCGTAGAATGAGTCCTTTTTTGTATAATTGCGCAAAACTGAGCAAGCTGGACTGTATTCAGCAAGTTGTGGATATGCTATTGGATAAGTTGGGATATTCCGATCCCTTATTTGAGCTTGCCGAGCAGTTTTTCAAGGAAGGTATGAATGAAGCGGCAGCTATACTTTATGAGAATGTGGCTCTAACTGAGAAAAAGCAGTATTCCGAACGTTTGGCTATTTGTCAGTACCGTTTATTCGTAACGAGGCAAGGGGATGACTCAGAGAAAAATTATGAGGCTGCTGTCCAGTTTGAGACTTACGTCGATCGTCTTGATGAAATTGATCAGTTAGATGCTTTAAAAGATTTGGTGAATACATATCGCTCATTGCGTAAGTGGGACAAAGTAAACAAATTTGCTAAAATTTTGGGGAATTTAGCTGAAATCCAATATAAGCTGGAGCTACAGCAGCAAAAAACACAGAAAGAAAATACAAAAAAGCCGAGCGCTCCTCCGTTTGCTTACTGGGCATTTTCACATTTACTTCGTGCAGAAGTTTGTAACGAAAAAAAAGATTATGAACAGGCACTACAACATACTTACACTTACGCCGATTTAAGCTGGGTGAATGAAACGGATGAAGACACTTTGAAGTGGAAGGGACGGTATAAAGAGTGGGCTGAAGCTAATACTTATGTGAATAAGCTTTTGTCAGGGGAAGCAAGCGTACTTCCCGATTATATAGATTACTTTTCTTCAAGGGAAGATGAGGTTCTCACCGCGTTAGATAACGTCATTAGTGCGGCTAACCAATACAATATAAATGTAGATGATATACTTCAGCGATTTGAAACGGAAATTCTATCTCTTTTAAAAGAACAAAAAAATGTAGGCGTGTACAATTTGCGAATTATTGAAGAACGCTATACTCATTTTTTAAAAGAATTGGCTGTCTACCATTTGCGCAGAGAAATGTTTTCAGAAGGTTTTAGATTTTTGTTAAGCTGTTTGGAAAAATCTACTGCAATTAATAATAAAACATATATAATTAAATGTATGAAACTGTTTGAGTCTTATAGAGAAAATGCAGTTGCTGAGACAATCGCAGTTTATCGAAATTTGACTACCGAGGTGAATGAAGATGAAGAATAAAATAGTAACATCCCTATTAGCTACTGCCCTTGTGATATTTACAGTACTAATCCCCCCTTTGCAATATCAAGGAAATGGATCTACTTACCAACCGACCGGAACCCATGGTGGGATGTAATTAATCTTGGTATTGAAAAATGCTCCATTCCAAGACCTTCTCTTACAGTAGGTCTTTTAATGCTTTACCTCGTTCTTTTTGCTGTTTGTTTTCTCCTGAATCTATGAAAATTATATATAACGATACCAAAAGTTGGTATCATTATTTCTAGAAAAGCTATTCTATCATTTGATTGTAATGGCTCACATTTATATTAACGGAATCCTAAAAAGTTAACTTTAAAGGGGGGGGGTTGTCCAATACAACCACGATACTTGCAGAGATAATCAAACACATGAAGGAAAATAGTTTAAATATTTCCGAGCTGGCTAGAATATCAGGAATGAATCTAGGTACTGTGAGCAGTTTGGTTAATGGAAACCGTACGTTTTCGGTTTACCAATTGGATCGAATTACAGAAGCGATGGGGCACCCCGTTGGTTATTTTTACGAAAGGTACATTGAGGAGTATTTAACCGATTCCACCCCTAATTGGCGCAGAATGAGTCCCTTTTTATATAATTGTGCTAAATTGAACAAGCTGGACTTCATTCGGCAGGTTGTGGATATGTTATTGGATAAGCTAGGATATTCTGAGTCTCTATTTGAACTTGCCGAGAAATTATTTAATGAAGGCATGAATGAGGCGGCAGCCATACTTTACGAAAATGTGGCCATCAGTGAGAGAAAGCAGCATTCGGAACGCTTGGCCTTGTGCCAATATCGTTTGTTCGTGACAAGGCAGGGGGATGATCAAGAGAGAAATTATGAGGCTGCTGTTCAGTTTGAGGCTTATATTGATCGCCTTGATGAAGTTGACCAGTTAGAGGCGTTAAAAGATTTATTGAATACATATCGCTCATTACGACAATGGGATAAAATAAACTTTTTCGCTGAGATATTGGAGAATAAGGCTGAAATTCAAAATAAGTTGAAACGGCGCCAGAGGCAAAATGAAAAGAAAAAAAACCCAAAGAAGCCGAGTGCCCCTCCGTTTGCTTACTGGGCATTTTCATATTTACTTCGTTCAGAAGTTTGTGATGCAAAAAAAGACTATGAGCAAGCGCGCAAGTATAATCGTGTTTACGGCGATTTAAGCTGGGTGAAGGAAACGGATGAAACGACTATCTTGTGGAAAAATCGGTTTGAAGAGTGGGCTAAGGCCAATACCTATGTAAATAGGCTTATGTCAGGCGATGGAAGTGTACTCCCCGATTATGTAACTTATTTTTCTTCAAAGAAAGAAGAAATTCTTCCCGCATTAGATAATATCATTGAGGCGGCTAATCGTTATCATTTGAATGTGGATGAAATACTCAAGCGGTTTGAGGTGGAGATTGCCTCTCTTTTGGAACAACAAGAACAAGTAGGCGTATACAATCAACAATTCATTGCAGAGCGTTTTACTCATTTTACAACAGAATTGGCGATCTACTATTTGCGTAGGGGGACGTTTTCAGATGGTTTTAAATTTTTGCTAAGCTGTTTGGAAAAGTCTAATCCAATTCACAATAGAGCATATTTAATCCGGAAATTTTTTGACCCTTATAGTAATTAGCTTTAGCCTTGCAGACCCGCTTTCGTAGCAGGTCTTTTTTTGTTGGATTATAGATAATTATCCCAAACCTTTACTTTTGTAAACTTATTCATAACCCTCTAAACTAAGGATACGACAAGGAGGGTTATATCATGGTAAGGGACGACATTTTGAGTCAACGGTTGGAGAAAGCTCGACAAAAGCTGTATGCTTTGCAAGCGAAACATGGTTTCAGTCACGCCAGTGTGCTTAGGCAATCTATGATTCTGGATAAGCTCATTAATCAATATAACCGCCTTTTTTATGTAAAAGTGAAAAAGCCGACTGCATGAACGCAACCGACCTGGGCGAGAAACTTTTGGTGAGGTCACTCGCCCCTTTATTGTAGCACAGGATACATAATCATACTTCTCCGTTCTATTTACTGCTTGGTTGATGTACACTGAGTAGGACACCTAGGATAACGACCAAACCGCCAATAATTTGTCGCCACGAAATGGTTTCCTGCAACAATAGAACCGAAAATAAGACCCCGAATATCGGTACCAAATTCATTAAAGAAACGGAGCTGCTCGGTGACAGCTTGATTAATCCGTAATTGTAAAGCAAAAATGCGATAACGGAACAGAATACGCCCAGATATACTAATAACATAAACGATCCCGTTGTCGGAGCTTGCCAGCTATCTTTTTCAATAAGTGCCAGAGGTATAAAGAAGATACTGCCTGCTACGGTTTGATAAAAAGATAAAGTCACGGGCGGGTATTTGTCCACAACCTTGCGCGTCATGAAAGTATAAAATGCCCACGCAAAACCAGTTCCAATCAATATTAAATTTCCGATCAGTTCATTCTTTCCATCCGAATTTCCGCCTACCGAGGTCAAAAAATATACCCCGATCATAGCCAGTGCAATCCCGAAGATTTTATATTTGGAGAGCTTCACTTTATATATCATGAGTTCAAGCAACGATGTGATCGCGGGATAGGAGGCGACAATCAATGCTGCGTTAGAAGCTGTAGTCAGGCTTACTCCTATATTCTCCATCGAAAAATAAAGAGTGATTCCCAAAACACCGCTAAATGCAATCATAGCTAAGTCCTTTGGCTTAATTTTGACAAATTCCTTTCTTATAAGCAAAACAATACCCAACACAACAGAGGCTATCATAAATCTGGATAGTCCCAATGTAAGAGGGGGGAACGTGGTATACGCCGCTTTTGTGGCAATAAACGATGTGCTCCAAATCAACAGAGCCAGAATCGTAGCGCTGTAGTAGATGCGATTGCTGTTGCTGTTGATAGCTATGACTTTGTTCAAGTGAAATCCTCCCTGACATGATCTCATATCAAATGAAATATGAGTAGTTACTTGAGTAGCTACTTTAGTAACTACTAATAAAAAGATAGTGTGTATATCGGTTTTTGTCAAGGGGAAGTGATATAGTAAGGTTGAACATGAATTTGAGGAGAATGCGTCATGAAACCAAATGTGTTAGAAATTCTGCGGGATCTGAATTTTACGGAATATGAAGCTAAAGCTTATGTAACCTTGTTGGAAAGCTCTCCACTTTCGGGATACGCTGTGTCATTGAATTCCGGCGTGCCAAGATCCAAAATTTATGAGGTATTATCAGGGATGGTTAACCGTGGGGACATTATGGTCAGTCAGGATAATACACCGTTATATGTGCCACTTCCGCCCCATGAATTGATTGCTCAGAGAAAACGCAAGGCAGAGCAGATTTTTAATGTAGCGCAAGAGACATTGGAGCAGTATACAGCATCGTCCCAAAACAGAGAGAATATTTGGAATATATCGGGTTATGAAGCCATTATAAGTCGCATACAAGAAGGGATTAAGGGAGCCAAGCACCGAATCTTAATGGAAATTTGGAAAGAGGATGCCGAGGTGTTCAGAGCTGCTTTAGAGCAAGTCGCCCGGGAAGGCATTGAGATTTTCATTGTAGCGTACGGAGATCTTAACTTTGAATTTGCCACCATTTACCACCATGATATGAGTAAAGAGATTACGTCCGAAATTGGTGGACGGTGGATTGTACTCAGCGTAGATGACCGTGAGGTTGTAGCGGGTATACTTTCACTCGGGGATGATAGCCGTGCTGCATGGACGATGCATCCGGGGCTTGTGATGCCGATTACGGAAGTGATTATTCATGATGTTTATATTATGGAAATCATGTATGAGTTTCGTGAGGAGTTGGAAGCCAAATTCGGCCCTAATCTTATCCATCTTCGCAATAAATTCGCGATGGGTCCGAATGGCAAAGGATATTATGTCCCTTTACCTGAAAAGAAGGATTAGACGAGTATGCGCTGGTCCAAAATGCATAAATTAAGGCCCATGGAGTGTGAATTCCATGGGCCTTTTTCATGTGCGCCCGGC
>NZ_JBITPI010000048.1:0-34595 GCF_050467745.1 Paenibacillus sp. NRS-1781
ATTATAAGTCTTTTATTGTAACTATTCAACAATAAAATGGATTTCCATTCCATATAAAAAGCAAGCTACTGAATTGAACCGTGCAAGGGTTCTGACTAGCCTCAACAAAAAAGCGTGTGTTATACCACTAGGGCATGGATGCCTCGATGTCCAACTGTTCGGTGAAAATAAAGTATTAGACTGCCGCTGTAACGTGTCCCGTTAGTTCAATCATATCAACTCTGAGATAAACATTGGTGTAGCTCCATCCTCTGTATTAAAGCCAAATTTATTATAGAAATCCACTGCATGAGGATAAGAAATTAATACTTTTGTTTTACACCCTTTATATCTATCAAGCATTATATTCATCATTTCCTTACCTATACCTATACTCTGATAACTCGGATTAATAAGCATATAATGAAAATATACCGTTAAAACACCATCTGACAAAGCATTTATTAAACCGACAAGCTTTCCTCCTTCCCAAGCGGTAACAATTGAATGAGACCCTCCGATTGCTTGTAAAAGCTCGTTTGGATACTTGCCAGACTCCCATTCTACCGAAAGAAATAACTCTTGGAGTGCATCCTTAGTGATATCCTCTTTGCTTGAAGCGTAATAAATACTCACCCCTATACCTTCCTTTCATAAAACTAACTACGGCACAACATCTGTTTTAAACTCCCATATTTCGATGGTTTTGCAATCCTTACGAAACCATAAAATAATACCGACAAAGCAATTTCGGATTTATCAAAGTGAATAATCACTTTATTTACCTCAATATACTATTAAAAATATGTATAGAAAATGGATTAACTGAATTAAAATTTGTATTTATTTGCATTAAAGAATTCATGAGAATACGAATTGGCTGAAGGGGAAACTGTTGAAATACCACTTACATTAATCCCTAAAGAAGGGCCGGTAATGACTGTAAGCTTCTTTTCTACTATTGAGTTGGTTTAAACAAATAGTGCAAGAACAGACTTATAACAGATAAACTATATTTCTTGTCTATGGAGATCGACTCTGGATCTTTCATAAATTGCTGTACATCATTCGTATCCAGCTTGGCATACAGCGCTATGGTTTCATATGAAACACCCCAATGCTGATTCAAAATGTCAATGATGCCTTTTACTCGCTCGTTTTCGTCTATCATCTGGATTCCATTAGCTAGCATGAAGATTAAACTATCAAAATTCATTCTAGAATCACCCAATTCAGAGAATCCATATTTACCATCTAAATATGCCAAAATAACATCTTCTTCAATAAAACCCCTTTCATAAAAATTCTTATCCGACACGATATAACGCTAACTGATATATCATCCTTTATTTCAGTTCCACACCTCCACTTCCAAAAGAATAATTATATATATCATTATAACCAAAAAATAGGGATTTCTGTTACAGTGATTTATTATCTAATCATGCAGATTTAGAATACCGTCTTGTTGTGCCACAGCAACAGGAGAACGATTTTTTCGTTCCCCCTCCCGCTTGCTTATAGATTCGTGAAGCTAAGGAAAAGTTTCCTGAACAAATAATAAAGCACCGGTTAGGGTGCCTTGACCATTAAACTATCATGCCTTCTATACATAAACGTACCTTTTATTACATCCCTATATTCATCATCTATCCTTCTGGACAGATCGCTAAGAATCATATTTCTTCGTTTCAGTTTGTCGATCTCACTTTCTCCATATCACTTGTCCCAAACGATCCTTTCACCCAATTTGTCCTCATACCCAGATTTCATGACTTCCCAGCACTCGCTACAAAATGAAGCGCCGAGTGTGGTATAAAATTCCGACTCCAGCTTATTGCAAATAGACACTGTCCGTTTACAGGACGTTTTACCTTATCTGTCTCTTCATCGTGGAACAAGGTTCGTCCCTCCCTAATAGAAAAAGGCCGACCCATTGGCCGACCTAATAAACACTCATAAGCAACTATGAGTTAATTACAATTCTCCTCGTGAATTACCTATACGAACTGAGAGAGAGCCTTTCATGGCGGCGTTACCTGAAGTAAGGTTAACATAGAAGTTACCAGTAGACCAAGCACTAGAGTTAATCTGAGACCAAGTTTCACCTTTACCTATAGTTGCACTCATCTTCTGCGTACCTGAAGCTGAACCCTGAGTTACTGTTAACTTAATCGGTTGGCTACCATCATTGCGTAGCCATACCTTAGCATACCCGTAGCCTGGATCAATATAGAAACGCTCTGACATCTCTGTATTAGCAAGACTTTTATTAAGCACCGAATTAGTGTCTTGAGGAGTAATAACATGCCCCCCCAATTTTGGCGCATTCACATCGGTTGATGTGTTTGCAGATTGGGAAACTGCTACTGAATCAGTTGTAGCTGGTGTAACTTCCGTAGTGGCTGCGGCAGAAGCAGTCAATGGAATGGCAACAGCTAAAGACAAAACAGATAATAATGAAGCTTTTTTAATGTTTTTCATACTCATAAGCCCACTTTCTTTGATTTTTTTCCTGCACGCTTTATCAATCAAACCAGTATGTATAGAAACTATTAGAGCATTCATGATCAATAAAGTTTTTTACAGGTAGTTATACACATTTACATTATAAGTATTTTATTGTAACTATTCAACAAAAAAATGGATTTCCATTCCATATAAAAGGCAAGCTACTGAATTGAACCGTGCAAAGGTTCTGTGACTAGGCTCAACAAAAAAGTGTGTTATATCACTAGGGCATGGATGCCTCGATGTCCAACGACGGTCAGTAAAATGGTCAATTTCCGTTCAGTGCTTACTATTTTTTTTACCAACCATACCAAATAAAAAAATTAATAACAAAACAGAAAACAAGAATGTATAACCTATTAGCAAGGGTTTTAAATTAGATTCTCCTGTATTGATATATATTCTTCCTACTAGAATAAGAAGCATATTTAATGATAGTCCAAAATGTTCACGGTTATATTTCCTTATCTTATATTTAATAATTCTATAAATCAGAAAAAATAGTAGCACGGAAGATACTATTGAGATGATAACGTAAACCATATCTGCATGTCCCCCTTTAAAATAAAATTACATACGTTGAATATAATCGTTTCCTATGTAACAGTCGTTACACTGAATGTATTACATTTTATGACATGATAATGTATTTTTATTTCAAATAAGTCATTTTATAGATATCGTGATACAATAATATTCGTTATGTGATGGGAGGGATTAGTTTTGCATAGAGTAGGATGGGTAAGGAAGCTGGATTTTGTCGGAAGAATCGTTTTACCGATGGACATAAGGAAAGATTTGGGCATTGAAAAACACGATGATTTGGAATTTTCTTTACAAGAACAAGGCATCATCCTAATTCAATTAGTAAAAAAACAATGTAGGTTATGTGGCTCTAATCATAGTTTGATGCCTTATAGAGATTCCTTCGTTTGTACTCCATGTATACGCGAACTGAAAGGGATATGATCTGTTTACACCAGATGCATATTTTTGTAAGTTTTTTGGATCTGAAACATACGGTTGTACTGATTAATAAGTTCATCCAATAGCATAGACTGCTCAAGAACACACGCATGTCCGAAACCATACAGTTCAAACAGATCATGAAGCTGTTGCCGGGCATTTTCCATTTGTTGTTGTAACGTCTCATCTGTATCCATTGACATTCCCTCCTAATGTATTTCATTTTAGGATGGAATGAGCAAATTCGAATTATTATTTTTTTCAACCAAAAATTTGAAAAATCAAACAAAAAAAGACCAGCCTTTTAAGCTGGTCAATGGTAATGAATTGTGCCTTGATTTATGCACTACCAATGTGAATCTGAAGTTGACTGTGCCATGAGCTTGATGATTAGCTTGGATTGGTAGTGCAAACACCAGTAAAAAGCTAGTTAACGCCAAGAACAAAGCCGTCTTTTTGATCAATTTCTTTCCACATTTTTCGAAGTTTTCTACCTGTTTCAAGGACAGCATTCACACTAAAGCGCTCAAATAATCGTGCACAATTTGAAATAATCAGTTGATTATTCATTGTAAGAGCATTTTCCCAAGCGACTAAAAGGCACTCGAAGCCATAAGAGTATCTACCCTTGTTCAGACTATAGTTAGCCATCTTATACCAAAACCGCACGTACTGTTCTGGTAAAACCTGCTGTGTATACAGATCAGCAGACGATGGCTCCTGATAGGCTGCAATTTGAGTCTCAAAGCGCTGGAGGATATGATCCACATCCATATCGTACCGATTAGCGGCTTCGATAACGTTCAAGAGTTCGGCAAAGATTTGCTGCTCGCCCGCCATATACTCTACGTAATCCGGCAGCACGCTAACATCTCCTGACATAAGCCTGTTCACGTACCTATTCATTTTTCCCCACTGCTGAAATAAGCCCATCCAGTGGAGTGTGTCTGAATCCTGCTCCTTTACCCAGCTTAAATCAGTATAAGCAAGAATATGCTCTAAACCTTGTTCAAAATTTCCTTTGGCATCACATGCATTTGCGCACAGCAGATCACCGTAGGCTATATATACAAAAAGTGGTCTACTTAGTTTCTTTCGTAGCCCTTGTTCCTTACGTCCAGAGTTGTGAACCATGTCATATTGTATTTTCCCTAGCCGTCTCATTTCCTTAGCAAATGTATATGTCTTGTCCCAATAGCCCATGGATCTGTATACATTCGCCAAGTCCTTTAATGCATCAAGCTGATCTATTTCATCCAAACGATTGATAAACGATTCAAATTTAGCGGCGGCTCCAAGGTTAACCGCTTGGTCTTTCCCAATCGTGAGCTTAAACAAGCGATACTGGCACACAGCAAGTCGTTCTGAATGCTGATGCTTCTCACTCTCAGCCACCTTTGTATACAGAAAAGCAGAGGCTTCATTATACCCGTCTTTGAAAATATTTTCGGCTACTCCATAGAGCAAAGACGGATAGGCAGCATGGTCTAGCAATAGATAGACGACTCTTTTTAAACAATCCAGCCGATGAAGCTCCACACATCGGTACAAGTACGGACTAATTTTTCGCCAGTTCAGCGGTTCATCTATAATGTACTCTTCAATATAACGCTCATAAAAATGATCCGGTGGTAACTCCATTCCTAGCGTAATCAGATCCATTTGATTCACCGAAATGGACTTATTGCCCGTCACAATACCACTGACGGTGCCCGGATTCAGTCCCGAGATATGTCCAAACGCGGTCTTGCTCAACCCTTTTTGTTCCAAGTATTTTTCTAATTCTGCTCTTATCCCAGGTGTGATTTCCATGTATAAACCACCCTTTCAACATGAACTGTAGTATGATTCTCATTTCAACAAATCCTATAGTTGGAAAACATATAATATAATGATTTATTTTCCTTTCCATAATAATACCACCATTTGGAACAATAAAGAATAGTGCTATTTTATTTCTTTTCATCTTGAAAATAGGAGATTTTGACGTGAAACACATTGCCATGACGAGAATATTAGACCATTTGGGGCGCTTCACCATCCCCAAAGAAATATTATATACATGCGATTTTGAACCTCTGGATTCCATTGAATTTTTTATAGACACAGAGAAGGGCACCATTATTTTAAAAAGATACATCGGTCAATCCTGTAAATTCTGTCAATCAACCGAAGGATTAAGCGCTTATAGAGACTCTCTCTCATATGCAATAAGTGTATACATATGATCAAATTCACTTTCAAATCCAATGCTAAAAATAACCTCACACCGTATCGTTATCCCAAAAGAAATCCGTACCACCATGAACTTGGATATTGGTGATTCAATAGAATTTTTTGCCGATCATGAAACAGGCTTCTTAGGTATGCATAAATATGTTGGCGCTTCCTGTAAGCTGTGTAACTCAGCTGAAAATCTAACGTATTTCAGGGGTTCGCTTTTATGTAAGAACTGTACCGTCGAATTGAAGGGCAATATAGGCGTCAGTCCAAAGCCGATTCCTGTTGTTAAGGAACATACGTGTACAGAAAAGCGGACTTACCAGTCATCACAGAATGAATATGCAAAATGGCTGGGCGTGTCACAAAGCCATGTATCTCAGCTCAAAGGGTTATTGTAGATTGTCACCACATGTTAACAGACATATAAGCCAAGCCTTCTACATGACAGGTTTGGCTTATGTTCTTACTCTACATTAGAAAATTGTGAAATTATTATGTAGTCCATCCATAACCGTTGACCCGTCCCACGAATGCCTCAGCTTCAGATCCCTGCGCCCGTAGCGGTTGGATGATCTATTTGCTCACTTTCCTGAAAATCACGGCGATAGAACCAGCCGATCAGAACGGCAATGGTTGTCATAGCCGCAGCCAATAAATATACCTGCACCATGCCGAAACGGTCTGCATACCAGCCCAGGAATAACAAGGATAGGCCGAAAGCGAGATTCGTAAGCACATCAATACCCGCCATTACTTTAGGGAGCTGAGCGGCCGGGGCACTCGTTTGCAGCAAGGTACGGCGAATAATTCCTGCCATTTGAACCGGTAAGCCAGATATAGCAAAAAGAACAAGCGCAGCGACCGGGATCGTATTGAGCGCAAACACCACCGTAATCAGCACATATACGAGCAACGCTCCGAGCATGTACAGAAAGCTGTTCTTTTGCAGCCGCTTGACCAAGCCGACGACGAGCAGCCCGCCCAGAATCGTACCCGAGAAAAAGGAGGCATTCATAAAGCCCCACCAGCTTGCATCCTGATGCAGCACCTGCGTAACATACGCCAGAATAAATACGCCAAGCCAGGAGGTTCCTCCAATGGTGTCCACACTATCCACGATCATCAAAGAACGAATGCGGCGGTTATGCCAAATGATCTGCCAGCCTTCCCCAAGCTCCTTCCAGTGAGAGCCTTTTTCCTTTACTTTCGCTGTTTCTAACCCACTCATGGCAAGCTCTGAGGATTCGGGGCTTAATTCCTTTTGATCCAGCGGATCACGAATGAATGAAGTAACAGTTACAGCCACCAAATAACAACAGGATGCGATCACAAGTGTATTCAGGGAACCGAGCCATGCCACAATAATTCCGCTCAACGCCCAGCCTGCACATTTAACCACTTGATCACTGACCGCCACCATGCCGTTGGCACGCATCAGTCCTTCGCCGTTTGCCAATCGGGGTACAAGCGCATTACGTGCCGGATTGGTCCAGCCATCCAGAAATGACATACCAAACACCATCACGAAAATGAACAGAAAAGACCTCTGATCAGGCGTGATCCACAAATAAAGCAGCAACAGCGTGAAGATGACAAACTGCCCAAATTGGGAAAACAGCAAAATACGCGTCAGTCGAAATCGGCCGAGGACTATCGGTGCAACGAGCCCGCTAAGCACTTGGGCAGACAATCGGAAGAGCGGAATCAAAATCGTCGTCATTAAAGAATTACTTGAGCTGAACACCAATACCACTACACTCAACATGTAGATGATATCTGCTACGTTGGAGATCGTCTGAGACCCCCACAGGTAATAAAAAGAGCGTCTGATCAAAAAAATTCCTCCCTCGTTGATATTACAATTCTGTAAAATGTCTGGTTTTTTGTATATTCTACGCACAACCTTATATTTCCTTCTTTTATCTTTATAGGAAATTCGGTGTCCAAATGCTTTCACGTCCATGAATACAAACACTTTTTGCTTATAGGCGATACTCGGATAGCCTGAAAAACTCTTTTTAGACTTGATTTCGTATAAAATGTACACGTATACGTATCTGATGAATAGACGCTTTCGGATTGACAATACTGAGAACATCAACCATGGAAGGAGGTGGCAGGATGGCCGCTACAACCGGGCAATTCCCCAAACGCAAGCCGCTCTGGCTTCGATGGTTTCAGGGACTGCTGTCACTCACCATTCTGACGGTCATCGCTGCCTGCATTCTGCTCGCCTATTTATATACCACCAGTCTCCCGCTCGCGGATACGGACCGGAATTCGCGTCTGCTTGATAGCCAGGGCCAAGTCATTGCCACCTTCTCTGCCGGAGGCAAGGAATCCATCCCTGTCCAGCTGGATCACATTTCACCCGATCTGATTGCAGCTACGTTGGCTGTGGAGGACCGGAAGTTTTACGATCATTTCGGCTTCGATTTCAAAGGCTTGGGCAGGGCCGTGCTTGTCAATCTGACCCATTGGGATATGTCGCAAGGAGCCAGCACGCTGACTCAGCAGCTTGCACGCAATTTGTATCTATCTCATGAGAAAACATGGACACGCAAGGCCAAGGAGGCCATCTATACCGCACAGCTTGAAATGAAGTACACCAAGAAAGAGCTGCTGCAAATGTATTTGAATGAAATCTATTATGGTCACGGTGCCTACGGCATTGAAGCGGCTTCGCAGATGTATTTCGGTAAATCCGCAAAAGATCTGGATTTGGCTGAAAGCGCCCTGCTGGCAGGTATTCCGAAGGGACCGACCTATTATTCGCCGTATAATCATATGAAAAACGCAAAGGATCGACAAAAAATCGTGTTGGATTCCTTGGCGCTCACTGGCAAAATTACTCCTGCCCAAGCTACCAAGGCCTATGAGGAAATGCTTGCCCTGCGGCCCGAGAGCCAGCGCCGGACGGTAGAAACAGCCCCCTGGTTTCGCGACTACATCCGCCAGCTTGCAATGAATCAGCTGGGAATTAGTGAAAGTGTGCTGGAGCATGGCGGCCTGAGCATATATACCACGCTGGACATGCACATGCAGCAAGCAGCCGAGGCGGCTGTAGACGAGGGCATGAAGAACAGCAACGGACTGGAAACGGCGTTGATCTCCATTGACCCGCGCAACGGACATGTGAAGGCCATGGTTGGCGGGACCAACTATGTCGGCAATCAGTATAATCATGCGCTTGCCACAACCCGGCAGCCCGGCTCGTCCTTTAAGCCGATTATGTATTTGAGCGCACTGGATTCTGGCGAATTGACAAGTACGTCCAAGTTCGAAAGCCGACCGACGATGTTCCACTACGACAACAACCGTAAAACCTACAAGCCCAAAAATTTTGGAGACAAATATTTGGGCGAAATTGATCTGCGGCGTGCGATTGCGGCGTCCGATAATATTTATGCTGTAAGCACCATTTTGAAGGTGGGGACAGACAAGGTCATGGACCTCGCCCGTAAAATGGGCATTACGAGCGAGATGAAGCCCGTGCCTTCTCTCGCGCTGGGCGTATCGCCTGTCAGCCCGTTCGAGATGGCCTCGGCCTTCTCGGTTATCGGCAGCGGCGGGCACAATGTCGCCCCGGTGGCGGTGCTGCGCATCACCGATGCGGCCGGGCGGTCGCTCTATGAAGCACCGCAGACCGCTCCGGTGCAGGTAGTGAAGCCCGCCTCTGCTTACGTCCTCACACGCCTTATGGAAGGCGTGTTCGAGGAAGGTGGCACCGGCAACCGGGTCGCGAAGCTGATCAAGCGCCCGGTTGCCGGGAAGAGCGGCACGACCAACACCGATGCGTGGATGGTTGGCTTCACGCCCGAGCTGTCCACCGCCGTCTGGGTTGGCTATGACAAGGGCAAGGCCATCAGCAAGCAGGATGCCCGGCGGGCGGCACCGATTTTTGCGCAATATACGGAGAAAGCGCTGGAGAATGTGCCGCCCAAAATCTTTCCCATCCCTGACGGTGTCGTCAGCGCCTATATTGATCCAGCCAGTGGCAAGCTGGCTGCGCCGGACAGTCCGGATAAACGGCTGGAGGTATTCGTCAGCGGCACGGAGCCGAAGGAAACGCTGTCTGGACAGAATAACCCACCGACAGCGACACAGACTGACCAAGCGGAGCGGCAGGCAGAAAAGAAATCATGGTGGAGCAATTTCAAGCGATGGTGGATGGAGTAACAGCCAAAAAAAAGACTGAAGGAACGCTATAAGCGCTTCTCTCAGTCTTTTTTCAATTCATTTTATTTGCTCATATGTCCCCTGTATCTCTCTTGCCACGATTATCCGCAGCTTACCAGAAGCAGCTAAACGACTCGATACGGTTGGTGTCTACACCATAATAAGTCCAAAAACGACCATTCCACCGAAATCCCGCTACGGATGTTCTGCCTACAAAGATGGGATACAGCCAGAAGCGTTCGCCATTCGTCAGCCATACAAACGTATTGCGGAACAAACACCCGGAGATGGCTAAAGGGTCAATAGCATAGCCCGTGACCAGTGGCTTTGGTGGCATAAATTGCGGTGGCGGGGCTGTAGGCGCTTGAGCTTGGGGTCCCGGTCCTATAGGGCCAAGCGGTCCTGGCCCTGCTTGTGGGCCAAAAGGTCCCTGCGGTGGGGGCGAAAAAGACCCTCCCCCGGGTGGTGGTCCTACCGGTGACGGGAACGAACCCTGTGTGCCAGGAAATTGTGGAAGCGAGGGACCTGACGGTGTGAATGGACCCGGAGCTCCCGGCTGCGTTCCGAAAGGGACCTGAGGCATTAAAGACATGTGTTTCACTCCTTGTGTTCTAGGCTGATGTATCCTATGCGAGACATCAGCCCGTGGACTGGGCGAATCCCCATGCCGTCGCCACATTCGGCTATTCCGTACCTTTATAGCTCAGTTTATAACGTAAATGCATCTTTTTTCTTCAAAAAATTTTACTGATTGCTCCCAACATGCCTAACGCATCACCTTGATTAGCGCACATACTTCTTCTTCACCGTATCCTGCATCCAAGGCCTTTTTGAAGAGACCTTGGGCAAATACAGGAAATTCATTATTTATCCCTGCTTCACGAGCCTGTTCCATGAGAAGATCTACGGTAACCATACTCATATTTACAGAACTTTGTGGCTTATCGTAAACTCCACTCTGAATGAACTCGCTCTCATACTTCATTACCCCGCCAATAACGGGAGATATCTGGGCAATCATGGCCCCAAAGGCATCCACACGAAGATCATCTGATTCAAGAATACGTGCAGCATGGAAAAAGCCGAGATACGAGCCAAACAGATATGAAAGAAATGCCAGGTCCGTCGTCGAAGCTGCGCTAACCTGCTCTCCCAGATAAAGTACATTTCCAGCTACGCTTTTAAGTAACGACTCACACTTATGAAATGCAGAAGGAGAACCAGATGAAAATATGGTTGCTTCCGGTTGTCCCATCTGGGTAGGAGAAGCTACAATCGCTCCTTCTATATATTCAGCCTGGTATGATTGAGTCCATACCTCATGATCTCGGGCCTGTTGCGGGCTTCCTGTACTTAACTGGATAAGAATCCGTCCTGCCAGAGCCGCTTTCACTTCATCCGTGTCCAAAATACTATACGACGCTGCATAATCAGATACACAGATAATGGACACTGCGCTCGCGCTTATTGCTGTAGCAGCATCAGGTGCCAAAATCGCTCCTGTCTTCACAATCAGCTCAGCCTTCTCACTTGTCCGATTCCATACCGTAACTCTATAACCACTTTGAAGTAACGATTGAGCGATTGCAACGCCCATAGAGCCCAAACCTATTACAGATACGCTGTTCATATTATTCACATGCTCCATTCTCTTTTCTTTACGCTTCCAGATTCACTGGAACCAGATGTAGTAAATGAATGTCTTTGGAATCAATCATAGAGGCAAACGTTTGGAAAGCAGGCACAGATTTGAGCTTTTCCATCGCCGCCACTGCCATCTGCATATCAGACCAATATACAATGTCTGTCCATTGTGTTTCGTCAGAGGTATGTAGCAATTGACGCTCTTTAAATCCCGGCAATTGGGTTTGTAGCACATCACTCAATTCAGTGGCAGCTTTATGAAAAGAGTCCTTATCCGTCCCCTCTTTTAACTTGAATAGTACTAACTCCATTACGTATTGCTCGTTCTTCATCTTCAAACTCCCCTCATCCTCTTCATTCAAAAAGCATCCTCACACCTTCTATCACAGTCATTCAACGCAAAATAAGTTTGACTCGCTGTGATTTCAGATGTGTGAACCTTGACTTCGAGGTTAAGCATACGTGATAATAGTGCCAACTACTGTCACTAATATTTATTTGCTTTAATAAAGGAGCAAAGCATGCACAAAGCACAACGACTTGTTCAGCTCATCATGTTAGTAAATGAACGCAAAAAATTCACCATACAGGAGTTAGCGGACGAATGCGGCGTTTCACGTCGAACCATGATTCGTGATCTGATGGAACTAAGTGAACTAGGTGTGCCTCTATACTCTCAGACAGGGCCTGGGGGTGGCTACCGCGTACTGCGCGAGAAGGTACTACCGCCAATCAGCTTCACAGAACACGAAACCATGGCATTATTTTTTGCCTGCCAATCATTACGGAATTACAAATCGCTCCCCTTTAAAAACGAAGTGGATTCCGCACTGCACAAGTTCTTTCATTATCTATCTAGTGAACTTAAGCAAAAGATCGAACAAATGCAGCAGCGGCTTGTCTTCTGGATACCTCCGCATGACATAGAAGTGCCTTTTCTCAGTGAGCTACTGGAGAGTGCGCTGGAACAACGCGTCATTACAATTGTTTATGAAGCAGCCTCGCGTCGAGAAAGGATGATCCAGCCACTTGGTATTTATACAATGAACGGATTATGGTATTGCCAGGCTTATTGTTTTCTTGCAGAGGATTATCGAGTGTTCCGTGTGGATCGAGTGAAGGATTTCTCTGATGAAGGGGACCAAAGTAAGCAAATCGATATGAACGAGGATCATATTGAGCAATGGGTTATGCGCATGGATGAAAGTGAAATAGCAGAATTGGAGGTAGATTTAACATCCGAGGGTGTGCGACGATGTCAGTCAGACTTGTGGTTGGCACCATCCATCGAATTGCATGAAAATGGCTCAGGCACGATTCGTACAACAATGAGTTCATCATTTACAACATGGGCGGTACACTTTTTTCTTGGGCTTGGTATGGAAGCAAACGTAAAGCAACCTCAAGTAGTACGTGAACAAATAAAAAATAAACTCCATGATCTGCTGAGCCAATATGCTTAGCCCTATTTTCAAATAGACTCTCAATACAGGTGCATCAGGAGAAGCAGACGAGCCTTCCAATATTTCCACATGACTGATCATTTTCCATGATGATTATGTTTGGCATGATTATGTTTGGCATGTTCATTCTGGCATTGCTTACCTACGTGAAAAGGAAGTAGACCGCCCCCTACAAGGTATCGATCTACTTCTGAACCTTACTGCCAACTGCTCTTTAAGCAGTCGTTGTATACTGGAGTTGTGTTAGCGCACGGCTCCTTTACTATTCTTACCTCAGTATAGCTCGTTTTATAACACAAATACAGTTTTCTCTTCAAATATTTTACTTATTCCTCTACTTCTGTGGTTGATCTTTCTCTTACCCTTCCAGCGCCTGCTTCAATTCCTCAGGCGAAGCGTCCCACCATTCCTCATTATGAGAAATCAGCAGGCTTTTGAGTGCTGCTTTATCCTCACTGCCGAGATCGTCCAGCATGAAACGGCGCTTGAGCGCGTTGTCCATGCGGTTGACATGATCGGCGAGGATTTTCCAGCCGCGTTTGGCTTCGTCGTCAATCAGCATCTCACAGGCAGTCGCGCCACCGTACACACGTCCTTCGGGTGTGCGGTCTACGGCTACCCATACCAGCCACACCTGGCGTCCGTTTGGTACATCCTCTTTATTGGTAGAAAACTTAATCCCGCGTTCTACTTTACTTTTGGCATGCATGGCACCAACATCAATTTTGGCCTCGCCGCGGTCAATAATGACCGGGGACATGCTGTTCAGGTCGATTGACCCTGCGCCGAAGCCCTTATGTTTACTCTTGCCACTGACAATGTTCAGTGCAATCTGTTTTTTGCCGTCCGGCTGATTTTCACTCATGCGTCACTAAGCCTCCATTTTCCGTATTGACACTCATTCTACACTATAAATATTTTAACTAATAATCTCCCGAAAGCAAACATATACATGCTGTAGATGCTTGTCAACGGGAGGTATCCATTGTATGACCCCAGCACGCACCAAAATCGTTTTACTGTCTACACTAGCCCTCGGTCTCCTCGCAGGGACGTTATGGTTTGCCTGGCAGCCTGAATCTAAGTCCGATTCGCAATCCT
The DNA here is from genome assembly GCF_050467745.1 of Paenibacillus sp. NRS-1781. Classification (NCBI taxonomy): domain Bacteria; kingdom Bacillati; phylum Bacillota; class Bacilli; order Caryophanales; family Paenibacillaceae; genus Paenibacillus; species Paenibacillus sp. NRS-1781. The sequence goes on from NZ_JBITPI010000048.1 coordinate 14,067, forward strand.
TGGGCAAACCGCCGTACGATTCCCAGTCGGAGTCTGCGCTTGCGCCAAACATGGGCAAGCCCCTGGGGGCAAACATCCTGCCTGACGTACCCCAAAGTCCTCCGCAGCCCGCTTCGGAAGTTCTCAGCAAGCGTGTGGCGGAATACCACATTGACGTGTCCCTGGAGGAAGGACAGGTTTTGCGGGGCACCGAGACGCTTACATGGAAGCATCCGGGCACAAAAACCGTGAATGATCTATATCTGCACCTGTACCCCAATGCCTTCTCTTCCATGGAAACCACCTTCATGAAGGAATCCGGGGGCAAGCTACGCAGTGACACCATGCCCAAGAACGGCTTTGGCTCCATGACACTAACTGAACTTAAAACGGAAGACGGCTTATCCCTCCTGCACCGGACCCAATACGTGCAGCCGGATGACGGTAATGTGAACGACCGCTCGCTCATGAAGATACGTCTCCCCAAACCAGTCCGAGGTGGTGAAAGTATTACATTATATATGAAGTTTGAGGTAAAGCTCCCCGCCATCTTCGCACGTATGGGCGCAACAGATGATTTTGTCATGGCAGGTCAGTGGTTTCCCAAACTTAGCGTCTACGAAACCGCAGGACAGCGTGGACGCGCCGAGGAAGGCTGGAATCTGCATCAGTATCATGCAAACTCCGAATTTTACGCCGATTTTGGAATTTACAGTGTGCGGATTCGAGTGCCTGAAACATACATCGTGGCCGCAACTGGATTCCCCACCCGTGGAGCCGTCCGGCAAAATGGACAAAAAATATATCAATTTTACGCCGATGACGTACACGACTTTGCATGGTCCGCTTCACCCAATTTTGTAGCCGTAGAAGAACCATTTTCCTCTGCCGAGGTGCCGGGTGTCAAAATCAAGCTGTATCTCGATCCATCGCACAAGGAGCTCAAGGGACGCTATATGAGCGCAGCCAAGGCCGCTCTTTCCTATTACAGCAAGTGGTACGGGCCTTATCCATATTCGACCCTGTCCATCGTTGTACCACCCAAAGCAGGCAGCGGCGCGGGCGGCATGGAGTATCCCACACTCATTACGGCTGCAGCGGCGGATAACCTGAATCCCGGGTATAATCTGGAGCGGACAGTTGTTCATGAGATTGGGCATCAATATTTCTATGGAATGGTGGCAAACAACGAATTCGAGGAGCCATGGCTGGATGAAGGCTTTACCTCTTATGCAGAGGAACGGCTCATGGAGCAAGAATACGGATTGATCCCCAACTTGCCGTTACAGTCTGGACAGGTATCTTCCCCGCAGCCGTTAAACCGTGAGTCTTGGAAGTACGGCTCAGCTGCTAAATATGCACAAAATGCCTATTCTCGGGGCAAGCTGGTGCTGCGTGGCATTGAGCGCCAGGTCGGCGCGAAAAAAATGGACCGAATTATGCGTACCTACGTCCAGACCTACCGATTCAAGCATCCATCCTCACAGGATTTTCAGCGTATCGTCGAAAGAGTCACCGGACGTTCGTGGAGCCACTATTTTGAACAATATGTATACGACGGCCAGATGGCGGATTTTTCAGTGGATCGCATTACGAACCGCAAGCTGGACAACGGATACGAAGCAACCATTACACTCAGCAAAAAAGGGGCAGATTATCCCAAGGTCCCTGTTCAAATTACCTTCAAGGACGGTACAACGATATTCAAGGCTTGGGACGGCATGGGCAAAAGCACCACCTATCGACTCAACAGTGCATCTCCAGTCTCCCATGTGATTATAGATCCACTGTACACGATTGCGCTGGAGAACAAGCATATCAACAACAACCTGAAGGCCGAACTGAACGAGAAAACACAGACCCGCTGGAGCATAAGTGTAACCAAGCTGCTGGAGACACTGCTTGGAAGTCTGTCATGGTGAGGTGTCTATAGATGCGTACCGTTATAAAAGAAGGCTGGGCGCTTGTGCGCATACAATTTTATATTGTCATCATTCTATTTTTGTATCGACTGCTATGGGGCGTTTTTCTCTATCGGGTGGTACAATCCGCCGTTACTCCCCTACTACTGCGCTACCCTGATCAGGGGCAAAATGAACTGGGGCAGACCTTATTTTGGATGGAGAGCCAGATTGCCCTGACAGACAACCGGGAGGTTCATATGTATCTGTGGATACTACTGGGGGCAACGGTGCTGCGTATACTGATTACCCCCTTCATCCGGGCGGGAATATACCAAAGTCTGCACACCCATGCGACCGAGCCACAAAGTCTGTCTTTTTTCCGTGGAATGAAACGTCATGGTTTATCATCGCTGATCTATTACGTCATCGAGCTTGGGCTCTTGCTGCTCCCTGCTTTCTGGATGGTACCGAGGCTCTACCCTATCGTAGCCGGGGCGCTGCAATCTCCCGCCTATCTGCTGCATGTGCTGCCCTATGCCATCGGTTGGATCGCTTATGGCTGGTTCATCCGCCAGTGCATCCTGTACATGCAGCTAGGCACCGTAGGTGGTCACGCCATACTGTCGTCGCTGCTCGCCTTCTTTCGCCAAATCCTCGCGGCTATCGGTATTTCGCTTCTGCTCGGCGCAGGTGTGTTGCTTGTCCTTGGCCTATTCGGCATGGTGGCGATGATTTGGACTGGCATGCTGGCACTCATTCTCCAGCAAACGTATCATTTTGTTACCAGTCTGGTCAGGCTATGGCACATCAGTTCACAGTACCGCCTATGGCATACTGATATCTCCGGCAGAGGTTGAACCCCCACTCCGTTCCTCCTGAGCAATTTTTGGCTGTCGGAAGGAGACTATCTATATCCATTTCTATTCATGTAAACGGCACCTAACTGAATACTCTTAGCAAAATCTGTTCCCTCGATAAAGGGAGCAGATTTTTTTGTAACTTTTTGCGATGAAACATTTGCCAAAGCCAGCCAACTTTGTTACAATAATCGCAGTGAACTGATAGTAACAACTTTGTAATCTTTATTGTAACCTTTACCTTAAAAATATCGTTATCGTGAATACTGCTCTCCAAGGTGCACATCTTAAGTTAAGCCTAATTCCTGGCACCTAGGAAGCGGGGGAACCAGTTTGGGTGAATTGATCTCGCAACAGAGTGATCATAGGGGAACCTTCTACCGAATCCTTAAGCTAACCTCGCAGGCATTGGAAGGGGTATTTTTTTTTGAAGAAGAAACTAACAATCGCAGTCATGGGTCTTGCCATTGCCTTTACATCTTTTACATTCGGTGGCGGCAGTGCATTTGCAGACTCCAAGATGGACCAGGTGATCCAAGATACCAAAGGAACGAGCTATAGAAGCGGAGGCACTACACTCGACGGATTCGATTGCTCCGGCTTCACAATGTATGTATATCAAAAATTGGGAATTAAACTGCCGCATCAATCCGGATCACAATTCAAAATGGGATCTTCCGTATCCCGCGATGAAATGAGACCTGGAGACCTGGTGTTCTTCAACACCACAGGTAGAGGCATTTCCCATGTAGGTATCTTCATGGGTGAAGGGAAATTTGCCCACTCCTCATCTTCACGTGGTGTAGTTGTTAGCTCACTGAACGAAAATTATTACGCTAACCGATATGTCGGTGCCAAAAGAATTATGAGTACAGATGCTTACCACGCTGTAGCTTCTGAAACTCCTGATGACGACAACGTAGAATAACTAACGAACAGCAAGCTAACCTGAGCCGCAATTTGATTCTGGCCGGAATCGAATTGCGGCTTTTTATGTCCGCAACATCAGAAACGTTAATTTTACTGACGAACTGACACCTCAAAAGGTTTCAGTTTTTGCGAACATCGTCGATTTTACCGTCACGGCGAGGGAGCATATGAGCAGTAAAGCCTTCTTATTGAATGTATACCCGACTTGAGCATGAAATAAACACGCTTGCCAATCCCCTGCAACTTGTCTACAATCTGTTGTTAATAGTTTAAGTATTGTAAAAGGAGGATGGGAAAACATGCCGGCCTCAATATCTAACTACCGAATCGTGCCGATGGACGAGCAGCAGGCGGCTGCGATATGTGAGTGGCGCTATGATCCACCCTACAATATATACGGCTGGCTACCCTGGGAACAAATGAAGGTGCTTGAGGTCGAATTTGGAAGCCCCACGCTCCGCGAGGAGCAATATGTAGCTGTACTGGATGACGAGAACATACTAACCGGATTTGCTCAATATTTCCCGATGCTTGGCGTGACCCGGCTAGGTCTGGGAATGCATCCCGGATTGTGCGGGCATGGCAGAGGCGCCGAATTTGTCCGTGCCATTGCCGAGGAAGCCAGACGACGCAACCCTGAAAATGAAATTGATCTGGAGGTGCTGACCTGGAATGGGCGCGCCATCCGGGCTTACAAGGCTGCCGGATTTGAGCTTACGGATACCTATGAACGTCAGACTCCCGATGGCAAGAAGCCGTTTCATTGTATGGTGTATCTTCCCGACCACCAGCCTCGTGTTCTATGATAAAAGCGCCTTCGGCATACAACTGCATTGTTGTATATCGAAGGCGCTTTTATCATACGGTAGGCCACGATTAGTTCAATGACTGCTACGCATTTTCTCAAAAGCTTCATTATATTGTTGGGCTTCCTTAATATCCACGGCCATAATGCCACCGTCATCCCAGGAGGTTAAACGCAGGGTCACGGTCTTATAATCAATCGTAATAAATGGATGATGATTAAATGCTTCCGATATAGCAGCAACTTCATCCACGAATGCAATCCCTTTCATAAAACTGAAAAAATTATATTTCCGGACAATCCATCGTCCTTCCTCCAGTTCCCAGCCCTCCAGCTTCTCTAGATGTGCTTCAATCTCTTCTTGTGTAAAAGGCATGATACGACTCCTCCCTGTTTATACGGAAGCCTTTCAGCCGCTTGAATGCGACCAAAACTACGATATATTGGTGTCCATATTACCACGGCCCCGTTGATAAATCCATTAAACGGCCTGCTCAAATCAAAGGTACCGACGTCAACTCCTCATCTCCAATGAGCACATAGATACGGTGCTGCTCCGGTTCATAGATGACAACACCGCTGCCCACAGCGATAACGGGCTCTGTACCCAGCGCATAAAACAGGTCTTCAGCCAGCGCTTCATTGACTTCCTGACGCCCTGCCGGGTCCAGCCTGTCCCAATCTTCTGCTTCCATTTCGAAAAATTCATAGCTATCTGGAATGCGTCCCACAGCCTCTGTCAAATCGTTCAAAATTTGTTCATACTCCCGTCCGTGCTTCACTCCCATGCCATTTCCTCCAATTCTTCCGCCATTCATTACATAATCACCTTATTATACCGGAAATTCGTACTTAACAAAAAAGAGAGTTTTGTCGATAAATACTATAATCCGTCTTGTAATGACGTGCCTGGGGCAAGGACGACCCCAGCGGCATGAAAGGATTCAAAATCTATTCTCATGGATGAGGTGTATCATGCAAATTTCAACCATTATCGGACTTGTACTCGGGATTGTGTCATTGGTCGTCGGGATGATTCTCAAAGGCGCGCCAGTAATCAACTTGGTCAACAACCCCGCTGCTTACATGATTATTTTTGTCGGAACGGCAGCAAGTATTTTTATGGCCTTCCCGATGGAAGAAATCAAACGGATTCCAAAACTGTTCAAGGTTATTTTCACCGAACAAAAGCTTTTGGACCGTAAAGAGCTCATCGGCACGTTTACCGAATGGGCATCCATTACCCGTCGCGAAGGTCTGCTTGCGCTGGAATCCAAGGTAGAGGAGATCGACGATCCCTTTATGCGTGGTGGTATGCGTATGATTATTGATGGTAATGATCAGGAATTCGTGCGGGATGTTCTAATGGAGGACATTAACGCTACCGAGGATCGACACCGCTCCGGCGCGCTGATTTTCTCTCAGGCTGGTATGTACGCTCCAACACTCGGGGTACTCGGTGCCGTCGTAGGTCTGATTGCCGCTCTGGCCGATCTTAGTGACATGGCCAAGCTGTCTCATGCCATCGCGGCAGCCTTTATTGCGACGTTGCTTGGTATTTTTACAGGTTATGTCCTGTGGCATCCAATGTCCAATAAGCTGAAACGGTTATCCAAAAAAGAAGTGGAGCTTAAATTGATGATGGTCGAAGGCCTGCTCTCAATTCAATCAGGTATATCCACCATTGCGATCAGCCAGAAGCTGACGATATTCCTGACTCCAACCGAACGGGCTACCCTGATCAAGAAGGATGGGGATTCCGGTGAGTAAAAAAAGACATGAACCGCACGAGGAGCATGCCGACGAAAGCTGGCTGTTGCCATATTCCGACTTGATGACCCTTCTGCTAGCTCTTTTCATCGTCTTATTCGGGATGAGTGCGATCGACGCCAAAAAATTTGAAACTATGGCTCAATCCATGAGTGCGGCTTTTAGTGGCGGCACCGGCATACTGGATCACTCTGCCGCCAATCCATCGTCACAATCCGCAGATATGGGCAAAAATAAAGAACAGGTAACACAACCTATAAAGTCTAAAGCCACTTCTACGGCTGAACTGCAAAAGCAACTCGCCCAGCGGGAAGAAGAGGATTTGAAAAAGCTCAAAAAGCAAATGGATCAGTATATTGAAAATAATGGTCTGACTCCGCTGCTCAATACAAAGCTGAACCAATCCCAGCTCATGATCACCATTAGCGATAACGCCCTGTTTTCATCGGGTCAGGCTGAGGTAAAACCGGAAGCACGAAAGCTGGCCAAGTCCATCTCCAGCATGCTCCAGCAATTTCCTGGCTATGATGTCATCGTATCAGGCCATACAGATAATGTGCCGATTTCCAATAGTCAGTTTCCGTCCAACTTTGATTTGAGTGCCAAACGATCTCTGAATTTCTTGCGCATTTTGCTACTCAATCCGCAGCTTGATCCAACCAAATTTGTATCCATCGGTTATGGTGAGTATCGTCCACTAGCAAGCAATCAGGATGGTCAAGGACGCTCCAAAAACCGCCGTGTCGAAATTTCCGTACTACGTAAGTATCAGAACGGCACACAAGTTATCAGTCCTACCTCAAGCTCGAATGAAGGTTGATTATGTATATGTTATATAGACAAAGGCACCGCCGCATTTTTTATGCAGCTGGTGCCTTTTCATTGTGCTATTCCACTCTGCCTCTTGTCCTATCCATTGCCCTGCTATCTATCAGCCATGAGAAGCCCTCAGGTTTAGCTGAGTGTATAATTCAGCATCTCACCTAGCTCCTGCTTCTCCGTCTCTGTCAGGTCACGCCAGGCGCCTCTCTGAAGCGACCCCAATCGAATATTCATAATCCGCAGACGTTGCAGCTTCTTCACCTCATAGCTGAAGGCAGCACACATGCGCCGGATCTGACGGTTTTTCCCTTCCGTCAATATGATGCGGAATACGTACTCAGATACACGCGTCACTTCGCAGGGGAGCGTCCGCTGGCCGAGTATTTTTACACCTGTGGACATCCCCTGTATAAAAGATGGTGTGACGGGTCGATCCACCGTTACGATATATTCCTTCTCATGCTTGCCTTCCGCCCGTAAAATCTTATTCACAATATCTCCGTCATTGGTAAGTAAAATAAGACCCTCCGAATCTTTATCCAGACGCCCGATTGGAAAAATCCGCTGCGGGTGCCCCACAAAATCGGCAACATTCCCTTGAATGTGGCTCTCTGTCGTGCTTGTAATACCCACCGGCTTGTTCAAAACAATATATACGTGACCGGACTTCTCGCGGAGTGGCTTGCCGTTCACACGGACATCGTCGCCCTCCTCCGCCTGACTGCCCAGCACCGCCACCTCGCCGTTAATCGTCACGCGTCCGCTCTCTACCAGCTTGTCCGCCTCCCGGCGCGAGCAAAAACCGGTTTCGCTGATAAACTTGTTAATGCGCAACCTGTGTACCCTCCATTTCTACTGTCACGCTTCCTTCTGCTGCCCATCCAGTTCCTCAGGCTCAGCAGTTGGAAGCTGCACAAGGGCTGTCGTTCCCTCTCCCTCTATGCTTTCAATATCCAGTGTGCCTTTATGACTCTGTATAATACGCTGGCTGACCATAAGTCCGAGTCCTGTACCTGTTTCCTTGTTTGTGAAAAAAGGCTCCCCCAGCTTGGACAGCATCTCTGCTGGAATGCCCGTCCCTTGGTCCCGTATGAAGATTTTAACGCTTTCTCCCTCCAAGAACAAATGAATCGTTATCGTACCCCCCTTGCTCATGGCCTCCATACTATTTTTAAGCAAATTAATGAATACCTGCTTTAACTGGTTTTCTTCGGCGTATACGAGGGCAAGCTCCTCCGTTACCTGTAGATCGAACACAATGCCTAGCAGATGCGCCTGACTATCAAGCAAGGAAATAACGTCACTCACAATATAGCGCACATCTTTTTTCTGAAAATGAACCGCCTGTGGCTTCGCCAATATTAAAAATTCGCTGACGATCAGATTAATACGATCCAGCTCAGACAGCATAATATCGTTATGCTTCAGATTCAGCGCTTTATTTTGCTGCTGTAACTGGAGAAACCCGCGCAGCGTGGTCAGCGGATTACGAATTTCGTGCGCCACCCCTGCCGCCAGTTGTCCTACCGTCGTCAACTTCTCCGATCTGCGCAGCAATTCCTCCATCCGGTTGCGGCCTGTAATATCCCGTGAGACGCTTGTAAATCCCAGAATTTGGCCTTCTTCATCCAGAATGGGCGATGTACTCATACTAATCTCTATCGTACTTCCATCCTTACGCATTCGAATGGACTCAATAGACACCATACTCTCTCCCTGAAGCAATCTTTCCTTCTGAAATTCGTACTCTTCCTCTTGCTGTGGCGGTACAAACTGGAGCTTACGTCCGACCAATTCCTTTTTGGTCCAGCCGTACAGGGCTTCAAAGGCATGATTGACCCGGATGATACGCTCCTCCTGATCGGTCACATGAATCGCATCAGCGGTCTGATTAATGACAGACTCTAAATGCTCTTTTACAGAACGGTTTTCCTCATACATCTGTTCGAGTCTCCGTGTATACATTCCGAGATTATAGGCCATCGCATTGATGCGCTCACCTAGTTGTGCAAGTTCATGACCACCCTTAACCTGTAGCCGTGTGTCAAAATGGCCGTCGGCCATCTCGTTCACTTTTCCCAATATCGACTGAATTGGACGGACAAACAGGCTTGCCAGCACATAACTGCCAATGATCACAACCTCTAGTAAAACAATAGAAATGGCAACCAGACTGATTAATTGCTTATAAATAACGGAAGAGATCATATCATAATTCATAACAATTCGAATGACATAGGCATCACGGTTAGCCGGATAAAATGGTATGTAACTGACGAGTACCCGTTGGCCTTTAATATAGCAGTCCTGTACAATACTCTCCCCGGAGAAAATCGCCTTGGAAACAGCCAAACGATCCTCCTGCACCCTCGCTAGTTGATAAGTGCCGAATCGGATAGGCTTATTGTACATGTAATAATATTTTCGGTCGTTTCCATGGTTGTCCATCGTAGCGCCACCAAAGGTTGTGGGGTTAATTCCTGTTATCTCCATGATGCGGTAATCCACTTGTTGGGTTTGCTTTACGATTTCATCGGGGTTGAGAATCGGTATAAAATTTTGCACTTCACTGTCCTGAAAGGAGATTCGGATCATATAGTTGCGCTTCTGGTCATAATAAAATCCCCACTTGTTAATATGGGTGGCATCTGAGCCTGTATAGTCAAATGCTCCAGTCCAAAAATGTTCCAGATGTTGACCATGCACCAATCCAGCCTGTCCTTGCTCATATAATTGATCAACTGCATTTTTCCAATAGCTCGTCAGCGGATCGTCAGAAATGATTCCTTTTGGATTCGACGATTTGGCGACCTTATACCCCTTTCCATCACGCACCATCAAGGAAATATCAATATCCCCGCTGCGCTTGGTCATCTGTTCGAGTTGTTCCTGCGTAATATGATTGATATCAGAATCTAGCTTGCTGGCAGCCAGTGTGGCAGAAAGCCACAAATTATATCCAAGCTGCTTGTCGACAGCCTCCCAGCTTTGTTGAGCTTGTTCAATGGCACCTCCAATAGTCTTGGCCGTCAGAACCATTTTCGTTTCGCTGTCACTTCTTAAATTTTCGTGGGTCGTGTAATAGTTGAGTGCAATATTTAACAAAAGGATGAACAGAACGGACCCCGACAAAATGATCGTAATTTTGATTTTTATCGACACACTGATTTCTCACCTCTTGCCGTATGCTGGCGATTACTGGCAATTGCTAACTCAATGATACCGTAATACCGCCTGTGATACCAGCATTTACATTTCCCGGATAAACATAAATACACACAGCTTGTATACAGTTGTCAATATGCGAACGTTTGCCTACAATATAATAAGATAATCATCCACAAGTCGTCCACAAATACACAGCTTTTATTATGAACTGTGGATAAACCTGTGGATAAGTGACGTGTTATCCACAAAATTATTCACATCATGTTAACAACGGAATATTTGTTCGTTGGATAATTCGCATTTGAAAGGAGTATTTTTACCAGTGACCACGATAGATCACGCTTATTGGATGAAAGAAGCTATTCAAGAAGCGTATAAGGCAGAAGCGTTGGGTGAAGTGCCCATCGGAGCTGTCATCGTAAAAGATAATGAAATCATAGGACGCGGTTACAACTTGCGTGAGACGAACGCTGACCCGACCGCACATGCCGAAATGGTTGCCATTCGTCAGGCCAGCGAGCATCTGGGGGCCTGGCGCCTGCTGGATTGCAGGCTGTATGTCACTCTGGAGCCGTGTCCCATGTGCGCCGGAGCCATTGTACAATCACGGGTTCCCTATTTAATCTACGGCACCACCGATCCGAAAGCAGGCTGTGCGGGCACGCTGATGAATCTCCTACAGGAGCCTCGATTCAATCATTGTACTGAGGTGATCAGCGGCATTCTTCAAGAGGAATGCGCCTCGCTGCTGACGGATTTTTTCCGTCAGCTCCGGCAAAAAAGAGCCGCTGCCAAGTTGTTTTCCCCACCGTCTTCATCCTGAGGATGGGAGCTAGATCGCTTACTTATACACAACCCGTGGTGCAGCCGTTATTTACGTCTCATTGCTAATTTCCCATGGAAGGAGATCAGCCCATGCCTATGAGCTTGTATAACACGCCTCAAGGTATCTTGTTGCGACCATTTAGCCTGGCCGATAGTGAAGCTCTACTTGCCCTTAGGCTTACAAATAGGGAGTCTCATGCGCCGTACGAGCCACTTCACGGCGACTCATTTTTCACGCTGGAAGAACAGCAGGAATATATCCGTCAGAAATTGCGTCAAGCAGAGGAGGATCGGGGATATTCGTTCGGTATCTTTCTCTTGGAGGACGAGTGTCTCGTCGGGTATATCTCTATTTCTAATCTTGTGCGCGGCGTGGGACAATTCGCCGATATCGGCTACATGATGGATCAGCACGAACAAGGCAAAGGACATATGACCGCAGCTTTGAAGCTGGCCATACAATTCGCCTTCCGCGCCCTATCGCTTCACCGTCTTCAGGCCGGTACCCTGCTACATAACGAGCGCTCACAGCGTGTACTGCAAAAGTGCGGCTTTCAGCCTGAAGGTATTGCTCGCAAGCTGGTACAAATTCAAGGGACATGGCAGGATCATCGGATATTCGGGCTTTTAGCAGAGGATAACGTATGGCAGACCTGGACTGCTACAGCATCTGCTCAGAGCCATATATGACAAAAAACCGCCTGGCTCTAAGCCAAGCGGTTCTTTTCGCATTACATCATATGATATAAATAATGCCTTTACAATCACGTCATTCCTTTATTTAAGGAGCAACGGTTTGCATTTTTTGTTGAACTTGTTCGATCGTCAGGACTTGGTCTCCTGTTGGAATACCCACTTTAAATGTTGCTTTTTCATTGATTTTGCTGTATTGCGTGTAGCCAGTCACAGACAATTTTACGTTATCTTTTGTGGACGGATCATTGATCTCTACATTTGCATTCAGGTCTTGATACACAGGAATATCATCCTTGTTCAAGGCTGTGTTAATGTCAAACTGCTTCACTGTCAAATAGCTTTTCAACTCATCCAGCTTTTTCTTGAAATCACTGGTGTTTGTTTCTACTGCAAGTTTTGCTGCGGTAAGATATTCTTTCTTCAATTGGAACAAGCTGATGTACTCGTCTTTTGACATCACATCAATCGCTTTAGGAATGGCCTTAGTAACAAAAGTATCGACAGCTTGCTTCACGTTGTCGTTTGTCACTTTAAATTGTACGACTTGCTTAGCTTTAAGGCCTTGTGGCAATTTAGCATCCTTAGGAGCAATATCAAAGAAATACGTTGCTTGATCATACTCACCCAAAATAGCAGCAATGATTTCATTCGCAAATTTCTGCGATTTTTCCTGATCCATTGATGCAGGGTTAAATTCTTGTCCGGACTGTTTAGCCAGCTCCTGCGGATCAATGATCAGGAATTTGCCTACAACGTCCTGTGGAAGCGGGTAAAATGGAATGTTCGGAATTTTAACGTACAATTTATCCTTGGTCATAACCATTGGAATCGTGAAGCTGGTGGAAAGATCACCTTTCAAATGAATGCCCAGCGTCATTTCAGATTGTAAAGGTTCTTTTTGGTATACACCATCCAGCGTAATGTCCGCATTTTTCAGCATGCTCGTCACCATTGCACTTTGCTCGCTTGGGACGGAAGCAGATGTGATTGTCAGATCTTTAACCGTAAATTGACTTTTGGATTCATAAGAAGTCAATTTCATTGCATTAGCCGTACCGTTCGTAACAGCTTCCTTCGGTTCTAACTTCTTGCTACAACCTACTAGGGCTACCGTCAAAAGCAACACCATAGTGAGTACCAAGACGGATAACTTTTTACTCATTGTGTAGATTCTCTCCTCTCGTAATTAACCCCTTTTATAATACTAACAAAAAAATAGACACCCCCTATTTTACCGCATACTCACATTCAATGAAACACTTATTGGAAAATTTTCTTACAATAAGCACAAGGACACCCTGGTTCTTTAACCAGGGTGTCCTGTACTTCACTATATTTTTAGGCAAAAAGTCTAACTGCTTATGATCCTTCTCTGTTGTGATGGTCTACGTGATTCCGCTGCTTCACCTTTTTGGAACCAGATAGTGGCTCCTGTTGATGATTACGCTCACGCTTTTCGTTTCCTTCACCGGCGTCCTGTGCCTCGGGAACAGGAACGGCTTTAGGCTTGCTCATTTATGCATCCTCCGTTCTCAGACTATTTTTAAATACCTAAGTAAATCCGTTTATTACCATTTAAAGCAGGACTATTGATGGTGCAGGTCTTCTGTTTTATCATGGTTAAGTGCATCCTGATGACGGCGGTCATTACGATCCTGCTGCACTTGCTGTGCCTGATGACTGTTACCCGGACGCTGCTCCAAATCATCCACAATGTTAGACAGGTTTTTATCCAGTCCGTTTTTGGCTTTTGTCATGTAGCTTCCCCCTCATTCCTTCATGACTACGAATGCGTCAATGACTGTAACGTCTGAGCACACTGGTGAATATGTCGAGTGTAATCAGACACCAGCTGCTGAATGATATCTGTTCGTTCATCCACAGACTGTCCGTCCCGTTCTACATCGACCAAGCTAACCTGCACTTCCCTAGAATCTACATAAGCACATGCAAAATCAAAAGAGTACATTTGTCGGCCCTCTACCTCGATATGGATTCTTATAGTCCGGTTGTCTGCTTCATCTGCTTGTACCTGTGATTTATCCCCTGAATTCAAAAGTCTCGGCAATTGTTCCTGCCAGGCTTCTACCAGCTTTTGCTGATCTACTGTCATTTCTCGATTCATGCCAGCACCTCCACATATGATAACGTGTGAAAAAAACAGGCTTTTTATACAACAAAAAAGCCATTCTTTACGATCTCTAATCATCAGCACATAAAGGCTAATGAATCAGCTATCGTATTCGAATGGCTTGGCTCATTTATAATAATGGCGGAGAGGATGGGATTCGAACCCATGTGAGCTTGCACTCTAACGGTTTTCAAGACCGCCCCGTTATGACCGCTTCGGTACCTCTCCAGGTGGTAATTGGATAAAGTTGCTCCCCATTTAAAATAAACTCAGGCGCAACAAAATTATTTTACCACAGACTTTAAACGAATGCAATGCTTACTGTTTGGGAGCAATAACTTCTGCGCCTCGCATGTATGAACGCAGCACTTCCGGAATTACAACGCTTCCGTCCTCCTGCTGATAATTCTCCAAAATAGCAGCCACTGTGCGTCCTACAGCCAATCCTGAACCGTTCAGTGTATGTACAAATTCAGGCTTTGCTTTCGGCTCCGGTCGAAACCGGATGTTAGCACGACGCGCCTGGAAGTCCTCTGTATTGGAACAAGAAGAAATCTCACGGTACATGCCACTTTCAGGCAGCCACACTTCCAGATCATACGTTTTGGCAGACGTGAAGCCCATATCCCCGGTGCACAGTGCCAGCACACGATATGGAAGTCCGAGCAGTTGCAAAACACGCTCTGCATTGTTCGTCATTTTCTCCAGTTCCTCATAGGAGGTGTCCGGGTGGACAAGCTTAAGCATCTCTACCTTATTGAACTGATGCTGACGGATCAAGCCACGTGTATCCCTTCCTGCCGATCCTGCCTCAGAGCGGAAGCAAGAGCTGTATGCCACATAATTTTTTGGAAGCTGATCCGCGTTCATAATCTCTTCGCGGTGATAGTTCGTTACCGGAACTTCAGCCGTAGGAATGAGATAATACTCGGTATCACGCAGCTTGAACAAATCCTCTTCAAACTTCGGAAGCTGTCCCGTGCCATACAGGCTATCCCGATTCACAATGTATGGAGGCAGCATTTCCTCATAACCATGCTCACTGCTATGCAGATCCATCATAAAGTTAATCAGCGCACGCTCCAGACGTGCCCCCAGTCCTTTGTAGAACGTAAAACGGGAACCCGTCACCTTTGCTGCCGCCTCAAAATCGAGAATTTCCAGCTCCTGTGCCAGCTCCCAATGTGCTTTTGGCGTAAAAGAAAACTCGCGTGGCTCCGACCAGCGACGAATCTCTACATTATCCTCCTCCGAAGCACCTACAGGCACCGACTCATTAGGGATATTCGGAATGGACATCACCAGCTCGTCGATCTGGACCTCCAGCTCGCGCACTTGCTCATCCAATTCTTTAATACGGTCGGAAACCTGACGCATCTCAGCAATAAGGTCATCCGCATTTTCTTTATTCTTCTTCAACTTGGCTACTTCACCGGATACGACATTTCGGCGATTTTTGAGCGCTTCACTTTCCTGGAGCAACTCACGACGACGCACATCCAGATCCGTAAAGCCATTTATCAGATCCAGAGATTTGCCCCTATTTTGCAAAGCTTTTTCAACCCGACCAAGCTCATTACGTAAAATCTTTATATCTAACACAGGTAATCCCTCCTACACTACAAACCTGACTTTCCTCTATTCGCGGACCATATCCACAAAATACTGATGCAATCGGTAATCGTCCGTTAATTCCGGATGGAAGGATGAAGCCAGCAAATGACCCTGACGGGCCGCCACAATCTCGCCGTTATACTCAGACAGCACGTCTACTCCCGTTCCAACAGACTGTATTAATGGCGCGCGTATAAACACAGCACGAACCAGTTCCTCAATCCCTTTAATGTCCAAGTCTGTTTCAAAGCTTTCCCGCTGGCGACCAAAAGCATTACGTGACACCGTAATATCCATCAGTCCCAGATGCGCTTCTTCCTGTCCTTGAACCGTTTTGGCCAGCACAATCAACCCCGCACAAGTGCCGAAAATAGGCTTGCCTTGATCGGAAAACTGGCGTATAGCATCAATAAAGTCATACTTGCGCATCAGCTTGCCAATCGTCGTACTTTCACCGCCGGGAATGATAAGACCGGACAGCTCATCAAGCTGCTCGATCTTTTTCACCGCCACACACTCTGCACCCGCACGTTCAACGCTTCGTATATGCTCAGCCACAGCACCTTGCAGCGACAGAACTCCTATTTTCATGCCTGTCCCTTCCTTCTTACCAACCACGATCCTGCATGCGTTCATGCGGTGCCAGCTTGGAAATTTCAATGCCCTTCATTGGAGCGCCCAGATTCTTGGACACTTCTGCAATCAGCTTGTAGTCCGTATAATGAGTAGTCGCTTCCACGATGGCACGTGCAAATTTCTCAGGGCTATCGGATTTGAAAATACCAGAACCGACGAAGACACCATCAGCGCCCAAATGCATCATCAATGCCGCATCGGCAGGTGTTGCTACACCGCCCGCAGCAAAGTTGACCACTGGCAGCTTGCCGTGCTCATGCACTTCCAGCAACAATTCGTAAGCAACGCCAAGGTTTTTCGCTTCTGCATACAGCTCGTCCTTCGAAAGGTTTTGCACCTTGCGAATTTGGCCATTGATAAAACGCATATGGCGAACAGCTTCGACAATATTTCCGGTTCCAGGCTCACCCTTTGTACGAATCATGGATGCTCCTTCGCCGATGCGACGCAATGCTTCTCCCAGATCCTTGGCTCCGCAAACGAATGGAACGGTAAACTCTCGCTTATCGATATGGAAAACTTCATCCGCAGGCGTCAGCACTTCGCTCTCGTCGAGATAGTCAACACCCAGAGATTCCAGCACCTTCGCCTCCACAAAATGGCCGATACGAGCCTTAGCCATAACGGGAATAGAGACCACCTTCATGACCTCTTCCACAATCGTTGGGTCAGCCATACGGGCAACTCCACCAGCTGCACGGATATCTGAAGGCACCCGTTCAAGAGCCATTACCGCTGTAGCTCCTGCCGCCTCTGCAATTTTAGCCTGTTCAGCGTTCATGACATCCATGATTACGCCGCCTTTTTGCATCTCTGCCATACCTCTTTTTACACGTGAAGTTCCCGTTTCCATCTCGTTTCCTCCTGTAAGGGTTAGGTTTAGATTCTAACTTAATATTTTACCGCACAGACGCCAAATACACAATCATTTCAATCAGCAAAATACGTAAGTCAGAGCAAGAATCCTCGGCTCTATCTGTTTGGTAATCAGACGATTAGAACAGGTTTTTAATGCCCTGAAACAAATCACCGAAGAAGTTACCAATTGCCCGGAAAAGCATACGGAACCAGCCAGCCTCTTCTACAGCCGTTGTAGTTACCAGGTCAACGGTTTTCACCTGACCTTTTTCCACACCATCCGTTTTGTACGTATAACTAATCGTTCCGACTTTTGCCCCTTGCTTCAAAGGCGCTACGAGTGAGCTTTCCGGTGTAATATTGGTTGTAAACGTCACTTTAGGGTTGGCTGCGCCTTTAGGTACGACAAAGCTTACCGCATCCTTAGTCACGACAGATACTTCTGTTTCTGTGCCTTTGGATACAGGAACATTTTCGGCCCCCTTAACTACCGTCTTTGGAGCCACAACCTGCTTCACTTCAAAATTATCAAAACCATAGTTTAATACTTTAGCAGTCTCTGTAAAACGGTGTGCATTCGAGTCAGCCCCCATAACTACACTAATGAGACGCATTCCGTTGCGTTCGGCTGTTCCAGTAAAGCAGTTGCCTGCATTAGCCGTATGACCTGTTTTCATTCCATCCAGACCAGGATAAGCAAATTTTTTAAAGTTGGTTATATTCTTGTTTGCTTCCAACATCCAGTTGTAGTTAATAATCGGCGCCTTGTCCGTCGGGCGGAACTTGTACGATTGAATCGTCGTAAACCGTGTATAGTCTGGGTGATCCTTAATAATGTTCCCAGCTAGTATAGCCGCATCTCTCGCTGTCATTACGGTTTCACGATCAGCATCTGGTTGAAACCCTTTGGGCATATCGCCACGGTCTAACCCTGTAGAGTTAATAAAATACGTATTTTTCATACCCATTTTCTGAGCAGTTTCATTCATCAATTTTACAAAGTCCTGCTCGGTTCCAGACACACGCTCGGCAAGAGCTACCGTTGCATCATTAGCAGAGCCTACCGCCATGGCAATATACAGCTCTTCTACCGTATGTTGATCACCTTGAGCTAGAAAAATACGTGATCCGATGCTCTTAGCAGCATTCTCTTGAACCGTAACCTTATCCGTCCATTTGAGTTTCCCTTGCTTGACCTGCTCCGCTACGAGGTACTCTGTCATCATTTTGGTCATACTTGCTGGTGGGAGCGGCTCATCCGGGTTCATAGACAGCAATACTTGCCCTGTGGAAGGCTCAATCAAGATAGCCGAGCGCAGCGCCAGACTAGGTGGCTTAATAGAGCCTGTCCCCGTAATATTGACCGCCTCTGTTGTCGCTCCGGCGGCAAACGTAGCTACAGTCGGATCAAAATTGCCCACAACTGGTAACGCTGACATGTACATCATATTAAGCACCATGAATGCTGTTACGCTCTTTTTCATCATGCTGCGTTTCTTATTTTGTTTATGATTGTTCGCTTTCAAATGAATACAAACTCCTCTCGTACCTCAACCCGATCCGCTATATATAACGAAACGGTGGATAAAGCCTTTACTAGGCTAATATAATTAATGTATTAAATTTCCGTTTTGTTTCCTCAGTTGGAGCCAATCATCAACGACACTTGTCTATTCTATCACAGGGGTATCTCTAAAAAAAGACAGGCAGAGCGAAATACGCCCTGCCTGTCGTCAAGTCTGTTACAGTTGAACTTTATAATGAATAGTTTGGTGCTTCTTTCGTAATTTGCACATCATGCGGATGGCTTTCACGTAGACCTGCACCCGTAATACGGATAAAGCTCGTATCATTGCGAAGCTCCTCAATATTAGCAGTACCGCAATATCCCATACCAGAACGAAGACCACCCAACAGCTGATGAACTGTATCAGAAAGTGGCCCTTTATAAGCGACACGTCCTTCAATGCCTTCCGGTACCAATTTCTTATCATCATCTTGGAAATAACGATCCTTACTTCCCTGCTTCATCGCAGCCATGGAACCCATACCACGATATACTTTAAAACGACGTCCTTGATAAATCTCGGATTCGCCTGGACTTTCTTCCGTACCAGCAAAAAGACTACCCAGCATTACCGCAGAAGCTCCCGCCGCAATGGCCTTCGTAATTTCACCGGAATATTTAATGCCACCGTCTGCAATAATCGGAATATTATATTCCCGTGCTACTGTCGCACAATCATAAATAGCTGTTACTTGCGGAACACCGATTCCGGCGATCACGCGTGTTGTACAGATTGAGCCTGGACCAATGCCGACTTTTACAACCGAAGCCCCGGCTTCAATCAGTTCACGCGTTCCGTCACCAGTAGCTACATTACCTGCTACAATTGTCAGATCAGGATAAGCATCACGCAATTTGCGAACCGCTTCAATAATATTAATATGATGACCGTGAGCAGAATCCACAACAATCAGATCTACACCTGCATTTACGAGTGCTTCAGTCCGATCAAACGTATCTTTGGAAATACCTACAGCCGCACCGACCAGAAGACGCCCTTGTGCATCCTTCGCTGCGTTTGGAAATTGAATAGCCTTCTCAATATCTTTAATAGTGATAAGCCCTTTGAGATAATTTTCATCATCGACCAAAGGAAGCTTTTCAATTTTATGCTTTTGCAAAATGCCTTCCGCTTCCTGCAAGGTCGTACCTACAGGTGCAGTTACCAGATTTTCCTTCGTCATAACTTCACTAATTTTAAGATTAAAATCGTGAATAAAACGAAGATCTCGGTTAGTAATAATACCCACCAGCTTATTTTCTTCGTTTACAACAGGTACGCCAGAAATACGATATTTACCCATAACAGCTTCAGCATCGGATACCAAGTGATCTGGAGTCAATGAAAATGGATTGGTGATAACACCGCTCTCTGAACGTTTTACTCTATCAACCTCTACTGCTTGCTGTTCAATCGACATATTCTTATGAATAATACCGATACCGCCTTCACGAGCCATAGCAATTGCCAAAACTGCCTCAGTAACAGTATCCATACCAGCGCTCATTAAAGGAATATTCAGTTTTACGTTATCACTCAAACGGGTCGCTACACTTACTTCTTTCGGCAGAACCACCGACTTGCGGGGTACCAGCAAAACATCGTCAAAGGTAAGGCCTTCCTTACCAAATTTATCTTCCCACACCAAGATGATCCTCCTTCAAATTGTTTAGTCTGTATTGGTCTTGTTGTCTGTCCGACATGGACAAATCAAGGCTCTCTGAAAATATATTATTGCCATCTTAGCAAAGCGGTATAGGGGTGTCAAGCCTTCCTCAGCAGCCATAACTTTTAGTATTTCCCTGTACAAACAAGTGTACTCGCAGGGAGGACATCCTTTATAATTAAGCGTTTCCAGAGAAAAAGTCGACTCTTTTATAAAAAAATAACCCGCTTGGAAAAAGACAGATTAGAGATTACATATAAGGTTCTGGAACGTAATATACAAAAAAGGACCACAATCTCA
>NZ_JBITPI010000049.1:0-212024 GCF_050467745.1 Paenibacillus sp. NRS-1781
GGGTAGCCTCCTACTCGATTAAAAACTAATTATTAGATCCGGCAAATCTCACGCGGGCACAGCTCACAATGACATATACCTTGCAGCATTTCCAAATCCTTTACGACGATCATGCCATTATCATATTCAACTGCATTTTTTTTACGCAAATCACTCAGCATCCGGTTTACACTTTCGCGGGTGGCACCGATCATATTGGAGAGGTCAGTATGAGTGATTTTTTTATGAATAAGGATATGTTCCCCATGAGGCTCTCCATAAGTGTTACACAGACGGATTAGCGTGGAGCATAGAGCACCGGGCTTGCCGTACATCATCAGATCGCGGAATTTGGTCTGAGTTATACGGTGGTGGGACCCCATCCATTTCATAAAGTCAATGGCAAAATCACAGTGCTGGCAAATAAGCAGCTCCAAATCCGTATGATCGACAACACCGATATCACTGTCCTCCAGAACTTCGGCAGAAAAGGAGTGCTTGGTACCGAAAAATGGATCAGCTTGACCAATCAGATCGCCGCTTTGGTACATATATAGTATAAGTTCCTTACCCTCATCCGTTGTTTTCGTTACTTTCACGCGTCCGCGCTTGATATAAAACAGCTTATCCGCTGTATCTCCTTCCCAGAACAGATGTGAGCTTTCTGGCATGACCCGATCCTTCATCATCACTTGCAGTCGGTTGAAGCTGGCCTCCGAGAAGCAACAGGTGTTGCCGCGGGCTTCCATTACGTTTGTAGGGTTTCTCATCGTCCATTTCCCCTTTGTTTCCTTTGTTTTTTTATCTGCAACTTGATCAATTCAAATTCATTATATACCTGTGCTATGCGTTTTTGGGGCAAGAAGAGGGGGTAAAAGTGGCAGAATTCCAAACTTTGTGATTTAATTCACTTCATAAAATAAAATTTTAAATAGATTGTGAAAAAAATCACAATATCTCTTAAAAAGCTGTGTTACGATCAGTGTGTGAACAAGAGATAGTACACGAGATAACAGGAGGATGAGGGAAATGGCTGTAAAAAACGAGGTAATCCAAAAAGAGCAAAGCGCTGAGCAGTATATTCAAACACTGATTGACCGGGGGAACCGGGCACAACAGGCTTTCATGAGTATGAATCAGGAGCAGATTGACGAAATCGTACAAGCTATGGCACTCGCAGGGATGGATAAGCACATGCATCTGGCGAAGCTGGCTGTTGAAGAAACAGGACGCGGTGTGTACGAGGACAAAATCACCAAAAACATGTTTGCTACAGAATATGTCTATCATAGTATCAAAAATGAAAAAACCGTCGGTGTCATTGAAGATAATGACTTTGACAGTTTTCAAAAAATAGCAGAACCCGTCGGCATCATTATGGGGATCACTCCAGTGACTAATCCGACTTCAACTACAATGTTCAAAGCGTTGATTGCTATTAAAACACGTAATCCGATCATTTTCGGTTTCCATCCATCTGCTCAATCGTGTAGTGCGGAAGCAGCTCGCGTCTTGCTTGAAGCAGCCGTCAAACATGGTGCTCCAGCCGATTGTATTCAATGGATTGAAGCTCCATCGATGGATAAGACAAATTCACTCATGAATCACCCGGATGTGGCGCTGATTCTGGCAACTGGTGGATCAGGCATGGTTAAGGCGGCATATAGCTGCGGTAAACCTGCTCTGGGCGTAGGTCCTGGTAACGTGCCTTGCTTCATTGAAAAGACAGCGGACATTAAGCAAGCTGTGACCGATCTCATCCTCTCCAAATCTTTTGATAACGGTATGATCTGTGCTTCCGAGCAAGCGGTTATTATCGAAGAGCCAATCTTCGAACAAGTCAAAAAATTGATGATCGCTAACGGTTGCTACTTTGTAAATAAAGAAGAAGCAGCTAAGCTCACTCAAGGAGCTATGAATGTCGAGAAATGTGCAGTGAACCCAGCTATCGTCGGGCAGTCTGCTGTAAAAATTGCTGAAATGAGTGGTATCACAGTACCAGCAGGAACTAAAATTTTGGTCGCTGAGATTGAAGGGGTAGGAACAAAATTCCCATTGTCTGCGGAAAAATTGAGTCCTGTGTTGGCTTGCTATAAAGTGAAAAATGCGGAACAAGGTATTCAACGCGCGGCTGAAGTCGTGGAATTCGGGGGCATGGGCCACTCGTCCGCTATTCATTCGAACGATGAGGACGTTATCGCTCGGTTCGCAAATCGTTTGCAAACAGGCCGTATTATTGTAAATGCACCTTCCACACATGGTGCGATCGGTGACATCTACAACACCAACCTTCCATCGCTGACACTCGGTTGTGGTTCGTACGGACGTAACTCGACTTCGTCGAACGTATCGGCAGTCAACTTGATTAATGTGAAAAGGGTGGCGAAACGTACGGTGAATATGCAATGGTTCAAAGTACCTTCCAAAATTTATTTTGAAAAAAATTCGACTCAATATCTTGCTAAAATGCCTGATATCACACGTGTAGCCATTATCACAGACCCTATGATGGTGAAACTCGGATATGTGGATCGTGTCATCCATTATTTACACCAACGCCAAACACCAGTAGCTATCGAAGTGTTCTCGGAAGTAGAGCCAGATCCATCGACAGTTACGGTAGAACGTGGTACTGAAATGATGAGACGTTTCCAACCGGATTGTATTATTGCATTGGGCGGCGGTTCGCCGATGGATGCGGCTAAAGGCATGTGGATGTTCTATGAATACCCAGATACTGATTTCAACAACTTGAAACAAAAATTCATGGATATCCGCAAACGGATCTACAAGTACCCGCGTCTTGGTCAGAAAGCACAATTTGTAGCCATTCCTACAACCTCGGGTACAGGTTCGGAAGTTACGTCGTTCGCAGTTATTACAGACAAAAATCAGGGCAACACGAAGTATCCGCTGGCTGACTATGAGCTGACTCCTGATGTGGCCATTATTGACCCTGAGTTTGTATACTCGCTGCCTAAAACAGCTGTAGCGGATACAGGTATGGACGTACTGACACATGCCATCGAGGCCTACGTGTCTGTAATGGCTAGTGACTACACAGATGGTCTGGCAATTAAAGCCATTCAGCTGGTATTCCAATATCTGGAGCAATCGGCTCTGAGTGGCGACAAACTGGCTCGTGAAAAAATGCATAATGCTTCCACGCTGGCAGGAATGGCGTTTGCCAATGCATTCCTGGGTATTAACCACAGTCTTGCGCACAAATGGGGCGGACAATACCATACAGCGCATGGTCGCACGAATGCCATTTTGTTACCACACGTCATTCGTTATAATGCGAAAAAACCGACGAAGTTTGCTTCGTTCCCTAAATATTCGCACTTTGTTGCGGATGAGCGTTATGCAGAAATTGCACGCATACTGGGACTGCCTGCCCGTACAACGGAAGAAGGGGTTAACAGTCTGATCGAAGCGATCCGCAAACTGAACAAAACACTCGGTATCGAGGAATCGTTCCAGCAAATCGGCTTCGATGCGAAGGATTTTGAATCGCGTGTAGATTATCTGGCTGACCGTGCTTTTGAGGATCAATGTACAACTGCGAATCCGAAGCTGCCGCTGGTTACCGAATTGGCTGATGTATACCGCAATGCCTTCTACGGACGTTTTGACCAATAATATATAGGTACGAAGAGGCTTGTGACTAAGCATTTTCCCGTTAATACCAACGCAGGCTCTCTATAATAGAGGGCCTGTTGGTTTGGGAAGGGAGGTGAACGGCAAGGATAAAAGTACGGGCGTGAAGCTAAAGAAAATAAAGTGATAAATGTCACCTATATTGTGATTTTTGTCACATACTACACTCTATCATTATTCTACAATAAGGGTGTAAGAAAGGTCCCGACACTGAGCGTAAGGCATCGGTGAAAAGGCCGGGCTCGAGACACAATTTTAATGTGAAAAAAATCACAAGTCCGGAAGACCAAACAATTTGGAGGGATTTACATGTCGGTGATTGAGAGAGAATTACAAGAGCAACAATCTGGCTGGAGAGGTTTCAAAAAAGGTAAATGGACTAAAGAAGTCAACGTCAACGATTTTATTGAAACCAACATCTTACCTTATGTCGGTAACGAAGAATTTCTAGTTGGCCCTACCGCCAACACAACTGCACTGTGGGATATTGTATCCGATCTTACCAAAAAAGAGTTGGCAAACGGCGGCGTGCTTGATGTAGACGTGAATACGCCATCCACCATTATTTCACATAAGCCGGGCTATCTAGACCGGGATAAAGAACAAGTTGTCGGTGTACAAACAGACGCTCCATTCAAACGCTCTTTGCAGCCGTTTGGTGGAATTCGGATGATGATCGACGCTTGCAAAGCCTATGGCTTTGAAGTACCGCAAAGCATTGTTGATATCTTCACTCATATTCGCAAAACGCATAATCAGGGTGTATTCGACGCTTATACCGATGATATGAGAGCAGCTCGTAAAGCGGGTATTATCACTGGTTTGCCAGATGCATATGGTCGTGGTCGCATTATCGGTGATTACCGTCGTGTAGCACTGTACGGCGCAGACTTCCTGATTAAAGACAAAAAGGCTCAACTGAAAAGCCTTGAAGTGGACTCCATGGAAGAAGATGTAATTCGTCTGCGTGAAGAAATTTCCGAGCAAATTCGCGCTTTGAACGAGCTGAAACAAATGGCTGCTGAGCATGGTTTTGACATCTCAAAGCCTGCTAACAACGCGAAAGAAGCTTTCCAATGGGTGTATTTTGGCTATCTGGCAGCGATCAAAGAACAAAATGGTGCAGCAATGTCCTTGGGACGTGTATCTTCCTTCCTTGATATCTATACTCAACGGGATCTGGAAGAAGGGGCAATGACAGAAGAGCAAGCACAAGAATTGGTCGATCATTTCGTTATGAAACTGCGTATTGTTAAATTCCTGCGCACACCTGATTATAACGAACTGTTCAGCGGAGACCCAACATGGGTAACTGAATCCATTGGCGGAATGTCCATTACTGGAGAAACCCGGGTTACTAAAAACAGCTTCCGTTTCTTGCACACCCTGTACAATCTGGGTCCTGCACCGGAACCAAACCTGACTGTACTATGGTCAGAAAAATTGCCTGAAGGCTTCAAAAAATATTGTGCCAAAGTATCCATTGAAACCAGCTCCATTCAGTATGAAAATGATGATTTGATGCGTCCGATTTATGGCGATGATTATGGTATTGCTTGTTGTGTGTCGGCAATGAAAATTGGTAAACAAATGCAATTCTTTGGTGCCCGTGCCAACTTGGCTAAAGCTCTGCTATATGCAATTAACGGCGGTGTGGATGAAAAATCAGGTGCTCAAGTGGGTCCTGAATATCCTGCAATTACAGGTGAAGTGCTGGATTACGAGGAAGTGCTGAGCCGCTTCAAGCCCATGATGGAATGGTTGGCAAAACTGTACATGAACACTTTGAACGTTATTCACTTCATGCATGACAAGTACAGCTACGAACGGATTGAAATGGCGCTGCATGACCGTGATATTGTCCGTACGATGGCTTGTGGTATTGCTGGTCTGTCCGTTGCAGCCGATTCCCTGAGCGCTATTAAACATACGAAGGTGAAACCGATCCGTAACGAAAAAGGCATCGCCATTGACTTTGAAATTGAAGGGGAATACCCTTGTTACGGTAATAACGATGATCGTGTTGATAACATCGCAGTAGAACTGGTAGAGTCCTTCATGGGCATGATCCGCAAGCACAAAGCTTACCGGAATGCGATTCCTACTCAATCTGTATTGACCATTACTTCCAACGTGGTGTACGGTAAGAAGACAGGTACAACACCGGATGGACGTAAAGCTGGCGAACCGTTTGCACCGGGTGCGAACCCAATGCACGGTCGCGACAAAAAAGGTGCCTTGGCTTCCCTTAGCTCCGTAGCTAAATTGCCTTACGAGCACAGTCTGGATGGTATCTCGAATACCTTCTCCATCGTGCCTAAAGCACTGGGTAAAGAAGAAGAAACACGCAAAACGAATCTCGTTTCCATGATGGACGGCTACTTTGGAAGCCATGCGCATCATCTGAACGTCAACGTGTTTGCTCGTGAACAATTGCTGGATGCGATGGATCACCCAGAAAACTATCCACAGCTTACAATTCGTGTGTCGGGTTATGCCGTTAACTTTATCAAGCTGACTCGTGAACAACAGCTGGATGTTATTAACCGTACCTTCCACGGTACAATGTAACAAAGCTTTACGTATTATATATTACAATGACGCACGCATAGCGGATGCGGGAAGGAAGATGCAACATGCTGAAAGGTCACATACACTCATTGGAAACCTTCGGGACCGTCGATGGTCCCGGCATCCGCTTCGTGCTTTTTATGCAAGGATGCTTGTTAAAATGTCAATATTGCCATAACCCGGATACTTGGGCTTTAAATGAAGGCAATCCAATGACACTGAAGGAGGTATTGGCTGAAATTGAGCCATATTTAGCCTACTACCGTTCTTCGGGAGGCGGATTGACCGTATCCGGTGGAGAACCGACACTGCAAGCTCATTTTGTAGCAGAGCTGTTCAAAGAAGTGAAGCAACGCTGGAATTTGCACACGACGCTGGACAGTAACGGTTTTAATGACGCAGGCCGTATCCAAGAACTGCTGGACGTAACGGACTTGGTGTTGCTGGATATTAAGCATATTGACAACGACAAGCATATTAAGCTTACAGGCAAGTCCAATGACCGTATGTTAAGTACGGCACGCTGGTTGTCTGAACAAGGACGCAAGATGTGGATTAGACACGTGTTTGTACCGGGTATTCATGATGATGAGCAGGATCTGCTGAATTTGGGACGGTTTATCGGAACGTTGAACGGAGTCGAAAAGTTCGAAATTTTACCCTACCATCAAATGGGTGTATACAAGTGGGAAATGCTCGGCAAGGTGTATCCGCTGGAAGGGGTTCCGTCCCCTACAGATGAAGAGGTTCAACGGGCTTATCGTCTCATTGAAGAGGGCCGGTTGGAGACTGCAGGGATACATGTCGCCGTCCGTCTGCAATAATGTTGAATGACTGTTAAAATACTTTCTGTTTATGAAGCCGCCGCCCCATCAGGTCAGATGGGGCGGCGTTTTTTTTATTGTAGTATTTCTTGCAGCCACAGGAGAAAGATCCCTTTTTTTTATGTTCAGCAAAATTCCCAGCAACTTTTGGGCAACATCCGCGTCTAATAGTATGACTTTTTACGGGGATGATAATAATTTGGTAATAGAAGGAGACAGACAATGAATTTCAAGAAATGGACCATGCTCACCGCGCTTGCGGTAGCTCAGGTGGCTGCAGTAGCCCCTGTAGGAGCAGAAGCAGTATCCACTGTTCAATCCACCGATTCGGTTAGCGGACAGCAGGCTCAGGCCAATGTCACAAATTCCGGCGTTGATAATAGCATCGGGGGACAAGATAGCACTGGAACACAAAATGACATGGTGACACCTGTTAACACAGGCGTATCCAATGATCCATTGTCCGGTTTGCCGACGGATACAACCAACGGATCGAACGTATCCAATGATGTATACGGTGGGGACGGAACGCTCACCAACCCTGGTGGTTCTCCAACATCCATGAGTGCAAATCAACTGATTTTGTATTTGAACAGCGCAAAAATGGAACAAAACGGACAGGTGTACACGGCGACTCAGCCGATGACAGTCAAGGACGGTGTTTCTTATGTAGCAATCCGTTCGCTTGTCAGCCGCGTCGGATTACAGTTTAGTTATGACACTGCTACCAAGGAAACCGTTATCACCCAAGGTACAGACGTGCTACGCTTCAAGACTGACAGCAAAATTTATACGGTTAACGGTGAGGCTCGACAAATGAAGGGACCGGCATTCCAGCAAAAGAACGTATTTATGGTGCCGTTGACTTCTATTACACAGGCCTTGAATATTCCTTATACTGTAAATAATACAACAAAACAGGTTATTATGGATTTGAATCAAAAGCCAAAAGCTTCCTTCACGGTTCAGCAAAAAGAAATCTATGCGGGCGAAACCCAAGTTACGTATTTGACGAAGGAATCTTCTCCTACAGGTCTTCCTATTGTGAATCAACGTTGGGAAGGCAAGCAGGACGTATTTCAAGAGCCAGGTACATATGCAGTTACCTATTCTGTTCTTGACTCCGCAGGGAACTGGAGTGATCCATACTCCGTGACCATCACAGTAAGACCGCCCAACCAACCGCCGGTCGCTCTGTTTACGACTGATAAAAAAGAATACAAAATGGGTGAAAAAATTACCATTACCGACTTGAGTACGGACGATGAAAATGCCATCACCAAGCGTGACTGGGTGAATAAGAAGCTGGCGTTTTTCGAGCCGGGTGATGTGACCATAACGCTGACCGTGACTGACAAGCATGGTGCAACAGGTACTGTAAGTCAAACGATTAAGATTACGAATGAGCTGCTATACAACGAAGATGATTTCAACAAAATCTTTACACCTTTTGGTGATAAATACAGTGTAGACGGTAGTCAGGTGCCTACCATGGCTACCATTCCGGTAACCAGTACATCTGCACCACGCCTTCTGATCCGTGCTAACAGCCCAGAACGTGTATTCCAGGATGGAATTGTGTATCAGGAAATGGGATCAGGCAGCACACGTATACTCGTCCATCATGTGAATGAAACGGGCAGAGATGTAAAAATGTACGTTATCGCAACCAACAATAATATTACTGCTGCCAATCTGAACGTCGAAAATTCCGGTTTCGCCGGCCCATCTGAGTTTGCGACAGCTGCGGGTAAGATTTCGATTCAGCGGTACTTTCAATCCATGCAGGATGGAAGCAAACGTTCCAGCACAGTTCTGAATCCAGGCGAAAGCCGCATTATTTTACAGGATTTAAATGCACAAAAAATTAAGCAAAAACAGGTCATTTCTCTCTTATCTGACTTGTATACGGATCAACCTATTCAATACACAGTTGTTGTGTTAGATGCAAATGCAGATCCATTAATTGCAATGCCTACTCTGGCAAAACTGCCTAAGGACGGAATTCATAACCGTGGAACGTATGCGAATTCGGATATTACGCTTGAATATACGGAGGAGGTTGGTAAAACAACTCAGCGTATCGTTCTTGGCGACAATAAAGTAGACCCGAACCTGCTTGGTTCAGACGGTCTGGACGGTTCTTCTTCCTCCAATGCGGGTAA
The DNA here is from genome assembly GCF_050467745.1 of Paenibacillus sp. NRS-1781. Taxonomy (NCBI): domain Bacteria; kingdom Bacillati; phylum Bacillota; class Bacilli; order Caryophanales; family Paenibacillaceae; genus Paenibacillus; species Paenibacillus sp. NRS-1781. The sequence continues at coordinate 9,200 of NZ_JBITPI010000049.1, forward strand.
TTTTGGTGTTGTGTATAAGGTTAAACTGGATCGCGTAGCGCCGTATTCCCTGATTACATTTAACCCGCGTGGTGGTGAATACTCTGGCTATGCTATGGTAAATAATCAGGTCGTGGGTATCCCGACGAACGGCTCCGTGTGGGCTCCGAATGAGATGAGTGTACTGTATCGTACAGGTCATATCGAGGAGAGTGTAGAGATGTATTTCACTGCGGCTGCGGGCAGTAACTTGCCAGTTTCCGTGGTAGTTATGCCATTACCAGCTATTAAAAATTAATATGAACATCCGGTTTTGTTTATCGGTTTAGACCGAAGGGTCTCATCATTCACCGTTTAAAGTCAGATCACTTACAGAATAAAGACGTTCTCCTGCTGTGGATTCGGTTTCAGCACAGGAGAACGTCTTTTTCTTTATCAAGAGTGCGAATATCTCTTATAACTTTGGCTTTAATCGTGGTATAATAAGTAGATGCAAGCCTAAGCCTGCATCAGATAACCTGAAACTACAGACAGGGGAGGGTGAAACGCATGCTGACAAAGGATGAGATTATCGCAACAATGTCCGCTCAGGGGCTGCGTATTACGGATCAGCGCAAGACGCTGGCCACGTTATTTTCCGAGAATGAAGGGTATCTGTCCCCAAAAGACGTTTATGAATATATGGGTAAAAAATACAGCGGACTCAGTTTTGACACCGTTTACCGTAATTTGCGTGTGATGCAGGAATTGGGTGTGCTGGAGCAGGTATCTTTTGAGGATGGGATGAAGTTCAAGGTGAGCTGCAATGAGCATCACCACCACCATCATATGATTTGCCTGAGCTGTCAGAAAACTTTACCGATCTCTTTCTGCCCGATGCAGATGACAGATACGACAGATCAGTTCCAAATCGTTGAACACAAGTTTGAGATTTTCGGTTATTGCAAGGAATGCCAGAAGAAGAACGGGCAAGCAAAAGCTAATTCTAATGGGGGATACAAACAGGCGAGCGGTCACACTCACAGCCACGGAGGCTACTGAAATGAAGATTACCACACGCAGAGTGGTTCAAGCTCCGATTAAGTTATACCGATCCTATATTTCACCATTAAAGCCACCGACCTGCCGCTTCTATCCGACGTGTTCCCAGTACGCGTTGGAGGCGGTGGAGGTGCATGGTGCGTTCAAGGGCTCCTGGCTGGCCGCCAAACGTATAGCAAAGTGCCATCCCTTTCATCCAGGCGGTGTAGATCTGGTGCCTCCTGCTAAAAAGAGGGCGAATAGATCCGATAAAGATCGTTTTGCTGACCGTACCGGGAAGGGATTGACTTGACATAGCTATGCGGGTTTGGTTATATTTTGGATTATAATGTTTTCCTGCGAAGGGATGAGTAGGGTCTGACGTCCAGTACAGAGAGCCGGGGTTAGCTGCAAACCGGTCTGGAACGAAGCCTGAATATGGTCCTGGAGGAACCTTTTTCGAGCGAGTTTGTCACCAGTTCAATGGTTTATAGGGGGCGACCGTAAGGGAAAGGCGTGATCCAGCGTTAATGGGCGGTCGAAGTGACTGGTGAAGCCTGTAGTCTGCGAGGATACGGGAAATTTGGGTGGTAACGCGTGAGGTGACTCTCGTCCCATAGGGGCGGGGGTCTTTTTTGTGCCCAATTGGTGTGAAAAACATGAATTGGAGTACCAAATTCAAGGGAGCATGCCTTATTTTGCTGCCGTGAACAAAACAGGAGGCAATACACATGTCCAATGAGAAAACATTTTACATTACGACACCGATTTATTATCCAAGCGACAAGCTACATATCGGTCATGCTTACACTACGGTAGCCGGAGATGCAATGGCTCGCTACAAGCGGTTACGTGGCTACGATGTGCGCTATTTGACAGGAACGGATGAGCATGGTCAGAAGATTGAGCAGAAGGCGAGTGCGGCTGGCAAAACACCACAACATTTCGTTGATGATATTGTGGCAGGGATTCAGGATTTATGGCGGAAGCTCGACATATCCAATGACGATTTTATTCGCACAACGGAAGAACGTCACAAGAACGTTGTGCAGGAAATTTTTGATCGTTTGCTTAAGCAAGGAGACATTTACAAGGGCGAATACGAAGGCTGGTACAGCATTCCTGACGAAACTTATTACACGGAAACTCAATTGGTTGACGTGGTGAAGGATGCAGGAGGCAATGTGGCTGGAGGTAAAAGCCCGGACAGTGGGCATCCTGTAGAATTGGTCAAGGAAGAGTGTTACTTTTTCCGTATGAGCAAGTATGCTGATCGTTTGCTGAAATTTTATGAGGAGAACCCGCAGTTTATCCAGCCGGAGTCCCGTAAAAAAGAGATGATTAACAATTTTATCAAGCCGGGTTTGGAGGATTTGGCAGTATCCCGTACAACCTTTGACTGGGGAGTTAAGGTGAAGGGAGATCCGAAGCATGTCGTATACGTGTGGATTGATGCGCTCTCCAACTATATTACATCCCTGGGCTATGGTTCCTCCAATACCGAGCTGTACGATAAATTTTGGCCTGCCAATGTGCATATCGTTGGAAAGGAAATTGTACGGTTCCATACGATATATTGGCCGATCATGCTGATGGCGCTGGATCTCCCGTTGCCTAAGAAAGTATTTGCACACGGCTGGCTGCTCATGAAGGACGGTAAAATGTCCAAGTCCAAAGGTAACGTCGTTGACCCTGTAACGCTGATTGACCGCTATGGTCTGGATCAACTTCGGTATTACTTGCTGCGCGAGGTGCCTTTCGGCGCGGATGGAACCTTTACCCCGGAAAGCTTCGTTGATCGGGTCAATTCTGATTTGGCGAATGATCTCGGCAATTTGTTGAACCGTACCGTAGCGATGGTAGACAAATATTTTGAAGGCAAGGTTCCGGCTTATGAAGCGAATGTAACAGCATTCGACGGGGCTTTGGAGGAAATGGCAACAGCGACTTACAGTAAAGTAGAAGAAGCGATGGAAAACATGGAGTTTTCCGTGGCTCTAACGGCGATCAGTCAATTTATTAGCCGCAGCAACAAGTATATTGACGAAACACAACCATGGAACCTGGCCAAGGATGAGGACAAACGTCGTGAGCTGGCATCTGTTATGGTGCATTTGGTAGAAAGCTTGCGCATCGCGTCCATTTTGCTCCAACCGTTCTTGACCCGCGCTCCGTATAAAATTTGGGAACAGCTGGGTATCAAGGAAGGCGAATTGACGACATGGGATAGCGGTAAGCAATTTGGTCGTATTCCAGAAGGAACGCAACTGATCAAAGGCAATCCTATCTTCCCACGTCTGGATTCAGAGCCGGAGGTTGCTTTCATCGTGGAAGCGATGACGGGGGGCAAGAAGCCAGAGGAAGCTACTGCGCAGCCTCAACCGCAGAATGCGACTGAGGCGGGCCAGGAAGCCCCAGAGGCGAAGGAAGAGATTGGTATTGAGGACTTTACCAAGGTAGAACTGCGCGTCGCTCAGGTTATCTCCTGTGAGCCTGTGAAGAAGGCCGATAAGCTGTTGAAGCTCCAACTTGATCTTGGTTATGAGCAGCGACAGGTCGTATCGGGCATTGCCAAGTTTTATACGCCCGAGGATATGGTTGGACGCAAGGTGATTTGTGTGACGAATCTTAAGCCTGTGAAACTGCGAGGGGAGCTATCACAAGGGATGATTTTGGCAGCATCACACGGAGATCAGCTTACGCTGGCTACAGTACCGGAAAGCATGCCTAACGGCGCGATTGTAAAATAAATAAAGGTTGTAATAAAACGTATGTCCTTCGGCTTTCATGCCAGGGCATACGCTTTTTGGGTTGCAACATATTTGGCTGCTTCCTCACGTATGTTTTAGTAATAGAGCTTGTTTTGCTCACGTTTACTTAAGACTGGCGGGAGGAAATGATGATGACGGATGTTAACGCCGGGTTGGCGATCATAGCAGGACTGGTTTCTTTTTTCTCACCTTGCTGTTTGCCACTGTACCCCTCTTATTTATCTTATATGACGGGTATGTCGGCACGTGAACTGGCCGAAGGAAGGCATAAGTCTGAGGTGCGTTACCGTACGATGGGACATACCCTTGCTTTTGTACTGGGCTTTTCCGTTGTGTTTTATTCCTTGGGTGCAAGCGTAGGGTTGCTGGGAGAATGGTTTGGCAATTATGGGGATACGCTAAGAGTGGTTGCGGGGATACTGATCTTGATGATGGGGCTGTTATCTCTTGGTGTGATACGGCCTTTGATTTTAATGCGGGAGCATAAGCTTCGCTGGACATGGAAGCCTGCCGGTTACGCCGGTTCCTTTGTGATCGGAATCGGATTTGCGGCAGGCTGGTCTCCCTGTATCGGTCCCATGCTGACAGCTATTATCGCTTTAGCGGCAGTAGAGCATCATACCTGGTTCAAGCTGGTCACAGGCTACGCGCTTGGCTTTGCGATTCCATTTTTTGCATTGGCTTTACTGACTGGCTCTGTTCGTCTATCCTCGCGTTATACGTCAATTATCGTCAAAACAGGCGGTATACTGCTTGTTATTACTGGTATTTTGCTGGTAACCGATCATATGACAGATGTAACATTGTTTTTACAACGGATTACCCCGGATTGGATGCTGGTTATGTGAAATACTCAATACGACTTAATGGAAAATGTTCAAAAATGCGCTCGGTGATAAATTCTCGCAGGGCGTTTTGCTGTTCATCAGGGTAAACGTATTTATTTTGTCCCCAGCGGCCCCATTTTTTCTTGCGTTTCTCCATGTCCATTTCCAGCTTGGTTTTGGGATAACGCTTCTCGATTACAGCCTTGGACGTTTTGGTAAAACGGTGCTGAATCAATTCGAACGTCAGATCTTTTGTGGCATCATGAGGCAAGGTTTCCCCCAGTTTGCGCAGCAGCTCGCCATATCCTTCTTCCCAGCCGTCATACCAGATGATCGGGGCGATAATAAAGCCTAGCGGATAACCGGCTCGGGCGATTTTACCTGCTGCTTCAATACGTTCCTCGAAGCGTGAAGTCGCAGGCTCGAACTGTTTAATCACATAATCGGAATTAATGCTAAAACGAATGCGTGTATGGCCATTATGCTGAATATCCAGCAGTGGATCGACATGATGATATTTGGTAACAAAACGCAGGCGACCAAATTCTTCATCTGCCATAAAACGAATCAATTCTCCGAGCGATTCGGTGATATGCTCCAAACCAACAGGGTCTGAGGTACAGGCTGCTTCAAAACGAGTAATTTCGGGCGCACGTTCCTCGATGTAGCCTTTAGCTGCCGATAAGATATCATCGGTATTGACATAGACGCGTATATACGGCTTTGCCCCTAATGTCGTTTGCAAATAACAATAGTGGCAGTGTCCCATACATCCGGTCGAAATGGGAATGGCATATTCAGCAGAGGGCTTGGACTGGTCGAAGGTTAGCGTTTTGCGAATACCGACGACCAGCGTTTTTTTCGCCATTCTATACTTTTCAACTTCGGTTTCGCCCGGTAAATTGGTAATTCGGTTATGAGATGTGGTCATACGATACGGAATGTCTTTGACTTTGACCCAATCCATAATACGCTGACCCTTGGGAAAATTCAGTGCGTCCGGCTCGAAAAATACCAGATCAGGCACGAATGGTTTGGTTCCTTTGGTTTTGACAAGAGTACGCTCAAGCGTGGACATGGGTAACGCTCCTTTCAGGAATAAATATCCAGTAGTAGCTCGGGTGTCCAACTCTAACTCATGCCATAGGAGAATGATACAGGGACGCTATTAGTGTGCCCTGCTTAAATTGAACAAATCGTGGCAATAGCTGTGAGCAGATGGATGAGACTTGCCAATAGGCAATGATAACATGTATCATTATATATGTAGGTTCAACGCAGGAAATGAAGGCGGTAAGCGCCCGTTCAATAATAGAAAAGAGGGAAACAAGTGCCAACGCCAAGCATGGAAGATTATTTGGAGCGCATTTACCAGCTGATTGATGAGAAGGGATACGCCCGTGTCTCGGATATCGCAGAGGGTCTGGAGGTCCATCCTTCGTCCGTTACCAAGATGATCCAGAAGCTGGATAAGGACGACTATCTCGTATATGAGAAATATCGGGGGTTAATTTTAACACCCAAAGGGAAAAAGGTCGGCAAACGGCTGGTTGATCGCCACCAGTTACTAGAGCAATTTCTGGATATGATTGGGGTCGACAAGGACCTGATCTATAAAGATGTGGAAGGTATTGAGCACCATTTAAGCTGGGATTCCATCACCCGCATTGAGACATTGGTCGAATATTTCCGCCGGGATGAAGATCGTTTGCGCCAGCTTCACGATATACACAAGGAATTGAGTGGTGATTCCTGACAGACATCGTCCGTAAGGACAGATGCTTTTTTTATTTGTCCCTACCGCAACAAATACCCGGGTATTAGCGTCTATCCATTATATAGCAGGACAAGACAGGGGTTAAAAATTAACGGGTTAGCGGAGGATTGTAATCATATGAATTGGAAGAAAACATGGGCACTGGCTGCGGGTTTACTGTTGGCGGTGCAGACGGTAGTTGTGCAAGGAGCGCAAGCGGCTCCAAACGTAGAGATTGAAATTATATTGGATGGGCAACCACTGCAAAGTGATGCGTCGCCGTACATTGTACAGGGAGCCAACGTAACGATGGTACCCTTGCGGGTGATCAGTGAGGGATTAGGCGCTCAGGTCAACTGGTCAGCATCGTCCGGTACGGTAACCATTACAGCACAAGACAAGAACATTTCTATGGAAAACGGCGGACAGAGTGCTATGGTGAATGGCAAGTCAGTTCGATTGGACGCATCTGCGCGTATGACGAGCGGAAGAGTCATGGTGCCGCTGCGTTTTGTTGGGGAAGAGTTGGGATTAAAAGTGGACTGGCAGGCTTCAGAGCGAGTCATTACGTTAAGTAGTGGTAAAGAGAGTGCCGCCACTGGCGGAACAACATCCTCCGTTGGCGGCTCCAGCTCCAATACGACCACATCTGACAATCCGGGAACTGTAGATACGAAACAGGGAATCAATGATGATGAGCAAGCGAGTGTTACTTCTCCGTCAACATCAACCAATGAGGGAAGCTCCAATTCTTCGCAGGGAAATGTCGTGCAAGTGAAAGCTTCGACTTCTATGCGCGGGGCTTGGATTTCTACGATTAACGGGGATTGGCCTTCTTCTGCCGCCCGAAGCAGCACCGAGAAGCAAAAGCAGGAATTCACTAAAATGCTTGATGATTTGCAGGGTATGGGTATTAATGCGGTTTTTGTTCAGGTCCGGGCCAGCGGGGATGCGCTGTATCCGTCCAATCTCGTGCCATGGAGCAAATACCTGACGAACACCCAGGGGAAAAATCCAGGCTTTGATCCTTTAAAATTTATGATTAGCGAATCGCACAAGCGGGGGATGGAGTTCCATGCCTGGTTTAACCCTTTCCGCGCCAATTCTACAGTAACGACCAGTAGTTTAGCTGCAAACCATGTCGCTAACCAACATCCGGATTGGATCGTTAAGAATGGCAGCCAGCTATACATTAATCCGGGTATTCCCGCCGCTCGCCAGCATGTCATTGCTGCGATTATGGAGGTTGTGGATGGATATGATATTGACGGTGTTCATTTAGACGACTATTTTTATCCATACAGCGGTACTTTTGATGATGATGCGACCTTTAAAGCGTATAACGCCAACAATATTTCTAACAAGGGCGACTGGCGGAGAGATAATGTGAACAGCTTTGTCCGTGATCTGGGCAAAAGCATCCATGCAAGCAAGTCCAAAGTGCAGTTTGGTATTAGTCCTTTTGGAGTGTGGCGCAACAAGTCTCAAGACTTAACCGGATCAGATACGAAGGCAGGCGTTACAGCGTATGATACGACATTTGCCGATGTACGTACCTGGATTAACAAAGGCTGGATTGATTATGTAGCTCCACAGATATATTGGAGTATCGGTTTCCCGGCCGCTGGCTATGACAAGCTTGTGGCATGGTGGTCCAATGAGGTCAAAAATTCAGATGTTAAGCTGTACATCGGACATTCCCCCTATAAAATCGGCACTCCTGAAAAGGGTTGGCAATCCGCCGAAGAGTTGATTAAGCAACTCAAGCTGAACGAGAATTATAATCAGGTTAAAGGGGATATTTATTTTAGCGCACAGCATTTACGGAAAAATCCGTACGGACTCATTCAGCTTCTTCAAAATTATTATCAATAATGATGTAAAATGGATCATAAGGTTCTAAATAAGCCTCCGTTCTCATACATAAGCAGTAGTACTGCTTACTCCCAAGAGAACGGAGGTTTTTTGATCTATGCTGATCAATGCTGTGTTCCAGGGTGGAGGGGTTAAGGGTATATCGCTGGCGGGTGCAGTCAAGGCTGCGGAGGAGCATGAAATTGTATTCAACCGCGTAGCGGGTACATCATCAGGTGCTATTGTAGCTGCTTTGTTGGCGGCAGGATATTCAGCAGATGAAATGAAAGCCGTGATCGAGAAAACCCCCTTGGTCAGCTTGTTACGGCGTTCTCCGGTGTTTAACATCAAATGGGTTGGACCGGCAGCTCGTATTTTTCTTAAAAAAGGGCTGTACTCCGGAGAAGCATTGGAGCATTGGGTGCGGGAGCTGTTGCTTGCCAAGGGAGTGCGTACGTTCGCGGATCTGCCTCCAGGCAAGCTACGCATTATTGCTTCAGACATAACGAACGGACGCATTCTGGTGCTTCCTGAGGATATCAAACGTTTTGGAATGAACGCCTCTTCACTGGAGGTGGCAAAAGCCATTCGGATGAGCACAAGCATCCCATATTTTTTCGATCCCGTTATGCTGAGACTTGATCCTTTGCACACGAAAGGGAAAAAATTTTCACAGCAATTTGTGTTTGTTGTCGATGGGGCATTGTTAAGTAATCTGCCTTTATGGCTTTTTGATGAGCCTGTAAATGTACGAAAGGCCAAAACCATTCCAACAGTAGGCTTTCAGATGGTGGGCAAAACGGGAACTGAAATGAAGGTTTCATATATAAGAGGTCCATTGACGATGCTGCAAGCCATTTTTGATACGATGCTATCAGCGCATGATGAGCGTTATATTGAGCAGGAGAACCGATATCGGACGATTAAAATCCCGACGCTGGGCATTCGCACAGCACAGTTCAACATTTCTCCTGAGCAAAGCAATTTGCTTTATGATTCTGGTGTGCAGGCAGGAGACGCTTTTTTCCACAAGTGGAGCATTGCTTCTTACCAACAGCAGTATAACAAGTATCAATTACTGAAGGATACGATGTATGCCATGAAATAATCACTTGCTAGTTGGAACTGGAAGCAAGAGTTTAAAAAAGGAGCCATGTCCCGGTCATTTTTCATTACGCCGGTGATGGCTCCTTTGTGTATCATGTTAGAGTGTGATCGACTAATGATACTTAGGTTGTTCTTCTTCGTTTTTGCCCTTAGAACCTTCAATAACATGAAAAGGATACGCTTTACGCTTGCCTGTAGTCTGCTGCTTGCGTGTGTTGGCTGTTTTGGCCATAGTGCGTGCAGAGGGTTTAATCTTGGGAGTACGGGTGCGTCGTCCTGGCAGGTATTTGTACAGCAGAAATATAACTGCAAAAACAAGGACAGGAATTAATAAACTCATAAGAAAGCCCCAGCTTCCTCTCCATACCATATCCACAATCCCATATGCGCCCAAGGCAAGGGTAAGCCAGAAAATAACCGCATGTCTGTTCATCTTTCACTCATCCTTTCACAGGATCAAGGACCGAGCTGTTGAAGGTCTCCTTTACAGGTACATTTTCCAACTCGGCATCCAATTCCAGCATACGCTTGAATGAAGCAATGGATACCTCTACTTGATCATCGGTCGGTTCTTTGGTGGTAAGTAGTTGCAGCCACAGGCCGGGGTATCCCAAATAACGGAGTACCGGGATCTCCCGCAAGGCATTGGTCAGCTTGAGAAATTCAAAGGAAAGCCCCAGCACGATTGGAAGCAGCAAAAGCCGCTGTCCCATACGCTCCCACAGAGTATCATACGTAAACAGGGAATATACGAGTACCCCGATGATCACCGTGAGCATGATAAAGCTGCTACCGCAACGGTAATGCAGACGACTATATTTTTGCACATTAGCAGGAGTTAGTTCTTCACCCGCTTCATATGCGGTAATCACCTTATGTTCCGCTCCGTGATATTGGAACAGTCGTTTGATCAACGGAGTTTGGGAAATGCCCCATAAATAACCCAATAGCAGAATCAGCTTAATAGCCCCTTCCGCGAGGTTATGCAGAATCTGGTTGTGAAATAAATTTCCGAACAGGAAATCTTCCACCATAACCGGAACGAGGGTCAACACAATTTTGCCAAACAGGAAGGATAAAATGCCGACCGCAGCTACGCCGATCATCATACTTAGGCTCCAGCGGGATTCTTCTTTTTTCTTTTGTTCAGCGCGTTCTTCCGGGTCCACTTCATCATCAGCATACGCATCGGCTGAATAGTTCAAATGCTTTGTACCCTTGGCACTGGAGTCGATGATGCTTACAATTCCCCGCAACAATGGGATTCTGCGAAATTTGAACACCCAGGATTGCTCCTTGCGCGGTACTTCCAAATATGTGATTTCGCCAGTCTTGCGGCGAACTGCCGTGACATTGACACGCTTGCCGCCGAACATGACACCTTCAATGACTGCCTGACCACCGTAGCTTACAGGCTTGGATGCTTGTGACAACCGTCTCACCTCTCTTTACACGTGCTTTTTGTATATTGTATCGAATTTGGAAGGGAATATCTAGTTGAGTGTTAAACTCATCCCCATCGGAGCATACTACCTAGCAAAATGGATATGCACGAATCCATCGGAAATGCATTCTTCTTTATGCGCCAATAAAAGTCATCCTTTTCGCATGGAAAAAGTTTGGCATCTTGAAAGGGGATCAATCAACATGAGTGAAGCCTACTCCATACCCAAGGCAGGCCATGATCAGGAACAGACTCGCGAATCTCAGGATCAACGCGACCATAACAATAATAACAGCCGTAGAGGCAGGCAGCAGTCGGGCAAAATACATACGCCACTTATTCCTTTTGCACTCGAACTGGGCTTTTTTGCGGGCTTGCTCTGGGGCTTGCTGCGCTGGTTGTTTTATACATTGCATTTTACGGTAGTCGCACCGGGATTTTTGGCAGAGCCTTTTTTCAAGCATTCGTTCATGAAAACGACGGCGGGGCATCTGGTGGGTCTACTGTTTTTTATGGCATTATCAGTTGTAGTATCGCTGGTGTACACATTGATGTTTCGTAGATATAAGGGGCCTTTGCCTGGCATCGTGTACGGTCTGGTCTGGTGGGTTATTTTATTCGTGTTGACAGGTCCGAAGCTCGGGATGATGAATCCGCTTCATCGTTTGACCTGGGATTCCATATATACGGAAATTTGTGTGTTTATACTGTGGGGGCTATTTATCGGATACACCGTTGCTGTTGAGTATACGGACGAGAGAAAGCGCGAGCCTGAGAAAGCTGGGGACTGAGCACAACAAAAACTTCTCAAGCGGCTATCGCCTGTGTTAAAATAGCATTTGGTTATTTGACAGAGGGGAGCGGGATGAAAGATGAAGAATGACCGGGTGTTAAAGCTGCGGCAGGCGCTGGGCGAGCATGATCTGCGGGCTATATTGATTACAAGCCCTGTCAACCGCCGATATTTGACAGGATTCACAGGTTCGTCGGGTTATGTGCTGATTACGGAATCTCACAGCTACCTGCTGACCGACTTTCGTTATATGACACAGGCTGCCGAACAAGCGGCAGGTTTTACGGTGGTGCAGCACGCTGCACAAGTCATGGAAACGGTGAAAGAGCTGTTGTCCTCCCATCAGATCGGCGAAACAGGCTTCGAGCAGGATCATGTATCTGTTGCGACGCATAAAGCTTACAGTGAAGATTTGTCCCCTGTTACATTGATTCCAGTATCGGGAATTGTAGAAAAGCTACGGGTGTACAAGGATGCGGAAGAACTGGAAGTGATGCAGCGGGCGGCGGATTTGGCAGATGCTACATTTGCACACATTTTGCCTTACATCAAACCGGGTGTCAGCGAGCGTGAGCTGGATCTGGAAATGGAATTCTTCATGCGCAAGCAGGGAGCTACGTCTTCCTCCTTTGACACGATTGTGGCATCCGGGGTTCGTTCGGCACTGCCTCACGGTGTAGCTAGCTCCAAGTTGGTACAAGCGGGCGAACTGATTACGTTTGATTTCGGTGCGTTGCTGGATGGCTATTGCTCCGATGTGACACGTACAGTAGCTACACAAGGGGATTTGTCGCCGCAGCTACGTGAGATCTACGATATTGTGCTCAAGGCGCAGCTTCACGCGTTGGAACATATTAAGCCGGGCATGACGGGCCGAGAAGCGGATTCGCTGACACGGGATATTATTGCAAGCCATGGCTATGGAGACAATTTCGGACACAGCACAGGTCATGGTTTGGGTCTGGAAGTCCATGAATCCACGCGTCTGTCGAAGGCAAGCGATGATATTTTGGAGCCTGGCATGGTTGTAACAGTCGAACCAGGTATTTATGTACCTGGATTAGGCGGCGTGCGGATCGAGGATGATATCGTTATTACAGATAGCGGCATCAAGGTATTAACACATTCAAGCAAAGAATTTACAGTCGTTTAATAACGATAACAGTCCTGTAGGAGGGGTATTTTAGTGATTAACGTTAATGATTTCAAAACAGGCTTGACCGTCGAGGTAGACGGAGATATTTTTACAGTGCTGGACTTCCAACACGTAAAACCAGGTAAAGGTGCGGCATTCGTGCGCTCCAAGCTGAAAAACCTGCGTAACGGCAACACGGTTGAACGTACATTCCGTGCGGGTGAAACGATTGGCCGCGCGCAAATTGAAAACCGTGGTGTGTCCTACCTCTATGCGAGCGCAGACGAGCATACATTCATGGACAACGAAACATACGATCAATTCAACCTTTCCAGTGATCAACTGAAATGGGAACTTAACTTCCTGCAAGAAAACATGAATGTAAACATCATTAGCTATAATGGTGAAATTCTCGGGATTAACCTGCCTAATAGCGTAGAGCTGAAGGTTATTGACACGGAGCCGGGTATTAAAGGCAACACGGCTACAGGTGCTACCAAAAATGCTAAAGTTGAAACAGGACTGAACGTTCAGGTTCCTTTGTTTATCAACCAGGATGATGTACTGCTGATTGATACACGCGATGGTAAATATATTTCCCGCGCATAAAATGGTCTTGCTTCTCCATATCCTCTGTCCTTGTCAAGGACAGAGGATTATTTGTTATGAACAACTGTTATTAAAAAACATTGGCTCCGCATAGCACTTTCGTATTATACTGTACTAAAGTTATGCCGTAGGATGTCACGTTCAAGGTCGGTTGTGCCATCTCAAGGTTACATACTGTTGAGTCTGAGGGAGTGAATGTGTTGTCTTTGTATGTCATGAAATTCGGAGGCAGTTCCGTCGGTGATACGGAGCGCATGAAACGCGTGGCAAAACGCGTTGTTGAGAAGCAGAGTGAAGGGCATCAATGTGTAGTTGTTGTTTCTGCGATGGGGGATACAACAGACGAACTGATCGACCAGGCCAAATTGCTGAATGAGCAGTTGCCTGCACGTGAGTTGGATATGCTGATGACGACTGGCGAGCAAATTTCGATTGCATTGTTGTCGATGGCTATTCAGCAGTTGGGACATGAGGCGGTATCGTTTACGGGATGGCAGGCTGGTTTCCGTACCGAATCCGAGCATGGTCGGGCGAGAATTACCGACATCCAGCCTCAGCGGGTACTGGATGCACTAAGCAGCAATAAAATTGTCGTGGTTGCGGGTTTCCAGGGGATGTCTGCTGAAGGAGATATTACGACGCTGGGACGTGGTGGTTCTGACACAACGGCAGTTGCGCTGGCGGCGGCGATCCAGGCAGATGCTTGCGAAATTTACACAGATGTGGATGGCATATATTCTACAGATCCACGGATCGTGAAGGTTGCCCGCAAGCTGAAAGAAATTTCCTATGATGAAATGCTGGAATTAGCCAATCTGGGTGCGGCAGTGTTGCATCCACGTGCGGTAGAATATGCGAAACATAACCGGGTACCGCTGATTGTGCGGTCCAGTTTTAACCATAATGAAGGAACGGTCGTAAAGGAGGATGCAGTAATGGAGCAGGGCGTAGTAGTCAGTGGGATTGCATATGATAAAAATGTAGCAAGAATCAGTATTTTGGGCGTAGTCGATACTCCTGGTGTACTGGCGAAAGTATTCGGAACGCTGGCGGGAGCCAAAATTGATGTAGACATTATTGTGCAAAGCGGTGTTGAGGCTGGCAAAGCAGACTTTTCCTTTACAGTGGCTCTAACGGATCGCGAAGCAGCCTTGAAGACGTTGGAAGGCATTCGCACAGAGCTTCCATACCGTGAAGTGACGTCTGAAGAAAACCTCGTCAAAGTATCCATCGTAGGTGCAGGCATGGTCAGCCATCCAGGCGTTGCAGCGCAAATGTTTGCTGTGTTGGCAAAACAAGGCGTGAGCATTAAAATGGTAAGCACATCTGAAATCAAGGTATCGTGTGTGATCGAGGCAGGCAAACTCCATGAGGTCATTCAGGCGCTGCATACAGCGTACAATCTGGATACTGAGGAGCAAGCATTTGTAGGAGGACCGCAGGACCGTCGGTAATTGAATGGATTATTGCGCCTCCTAAATTCATAGTTTTATAATCATAGAATATAGCGGTAGGTTAAGAGGTTGTTTTTCAGCGAGTGATGGGCTGAAGGGCAGCCTCTTTTATTGTGAATCTATTGTTTTTGTTTCAGGGTATCCCTTAGCCGTCAAGGCTTCGGGGTGCCTTTTTTAATTTTTGCAGATTCCATGAAGGAGCTTTAGGTGGTGTGAAATATGTTTGTTAAAGGCGGATAGGAGCTTTGAAATCAACGACTAGGTTTTCGATATATTTTCGGCATAAAAAGCGAGAGTCGGCCATAGACTTGTCTTAAAGAAAGAGGACAACTGTGAGGGGGCGGCATCGGTATGGAATGGCTGGAGTTATTTCCCGAACCGTTGCACGGTATACTCGGAAAGCTTCCGGAAACGGTATTCAAGCAACTGGAGGAAATTCGGGTCCGGGAAGGAAGGCCGCTGGAAATTAATACAAATGGTGAACATCATTTTGTAACGTCCGCCGGTCGGCTGACTGTGAACCATATGGAAGCCTATAAGCCGGACCGGGAGGATGCCCACCGTTTGCTGGATTTTATCAGCAATCATTCCCTGTACACCATGGAGGAGGAGCTTCGCAAAGGGTTTATTACCATTCCCGGGGGTCACCGGATCGGGTTGGCGGGGAGAACGGTGCTGAGCAGAGGGCGAGTGGAGCATTTGAGGGATATAAGCAGCTTTAATGTAAGAATTGCCCGAGCGATTCCCGGTATAGCTGATCGCATATTGCCTTATGTAGCGGATCGAAAATCCGGTAAAATCCTTCATACCCTCATCTTGTCCCCGCCTCAGCATGGTAAAACAACACTGCTTAGGGACTTGGCCCGGCAACTAAGCTACGGGGGGATGGAAAGCAAAGGGGGGCGTCGAAGCGGGCTCAAGGTAGGCATTATAGATGAACGTTCGGAGATTGCCGGCAGTCACAAGGGCATTCCCGGTTTTGATGTTGGACCTCGAACCGACGTATTGGATGGATGTCCGAAAGCAGAAGGCATGATGATGATGATTCGTTCCATGTCGCCAGATGTGCTGATCGTCGATGAAATCGGCCGACCTGAGGATGCCGAAGCGGTGCGTGAAGCGCTTCATGCGGGGATCGCAGTCATTGCTTCCGCGCATGGACGTGATGTGGCTGAAATGGCGACCCGGCCTGCTTTTGCCGGATTGACTACAGGACAGGAGCTGTTTCAGCTCTACGTCATGCTGGAGCGGACGAGCCGGGGCGTCTCCTTCCGGCTGGCAGATGCCAAACAGCGCAGGCTGACACTGTCTGCGGAAGGGCAGAACGGAGGCATATTCTATGCTTAAGCTGCTGGGTGCCACGTTGGTTATACTCGCCGCTACGCTGGCTGGCTGGCAGCGGGCAAGGCAGTTTGCGCTGAGGCCGAGGCAGATCAGAGAGCTGATTCTCGCGCTGCAAAGGCTGACCACCGAGGTTTCCTACGGGGTATCGCCGCTACCGGATGCTTTTGCCAAGACGGGAGAGCCGTTGCGGGAACCGCTGCGAACCTTGTTCAAGCAAGCCTCACACTGGATGCACCCCTCCTTTGCGCTGACCGCCAGAGAAAGCCTGCATAAAGCGATTGAAGCCTCGTGGAGCCGCTCCAGTATGCAGCAGGCCGAGAAAGAAGCGATGCGGCAGCTAGCTTACAGTCTCGGAACCAGCGACCGTGAAGACCAGATCAAGCACATTGCGCTAACCATCCAGCAGCTATCCCATGAGGAAGCGCAGGCGCAGGCGGATCAGGTGAGATACGAGCGCATGAGCAGAAGCCTGGGACTGCTGATCGGAGCATTGATCGTCATTTTGATCTATTAGCGGGGTGCTCGAATGAATTTAGAAGTGAACGCTATTTTTCAGATTGCCGGAATTGGCATTATTATCGCCATGATTCATACCGTACTCAAGCAAATGGGCAAAGAAGACATGGCCCACTGGGTAACGGTCATTGGCTTTGTTGTGGTGCTATTCATGGTGGTACGAATGCTGGATGACCTTCTGCAAGAGATCAAATCTATCTTTCTTTTTCAGTAGGTGGACACATGGAAATCATTCAGGTGGTCGGCTTCGCCCTGATTGCCACAGTTCTTATTTTGGTCATTAAGGAACAGAAGCCGATGTTTGCTTTTCTGATTGCGACAGCCGCGGGAATCGTCATTTTTTTACTGTTGATTGGCAAGATTGGGTCCGTGGTTGCTGTGCTGGAGCGTCTGGCAAGGTCTTCGGGCATGGATATGATTTATTTTAAAACCGTGCTGAAAATTATCGGTATCGCTTATATTGCCGAATTTGGAGCGCAGGTGGTTCGGGATGCTGGACAAGACGGGATTGCTTCCAAAATTGAGCTTACAGGAAAGGTGCTCATCATGGTGCTGGCCATCCCGATTATCAGCATAATTATTGACACGATTCTGAAGCTGATGCCCGCCTGAGGGGGTGATGCCATGAAAAGGCTGGAGGGCATGCCGAATCTCAAAGTGGTTGCCATTTTGCTGCTATGCCTCTGGTGTGCCTCGGCTGTGGTCATGTTTGCAGATACACCTGCGAATGAATGGATCAGACAACAGGCGGAGCAGATGCCCAAAGATGAGGTAGAGCATTATTGGGACGGGCTGATGCAGCAATATGGCGGATTTTTCCCTGATCAAAAAACGCCCTCCTTCATGGATATGCTGCTTCCGGGCGGTGAAGGGTTCAGCATTAAAGGTGTATGGAGCGCCATAGCCGACTTTTTCATCCACGAAATTCGGGTGAATGCCAAGCTGCTCGTCACCATTGTCATGCTCAGCATTATGAGTATGGTGCTGGAAACGCTGCAAAGTGCATTTGAAAGTAATCAGGTCAGCAAAGTCGCCTATGCCATTGTCTACATGGTCATTATCATCCTGGCGATTAACAGCTTTAGTGTAGCGATTGGTTATGCAAAGGAAGCCATTGACAGCATGATTCAGTTTATGATGGCGATGCTGCCCCTGCTGTTTACCATGCTGGCTTCGATGGGCAACGTCGTAACGGTTTCGGTCACCCACCCGCTCATTATATTTATGATCAACACGGTTGGGGCGGTCATTCATACGCTGGTGTTTCCGCTACTGTTCTTCTCGGCGGTGTTGTATCTGGTCAACTCACTAACAGGCAAATACAAGCTGACCCAGTTAGCCGATCTGCTGCGTAACGCCGGAGTGGGGGTGCTGGGAGTGCTGCTGACCATTTTTCTGGGTGTCATTTCCGTACAGGGCTTGACGTCGTCTGTAACGGACGGATTAACGATCCGCACGGCCAAGTATATTACAGGCAGTTTTGTTCCGGTGGTTGGCAAGGCGCTGGCAGATGCGACAGATACGGTCATTTCGGCTTCGTTGCTCGTGAAAAATGCCATTGGTCTGGTGGGAGTCATCATTATCCTGTTCCTCTGCGCCTTTCCTGCCCTCAAGATTCTAACGCTGGCCCTGATCTATAAAGTCACAGCAGCGATTATGCAGCCTTTGGGAGATACGCCTATTGTGGAATGCCTGGACGCAATCGGTAAAAGCATGATATATGTCTTCGCAGCGCTGGCGGCAGTGGGTTTAATGTCCTTCCTTGCGATTACGATCATGCTCGCGGCAGGCAATATGACAGTCATGATGAGGTGAGTGAAGGATCGGAAATCAAACGGGGGGAGGGGAGTGACGTGACCTGGCTGGGAGGCTGGCTTAAGGAACTGGTACTGATTGTGCTGCTGGCTTCTTTTATAGATATGATCTTGCCAAGCCGTTCCATGGAAAGGTATGTCAAGCTCGTACTCAGCCTGCTTATTCTGCTGACGCTGCTTTCTCCAGTCGTGCGTTTGCTGAGTACCAGTCCCTCTGAGCTTCTGGGGCGCGCGTTTGATCTTCAACGTCAGGCAGAGACGGGCAAGGGCGAACCGACATTGGAGGAAATATTGGCAAAAGGCAACAAGCTGAAGCAGCAGCAGGAGCAAAGCTCCATGCAATGGGCTGGTCAAGAGGTAGCCAAGGAAATCAAGGGACAGCTGGAGCAGAGTACCGGGTTAGCGATTCAATCGGTTCAGGTTACGCTTGCTCAGATGAAGCAGGGAGCGTCCGATCTGGAGGCTGGAACGGGGATTCAGTCGGTCGTGGTTAAGCTGGCGGAGCAGCAGTCTGGGCGTAAGGAGAAAAACGCGAATGTCCCGCCAGATTCGGACTCCAAGCCGATTATGGTAGAGCCTGTCGCTGAAAAAGCAGTAAATATCCGTATAGAGCCAACTCCAGTAAAAGCATCGGACCAAGAGAAGAGAACGTTAGAGGGTACCAACAACCGTGTAGAAGGCTCTGATGGTGAAAAGACAGCAGATACGCAAGCTTTCGGTTTAATTACAGGACTGTTGCACGAAAAATGGGGTGTCGACAGCAAAAATGTGCAGGTGCTTTCTTCGCAGGACAGTACACATGAATGGTAACAGGAGGTGAGCAGACATGGGCAAATGGATGAAAAAGCTGGAGCAATGGATGGGCAGGGGGGCAGACGGGCCCAAAAGGTTTAATTCATTTCGCTGGCTGCTTATTCTTGGTCTTATCGGGGTCGCGATCATGCTTTTTAACTCGTTTGTCAATGTGAAAAAGGTGGACCCGGAAAATGTGGGGCGGGAGCCGCCTGGCGTGATGAAAAATGAACCCGCACTTCAGACAACGGGGGGTGAGGAAAGTTCCTTTGCCGGAATTGAGAAGGTGTTCGAAGATAATATGAAGCAGATGCTGGAGCAGATCGTTGGTGTAGGAACCGTCGATGTCATGGTTACAGTTGACTCCACCGAGGAAGTCATCGTTCAACGTAATGTGAAG
This sequence comes from Paenibacillus sp. NRS-1781, assembly GCF_050467745.1. Lineage (NCBI taxonomy): Bacteria > Bacillati > Bacillota > Bacilli > Caryophanales > Paenibacillaceae > Paenibacillus > Paenibacillus sp. NRS-1781. The sequence goes on from NZ_JBITPI010000049.1 coordinate 28,815, forward strand.
GATATGCAGGAAGAAAATAATGAGACGGATGCCAATGGCGGTCAGCGACATACCACTCAATATACACGCGATGGAGAGATTGTCACCTATGAATCGTCAGGAGGTCAGCACACCCCGATTGTTACAAAAAAAGTAAAGCCGCAGGTGAGGGGCGTGCTGGTGGTGGCAATGGGAGCAGAAAATCCCACCGTGAAGCAGTTGATTGTGGATGCCGTACAGAAGGGACTTAATGTGCCTTCCTATAAAATTTCAGTTGTCCCGCGCAAGCAGGGATAGATTGAAATCATAATCAAGGATAAATGAAATCCTAATTTAATGATATTGGAGGACGGAACATGAATAACAAAAGACAAACCGTTTGGCTGGTGTCCATGCTGAGTTTAATGGTCGTGCTGTCTGCGTACTATCTGTTTACGGAGGATTCCAGCCCGGCTAACCCGCCTGTGGCGGACAGTGAGCAAGTGAGTAAGGTTAAGCAGGATACCGCCCAGGAAGCGACAGGCAAGGCAGAAGAGCAACTGAACGAGCTGAAAGTGAATGAAGTGGTGACCAATGGAGAAGTAACCGGTGAAGGGACTGCCTCTACCGCGAAGACGGACACGGCTGCGGCAACGGATCCTGCTACTGAATCTACTACAGGCGAAAATAAAGATACGGCATCTGCCCAAGCTGCTGAGTCTGCTAAATCGGATCAAAATACTACTGCTAACGCGCCGGATCCTGCGGCAAAAAGTGACGACAAAGCAGCATCCACCGCGAAAACGGACCAGCAGGTACTCGATCAGGTGGCAACCGAACAAGCCGCGAAGCCAACGGCCGCTGCGGTTATCGACAACTACTTGCTGGAGCGGGATGTGGAGAATCAAAAGAAAAACGATGAGCTGACGACTGCAATGAACGATAGCACTGCTAAGAAAGCCGCAGAAGCACAAAAAGAATTGCATGTGCTGGAAGACAAACAGGCGAAAATCACCGGAATTGAGGAAGAGCTTCAGCAGCAGTTCGCCAATGCGGTGGTTCGTGAGGAAGATGCTGATAAATACAAGGTAGTGGTTCTGAGTGAAAAACTGGATGCCAAACAAGCGGTAACGATCGTCGATAGGGTCATGAAAGAACTGAACGTAACGCAGGACAAGATCAGCGTCCAGTATGTTACACAATAAGACAAAACTCGAGAAAAAGCCCGGATTTCTGCACATTTCCGGGCTCTTTCTATTTTTAATGATTGTGATATAATACATAAAGCTGTTTCAACAATGTTATCAGCAACCGGCAAAATGCTGAAGGAGTGATTAATTGAGATGTTCAAATTAAGCGAGATTAAGGAATTGATCAAGCTGGTGGATGAAACGTCTGTGCATGAGCTTGAAATTGAAAATGAAGGAACTCGCCTGTTGATCCGTAAACCGGGTAAAAGCGAGATCGTTACGGTACATGCACCTGTGGCAGCACCTACTTATACGATGGCACCACAAGCTGCTATTCCGAATCCACAAGCACAGTCCGATGCAGGACATGCATCTGTTGGGGAGACTAAGGAATATGCAAGCAATCTACATAAAATCGTATCTCCGATGGTGGGCACTTTCTATAGTTCTTCATCCCCGGATACGTCTCCGTATGTGAGTATCGGCAGTAAAGTAGGCGAGAAAACAACGGTGTGTATTATTGAGGCGATGAAGCTGATGAACGAGCTGGAAGCTGAAGTGAAGGGCGAAATTGTGGAAATTTTGGCCGAAAACGGACAGTTGGTCGAGTATGGACAGCCATTGTTCCTTGTGAAACCGGAGTAAGACGCTCGCTTGAACCCTCTGTTTTGAGGGTTCAGCCAGGCTGCTCCCAGGGAGGATAAAGTCATGACATTTCAAAAAGTATTGATTGCGAATCGTGGGGAAATTGCGGTTCGTATCATTCGCGCTTGCCGCGAAATGAATATTTCGACGGTTGCCGTATATTCGGAAGCCGACAAGGACTCGTTACATGTGCGTCTCGCAGATGAGGCTTACTGTATCGGACCGACGCTGTCGAAGGACAGCTACCTGAATTTCACGAATCTGATGAGCGTTGCGACATTGACTGAATGTGATGCGATTCATCCAGGTTACGGATTTTTGGCTGAAAACGCCGACTTCGCTGAAATTTGCGAATCTTGCAATATTACGTTTATTGGTCCTTCTCCAGAAGCGATTAACAAAATGGGGGATAAGGCTGTCGCCAAGCAGACGATGAAGGATGCCGGGGTTCCGGTCATTCCGGGTTCGGACGGGCTGGTGGAGGATTTGCAGGATGCCATTACCATTGCTCGTGATATTGGCTATCCGGTAATCATCAAAGCCACAGCAGGTGGCGGTGGTAAAGGTATCCGTATCGCCGAGGATGAGGATAATCTTATTCAACAAATTACTACCGCTCAGCAGGAAGCGCAAAAAGCGTTCGGTAACGCAGGTGTGTATCTGGAAAAATATTTGACTGGTATGAAGCACGTGGAGATTCAGATCATAGCGGACAAGCACGGCAATGTTGCGCATCTGGGCGAACGGGACTGCTCTGTGCAGCGCCGTCGTCAGAAGCTGCTGGAGGAAGCGCCGTGTCCTGTACTTTCACAGGATGTGCGTGAAGAAATGGGTCAGGCAGCCGTTCGTGCGGCTTTGGCTGTACAATATTCCGGTGCGGGAACGCTGGAATTTTTGCTTGGACCGGATAATCAATTTTATTTTATGGAAATGAACACACGTATTCAGGTAGAGCATCCCGTAACGGAGATGATTACCGGTGTGGATTTGATTAAGGAAATGATTTTGGTCGCTGAGGGGCATCCGCTTTCCTTTACACAGGAAGAAGTCACCATCAATGGATGGGCGATGGAGTGCCGTATTAACGCCGAGGACCCTGATCGCAATTTTATGCCTGCACCGGGTAAAATCGGATTTTATCTACCTCCAGGCGGCCCTGGGGTACGGGTAGACAGCGCAGCATATCCAGGCTACAGCATTCCTCCTTATTATGACTCCATGATCGCCAAATTGATTGTGTGGGCGCCTACACGTCAGGAAGCGATTGCCAAAATGAAGCGGGCTCTGTCCGAATTTGCTATTGAAGGCATACCGACAACCATTTCTTTTCATCAACGTTTGTTGGAGCATCCGACCTTCATCAAGGGCGATTTTGATATTAAATTTTTGGAGGATAACGAAGTTTAATCGGTATATTTCCTTAGTTTGTCATAATGAACGCCAAATGATATAGTATGGATAATAAGTGAGCATGTCTGCTTTGAAATCCAAAGCTGAAGTGAAACTTATTTTGACCGAAAGGTGTTGAAGGTATGAGCACAGTGCCAACCGAATTCGAGCGTACAGAAATTGGGGAGATTCAGATTGCCCCGGAGGTTATTGAAGTCATTGCCGGACTGGCAACCGTTGAGGTGCCGGGTGTAGCGGGAATGAGTGGCGGATTTGCAGGTGGGTTTGCCGAACTGCTGGGCCGTAAAAATTTGTCCAAAGGTGTAAAAGTGGAAGTCGGACAGCGTGAAGCAGCTGTAGACGTCTCCGTCATCATCGAGTATGGTAACCGTCTGCCTGAGGTGGCTGCTGCTATTCAGCAGAACGTTAAGCGTTCCATCGAAACCATGACAGGTCTTAACGTTGTTGAAGTGAATGTGCAAATTCATGATGTTCAATTCAAAAGTGCCGAAAAAGTAGAAGAGCCGGAAGTTCTGGGCGCCGGACGGGTTAAATAGAGCGATACTTTGTACAAACCCCCGACCCGTAAGGGTCGAGGGTTTACTCTAATTTAAGGAGGCTGTGCGTTTCGTGGCTAAAGTTATGGACAGACTTCTGCTGTTCTTGTACAGCTTAAGTATCGGAATTATTTCCATTCTCGCCATCCTCCTCCTGAGCGGGGCCATTCCGTATGCCTTAAGCATTCAGGATGAGCGGATTGTGTGGTTTACCAGCCTGATTATTGCAGGAGTGCTGCTGCTTTTGAGTCTCCGGATTTTCTATATCTCCATTCGCCGAAACCAAACGGTACAGCATTCTATAGATCAACGAACGGAGTACGGCGACATTCAGATTTCAGTGGATACCATCGAAAATCTGTGTCTCAAAGCGGCCTCCAGATTTCGTGGGATACAGGATTTGAAAGCACGTATTCGCGTGCTGGAATCGGGACTTGATATTACGATTCGGGCGGTTGTGGACGGGGAAAGTTCTATTCCGGTGTTAACCTCCGAGGTACAAAAGGGGGTACACGACCATGTGGAAGAAATTACGGGAATTCCTGTGTCCAATGTGTCTGTGTACATCGCCAATGTTTCTCAGTCACCAAGCTTTAAGAGTCGTGTGGAATAGAGGTGATTTTCCCTGATGCCCTGGAAAGAAATATGGGGAAGTTACAAGGGCCGGATCACAGGGATTACGGCTGGCATTTTTTTCGGGTTTATTTATTTGTGGGCGGGCTTTTGGAATATGTTGTTCTTTGCATTGATGGTGTTCATCGGATATACGCTAGGAAGACGTAGCGACGCAGCGCTTGGTTCCCTCCTCCCTTGGAAGGAATGGAGCGACTGGCTGTCGCAACGTTGGCGTCCTTTTAAATGAACCCTGTGATACGCTTTCTCCAAAATAGAGCTGTAGCTTCTTTGCGCCCAACGTTTTGGAGGATGCGTTCACAGGTTTTTTTGTGGAATTGGTTAAAATGAAAAAAGATACAGGCAAGCGTAGGAGGCAGGGCATGAAAAGACGTCTGGCGAGGGAAATAGCGGTACAAAGCATGTACCAAATGGAAATGAACGAAGTGGATGCAGCAGCAGCAATAGATATGTTGCTCCAGGAAGCAGCAGAGGATAACGAAGCGGAAGTAGTCATCAAAAATGCAGCAGTGTTAAGGGCTTACGTATTGGAGCATGTGAGGGGTACCTGGGAACACAAGGAAGCGATTGACAAACTTCTCGTGGATTATCTTAAAGGCTGGCAGATCAGCAGACTTTCACGCGTGGATCGCCAAATTTTGAGACTGGCAGCATATGAAATGATTTTCCGTGAGGATGTTCCAGCTAAAGTTGCAGTTAATGAAGCGATTGAATTGTCCAAGCATTTTGGCACCGAGGAGTCAGGTAAATTTGTCAACGGTGTTCTGGGACGGATTATACAAGAGTTGGAGCAACTAAAAGCACAGTTTTAAGTTGAGATTATTTTACTCAGGTTGGAGAGTGGTTAATATGTCAGCACCGATCATTGATGGCAAACAAATCTCTAAGGATATTCGCGCAAGCATTCAGCAGGAGGTCGTCCGTCTGAAGGAGCACAACTTTCAGCCTGGACTGGCTGTCGTACTGGTAGGTGAAGATCCTGCTTCTCAGGTGTATGTTAGAAACAAGGAAAAGGCATGTCATGATCTCGGTTATTATTCCGAGGTACATCGGCTGGCAGTGGATACTTCACAGGAAGCATTGCTGGAGCTGATGGACAAGCTGAATCTCCAAAGTAATATTCATGGGATTCTGGTACAGCTTCCGTTGCCAAAGCACATTCATGAAAAAGCAGTCATTGACGCCATTGCAGTCGAGAAGGATGTGGATGGATTCCATCCGGTGAACGTGGGGAATCTGGTCATCGGTGATGATAGTCTCCTGCCTTGTACTCCTGCTGGTGTCATTGAGCTGATCAAGCGTGCGGGGGTAGAAATTGCGGGTAAGCATGCGGTGGTTATTGGTCGCAGTAATATCGTGGGCAAGCCGGTATCGCTGCTGTTGCAGCGCGAAAATGCTACGGTGACCATGTGTCACTCTCGTACGGCGAATATCGCCGAGCTGAGTCGGCAAGCGGATATTTTGGTGGTTGCCATCGGAAAAGCCAACTTTATTGATGCTTCGTTCGTGAAGCCTGGAGCGGTAGTCATTGATGTAGGCATGAATCGTCTGGAGAGCGGAAAACTGGCGGGTGACGTTGATTTTGAGAGCGTGAAGCAAGTATGTGGTCCGATTACCCCTGTTCCCGGCGGTGTAGGTCCAATGACGATTACCATGCTGATGCAAAATACGCTCGTAGCGGCCAAGCGGTCGCACGGTCTGGCATAAGGGCGGTTGCCTGTGGCTGAACAGCGTATTTACTCCATTAAGGACCTGAATCGCTATATCCGGATGAAGCTGGAATCGGATCAGGTGCTGTCCGACGTATGGATACGCGGGGAAATTTCTAATTTTACGCATCATTCGAGTGGTCACATGTACTTTACACTCAAGGATGAGGGCAGCCGCATCCGTTCGATTATGTTTGCAACTCATAATCAGCGGCTTCCCTTCGTGCCAAAGGAAGGTACGTGTGTTATTGCCCGGGGAAACGTATCTGTGTACGAACGGGATGGACAATATCAATTTTATGCAATCCAGATGCAGCCTGATGGTGTCGGAAGTCTCTACCTTGCATATGAGCAGCTCAAGCAAAAGCTGGATGTTGAAGGGCTGTTCGACAGCGCTCGCAAGCGCAATCTGCCTGCTCACCCTACGACAATCGGTGTCATTACTTCGCCAACCGGAGCTGCCGTACGCGATATCATCACGACGCTTCAACGGAGATATCCGCAGGCAGGAATTGTGTTATATCCTGTGCTTGTGCAGGGAAAAGGCGCTGCTCCCTCTATTGTTAAGGCTATTGAAGCCATGAACCTTATGCAGGAGGTTCAGGTGATGATCGTCGGGCGGGGAGGTGGCTCTTTGGAGGAGCTATGGGCGTTTAACGAGGAATCGGTTGCGCGTGCCATTTTTGCATCGGGGATTCCGGTCATTTCGGCCGTCGGTCATGAAACGGATTTTACGATTGCCGATTTTGTGGCCGATTTGCGTGCGGCTACGCCGACCGCAGCCGCCGAGCTGGCTGTGCCTCATCAGCAGGAGTTGCGGGATCAGCTGCTCCAGAGGGAACAGCGATTACGTAACGCACTCCGACAGCGGCTGGAAACCAGCCGTGAACGGTTGACCCGGCTTCGGCGCTCCCCGGTGCTGTTGCACCCGCGCCGCTATATGCTACAGCATGCAGAGCGGATGGATATGCTGCATCAGCGGCTCATCCGTGCAGCAGGTAACCGTTCGCGTTTGAACGCTGAGAAAAACGCGCGTATGCGTCAGGTGCTGGAGCGGTTTAACCCGCGCGAACAAATCTGGTCGGCCCGCAAGCAGACAGATGCGGCACAGCGTCAGCTGGAGTCTGCAATGCGTGCTATTACCAAGACGGGACGGCAGCAGCTGCACGCGGGTATTCGTCAGCTGGATGCGCTTAGCCCGCTCAAGGTCATGTCGCGAGGCTACAGCCTTGTGTATGATGAGCAGGAGAAACGATTGATCAAGTCGCTAAAAGACGTACAGCCGGGAGATTCTATTAAAATTAAAGTGAGTGACGGGCAGTTGGACTGCCAAGTATGGGGATTGAAGGAGGACGCGAAGCATGGTGGCGAATGAAACGGAATTGAATTTTGAAGCGGCCATGGCCGCTCTTGAAGAAATTGTCGGACAACTGGAGCACGGGGACGTTCCTCTGGAGCAAGCCATTGATCTGTTCCAGCGTGGTATGAAGCTGTCTCAGCTTTGCAGTCAGAAGCTGGAGCAAGTTGAACGTAAAATTGAAATGATTGTGGAAGAGGATGGAGATTTGCGCAAGAAGCCTTTTGGCGGCGGGTTAGATGAAAACGGTGGTGAAGGCGTTGAATAGATCGTCGTTCAAGGAATATTTGACCGCGACGGTGGACGCGGTTTCGTCTGCATTGACCGAGCAATTCCCAGCTCATTGGAGTATCCCCACCGTTCTCCGTGAATCCATGAATTATTCACTCACCGCAGGTGGAAAACGCCTGCGGCCTCTGCTTGTGATCGCATCTGCCGAAGCATTCGGCGGAAGCCGGGAGGCCGCGTTACCCGTAGCATGTGCGGTAGAAATGGTACATACGTACTCCCTGATTCACGACGATTTACCAGCCATGGATGATGATGATTATCGCCGGGGCAAACTGACGAATCATAAGGTATATGGAGAAGCGGTTGCTATCCTAGCGGGAGATGCATTGCTGACCCATGCCTTTCATAGCGTCGTACAAGCAGGTCGGCGTCACGGGGTTTCCTCCGATGCGCTATTGTCCATCGTGGAGGAACTGTCCGAAATGAGCGGGGCACGGGGTATGGTAGGTGGTCAGATCGCGGATATGTCCGGCGAGCAGGGGATGACAGGTATCGAGGAACTGGAATACATCCATCTCCACAAAACCGCAGATTTGATCATTTTCTCCCTCTTGGCAGGTGGACGGATCGGCGGAGCGGACAAGAATCAATTAGAAGCGCTACGCCAATTTGGACGAGACCTGGGTCTGGCTTTTCAAATTCAGGACGATATACTGGATCTTATAGGCGATGAGAGCAAAATGGGTAAAAAAACGCAAAGTGATGTTGCACAGGAAAAGGTAACTTATCCGTTTTTTATCGGTATGGAGGCATCACAGCTACAAGTAGAGAAACTCACGGCATCTGCCAAAAAAGCGTTAAAAGAAGGCGGTATACCGGATTCGTCGCGTTTGCTGGAGATTGCGGACTACCTGATGAAGCGTGATCATTAGTACGGTTAATCATCATTGGCTTGTCTAGTGTTTAAGCAAGGTCACAAAGTGTGATATAATATTTGTTAACTTTACACACAAACTTGAAGGAAAGCGGGGAGATATGCGTGCTGCTTCCACACATAAAGCAACCAGGCGATCTGAAATCACTGTCGGTTGAGGAGTTGGCTTCTCTAGCCGAGGAAATCAGGAGCTTTTTGATTGAGAAGCTGTCCGTGACTGGGGGGCATCTGGCATCGAATCTGGGAGTGGTTGAGCTCACAATCGCCCTGCATTACTGCTATAACAGCCCGAAGGACAAGATGATTTATGACGTTGGGCATCAGGCCTACGTACACAAAATATTGACAGGGCGAATGGATCGGTTTGATACTCTTCGTCAGCGTGATGGACTTTGTGGATTTGTAAAAAGAAGTGAAAGCGAGCATGATGTCTGGGAAGCTGGTCATAGCAGCACATCTCTGTCAGCCGCGATGGGGATGGTTTTGGCACGAGATTTGAAGGGCGAGGACAATAAAGTTATTGCGTTGATCGGAGATGGAGCATTAACTGGTGGCATGGCTTTTGAAGCGTTGAACCATATTGGTCATGAACGTAAAAATTTGATGGTCATTCTGAATGACAACGAAATGTCGATAGCGCCGAATGTTGGGGCCATGCATAATTATTTGAGCAAAATCCGCTCGGACCGTCATTATTTGCGAGCAAAGGATGAGCTGGAAGTTTTGCTGAAAAAAATACCTGCTATCGGCGGTAAACTTGCCAAATCGGCTGGCCGTGTTAAGGACAGTCTTAAATATATGATGGTTCCGGGTGTGCTGTTTGAGGAACTGGGGCTTACGTATCTCGGTCCGGTCGACGGACATGATTTGCCGAAGCTGATCGAAACCTTCAAGCAGGCTGATAACGTCAACGGCCCTGTGTTGGTGCATGTCGTAACCACTAAGGGCAAGGGTTACAAGCCTGCGGAGGCAGATTCACACAAATGGCACGGAATCAGTCCGTACAAAATGGAATCCGGTCAGGTACTCAAGGCTGTGGGCAACCCCATGTATACGGAAATTTTCGGACGGACGCTGATTGAGCTGGCTGAACAGGACGAACGTATTATAGCGGTTACGCCTGCTATGCCTGGTGGTTCGGGACTGGTGCCGTTTAGCAAGGAATTCCCTACACGGATGATTGATGTGGGCATTGCAGAGCAGCATGCGGCTACTATGTGTGCTGCGTTGGCAATGGAGGGGATGAAGCCGGTATTTGCGGTATACTCCACTTTTATGCAGCGTGCTTATGATCAAATTGTACATGACATTTGCCGTCATAATGCGAATGTGATGTTTGCGATTGACCGTGCCGGTTTTGTCGGGGCTGACGGAGAAACACACCATGGCGTGTTCGACGTAGCATTTTTACGTCATATCCCCAATCTGGTGCTTATGATGCCTAAGGATGAAAACGAGCTGCGCCATATGATGAAAACAGCGCTTGATTACGACGATGGTCCGATTGCTTATCGTTATCCTCGTGTTAATGGGGTTGGTGTGCCGTTGGACACAGAACTGAAAGCTATACCCATCGGCAGTTGGGAGTTTCTCCGCAAGGGTGAGGGCTACGCTGTAATCGCTTCAGGCCCGATGCTCCAGGTGGCGACAGAGGCTGCGGAGGCAATGAAACGCGAAGGCTTGCAGGTGGGCGTCGTCAATGCGCGTTTCCTTAAGCCTGTGGATGAGGATATGCTTCGTGAGCTGGCCCGCCAGCATACGAAGCTGATCGTTTTGGAAGAAGCTTCTGAAGCGGGAAGCTTGGGTAGCGCTGTGCTGGAATTTTACGCCAAAGAAGAAATGCAAAATGCACAGGTGCGTTTGATGGGGATTCCCGACATGTTTGTGGAGCATGGCTCGATCAAGGAGCAACGCGCAGAAGCGGGCCTTACCGTTGAAGCTGTGTGCCTTAAGCTTCGCAAATGGGCTTCCGAGCCAGTGTATGGCATGGGACAATCGGTATAGGGGAGCTTGCGACAACGGTGAAATTTATAAAAAAGTATGACAAGAGCAGCGTAGCTGCCTTAAAGGGAGATTAACATGTCTGTTCCGAAGGAACGCATTGATGTATTACTTGTAGAACAAGGCTTTTTTGAAAGCCGTGAAAAAGCCAAAGCCGCAATTATGGCAGGTCTGGTACTGGCCGACAGTGAACGAATTGAGAAGGCGGGTATGAAGATACCACGCGACAGCGAGCTTAAAGTAAAGGGTGCAGTGCATCCATATGTAAGCCGTGGAGGGTTGAAGCTGGAAAAGGCTATCCGTCAATTCGAGCTGGATATGAAGGGGAGGACGATGCTGGATATCGGCTCATCCACCGGAGGCTTTACGGATTGTGCCCTCCAGCATGGAGCGGAGTATGTATATGCCATTGACGTGGGATATAACCAGCTGGACTGGTCCCTTCGTAATGACGAACGGGTATGCGTAATGGAGAAAACGAATTTCAGGTATATGACACCTGCAGATTTGAAGGGTCCAGTACCGAATTTTGCAAGCATTGATGTTTCATTTATTTCGCTGCGCATTATTTTGCCACCATTGCTTGCGTTGCTGCATCAACCTGCTGACATTGTGGCTTTGATTAAGCCACAATTTGAAGCCGGACGTGAAAAGGTGGGGAAACTCGGCGTCGTCCGCGATCCTGCAACGCACAAAGAAGTGTTGCAGACCATCCTGACGTTCTCGCACGAGCTTGGACTTTCGCTGCAAGGATTGGCTTATTCTCCTATTACTGGTGGAGAAGGTAATATTGAATTTTTGGCGCATTGGCGTTTGGATAAGCCTGCTGCTGACCCGCAACAGGAAAGCGTTGATTTCCGTCCGATAATTGACCTTACTGTTCAGGAAGCAGGGCAGACCTTCAATAATGGTTCGTCGCGCAAATAACATTCAGGGGTTCTCAAGAGTTCTGTGAACTTAAGGGAACCTCTTTTTGGTGTGAGGGATTGATTAACGAACTCATGTTCGCTTATAATTGAGATATACAAAAGAAAAGGGATTCCACCTCCTGTCCTAGAATATGTCCATGAGGTGATCGAATTCATGGACACGCGATATGATACGGTTATCATTGTCGTGATCGGTGTAATATTAGCGGTATGGGCTTTTTACAGTCTACGTACCTGGTTAAAGGAGCCGGGACCGCTTGTATTAAAGACTATACCGATTAACGAGGAGCTGGACGAAGGGCCTGCTGTGGACTTGCTGGAAGACGCGGGTTATGAGCTGGTGGGCGGAAAAATGAAAATACCGCTTGCTTTTAAAGTGAATGGACATACCGTGTATAGCCGTTTGTTTATAGACTATGTGGCTGTGCGAAATGGTTCAACATATATGGTCAAAACGTCACGCCGCAAGAGACCGATGGAGTGGAATGGTCCTGATTTGCGGGACAGGCTTATGCCTTATCTGCTGCTTTATCCGGGCTGTGCGGGCATATTGTACGTTGATACGGACGAACGGAGTATCCGCCTTATTACATTGGCGGAAGACATTGAAGAAGAGGAATATGAGGATTAATCCATAGGAGGATTTTATGAAGGGTCAACGACATATTAAAATCAGGGAAATTATTTCACAACGGGAAATTGAAACACAGGACGATCTGGTCGGAGCTTTACGCAAGGCTGGTTTTCAGGTTACTCAAGCCACTGTATCTAGGGACATCAAGGAACTGCTGCTTATTAAAGTTCCAATGGATGATGGAAGGTACAAATATTCGATGCCTTCAGATCAGCGATATAACCCGGCGCAGAAACTGAAACGTACATTGGTTGACAATTTTTTGCATATTGACTACACGACCAATCTGATCGTGATGAAGTGTCTTCCGGGAACGGCGAACTCGATTGCTGCCTTATTGGACAACATTGAATGGCCTGAAATTATGGGTACCATTAGCGGGGATGACACCATTTTGATTATTTGCCGATCAGAAGAGAACAGCGAGGCCATTGTGAATCGTCTTATGGGCTATATTTCCTGAACATGATTTGTAAGGCCTATTTGGACGTTTGAATTTGTACATCATAGAGGTGAAAGAACGATGCTGGTCACTTTATCTATACGAAATTTGGCAGTTGTAGAGGCTGTCGATGTTCATTTTTATAAAGGGTTCCACGTATTGACCGGGGAAACAGGCGCAGGTAAATCCATCATTATTGATGCCCTCGGTCTGATTGCTGGAGGCAGAGGTTCCGCCGATCTGGTCCGTTATGGGTGTGATAAAGCAGAGATGGAGGCGCTTTTTGAACTGCCGGTTAAGCATCCGGTCTGGGCAACGTTAGAAGAGCAAGGAATCAAGGCGAATGCGGAAGAACATCTATTGATTCGGCGGGAATTGACCGTTCAAGGCAAAAGTTCATCGCGGATTAACGGTCAAATGGTCAATTTAACGATGCTGCGTGAGGTGGGTGAGCAGCTCGTCAATATTCACGGTCAGCATGAGCATCAAAGTTTGTTACGTGCAGACCGCCATCTGACGCTGCTGGATACGTTCGGTGATTCGGTCATCGGTCCGGTCAAAACGCTTTACAGAGAGCGCTACAATGCTTTTGTTAAAGCGGAAAAAGAAGTACGGGAGCTGCAAAGTTCCAGTCAAAAGGCCTATCAGTTATTGGACATGTATCGGTTTCAGTTGGAGGAAATTTCCACTGCCGAGCTTAAATTGGGAGAGGATGAATTATTGGCAGAAGAACGGGTCAAGCTATCCCATAGTGAGAAAATGATGGATGGGATATCAGGAGCCTACGATCTGCTAAGCGGCAGAGGTGGACTGGATATGATCAATAACGTGTTGTCCAGACTGAATGATGTCCAAAGCTACGACAGCAAAAGCCTTCAGCCTATTGCGGAGCAGATTCAATCTGCTTTTTACCAGCTGGAGGATGCGGCGTTCCAATTACGTTCATACCGTGAGGATATTGAATTTAATCCGGGCAAGCTGCACGAAGTGGAGCAACGTCTGAATCAAATTACCGGGTTACAGCGAAAATATGGTGATAGTATAGAGCAGATTTTGGAATACTATAGCCGTATTGAGCAGGAAACCGATATGCTGGAGAATAAGGATGAACGGCTGGAGCAATTGATTGCAAAGCGGGATGAGTTGCTTTCGGATTTGCTTCAGATTGCAGAAGAGCTTACAGAAGCGCGTGAAATTTGTGCTGAAGAGCTGGCCGAGCAGGTAGAGCAGGAGCTAAAGGATCTGCAAATGGAAAGAACGTCACTCAAGGTACGTATTGAACCGATTGAAGATCCGCGCGGATATGAATATAAAGGTCGGCGGGTACGACCAACCAAGCAGGGCATTGATAATGCGGAATTTCTGATTTCCCCGAATCCGGGGGAGCCGCTTCGTCCGATGGGTAAAATTGCTTCTGGTGGTGAACTGTCCCGTATCATGTTGGCGATGAAAAGTATTTTTGCACGTCATGATCAAATTCCCGTACTCATTTTTGACGAGGTGGATACCGGGGTAAGTGGTCGCGCGGCTCAATCCATTGCCGAAAAACTATATCGTTTGTCCTCTGTCTGCCAGGTATTCTCGATTACTCATTTGCCGCAGGTGGCATGTATGGCGGATCACCAGTATCTTATCGAGAAAAATGTTCATGACGAACGTACAATGACGCAAATTGAGGCGTTAAATGAGGACGGACGTGTAAAGGAATTGGCACGTATGCTGGGCGGCGTGGAAATTACCGAAAAAACTTTGCATCACGCACAGGAAATGTTGAATTTGGCGGAAGGAAAGAAAGCCTGAAATGAGCGGCTGGCGTAATGATTAACAGTTATAAAAGCCTGGGGGCAAGGTTACCTTATAGGTACGCAATTGGCGACCACCTTTACTCGTCAAGCGAAAGAAGCAAAGGGAGCGTGACAGCCATTGAATTTTTACTCCAGGATCAAATTGCTCGGTCTTTTGCTTGTTTTTCTTATTTGTTGTATCGGTAACGCCAAGCATGTGCATGCAGCGCTGCCTTCACAAGCTTCTCTGGAATTATTCGGTTCCCATGCAGTGAAGAAGCCTCAAGAAAACATGATCCCCGACTTGAAGGTGTATCCAGGGGGTCAGACGATCGGGGTCAAAGTAAAATCTTCAGGAGTGCTTGTCGTTGGTCATCATGTCATTCAGGAAAGTATGGACCGCAAGGTGTCACCTGGGGAGACTGCTGGGATTCGTCTCGGTGACCGGATCACACATATGAATGGCAAACCGCTGGATAGTCTGACCAGGGTAGCGGAGGCTGTAGAGGAAGCAGGCAGGAACAAAAAGCCGCTCGACATCACGCTTTGCCGAGGGGAGCAGACGATTTCCACCAAGCTAACACCAGCTTATGATCGTGATGACAAAGCATGGCGGCTTGGACTGTATATTAGGGACTCGGCTGCGGGTGTCGGCACCTTGACCTTTTACGCACCGGATCAGGGGGTATACGGGGCCTTGGGGCACGTGATTACCGACATGAATACCCAGACCCCCATTGTTGTGGGGAGCGGGGAAATAGTGCAATCCAATGTGACGTCAATTGCGAAAAGTCAAAGTGGTGAACCTGGGGAAAAACGCGCACATTTTCTCAAGGATCATCGGGTATTAGGTAATATTGAACGAAACACGAACTTCGGGATTTTTGGGAAGATGTCAGATGAGCCGCAATATGGTTTGTATTCAAAGCCGATTCCTGTGGCACTTGCGAATGAAGTAAAGGAAGGACCCGCAGAAATTTTAACTGTATTGGAAGGTCAGCAGATTCAGCGGTTTCAGGCAGAGGTCGTACACATTTCTCAACAGGATAAACCGGCAACCAAAGGGCTTGTTATTCGTATCGTAGATCCAAAGCTGTTGGATAAGACCGGGGGAATTGTACAAGGGATGAGCGGAAGCCCAATTATTCAGAATGGCAAGCTCATCGGGGCTGTGACGCATGTATTTGTTAACGATCCGAAATCAGGCTATGGCTGCTTTATTGAATGGATGCTGCGCGATGCAGGAATCATGCAGAATAACGTAAGCTTGAAATCATCCTCTAATCTTAAGGCGAGCTAGTGGCCTTAAGATTTTTTTGTCGAAATGACAAGAATAAGCTCAGAATAGCAAGTTAAAGAATTAATTATAATGGAAACCATAAAAAAAATAAATAAAAATAATTTTCGACAGAAGGAATTCATAATTCGATGTCGAAATCATATACTCCGACAAGAAATATTTATTTGCTGTAAGCTGATGTCCCAACTGAATAACACTCAATAAGGAGGAAGTACATTGCAAAAAATTGAGGTATTGTTGGCCGATGACAACCGGGAATTTACGAATCTGCTTGCCGAATATATTTCCGATCAGGAGGATATGGAAGTTACAGGAATTGCCTATAATGGTGAAGAAGTGCTCCAACACATCGCAGAATCCCGCAACGTACCTGATGTACTTATTTTAGATATTATCATGCCTCATCTGGATGGTCTCGGCGTATTAGAGCGCTTGAGAGAAATGAACCTGTCTCCTCAGCCGAAAATCATTATGCTGACTGCATTCGGTCAAGAAAATATTACGCAAAGGGCCGTACAACTCGGGGCATCTTATTATATTTTGAAGCCGTTTGACATGGAAGTGCTTGCCAACCGTGTTCGTCAATTGGTGGGACCACAATTAGTCAGCAGCAGTCCGGTGACCGTTTCTTCCATGCGATCTAATGTGGTGCCAATGGGTAAAACGAAAAACCTGGATGCCAGTATTACGGCCATTATCCATGAAATCGGCGTGCCAGCTCACATTAAGGGCTATCAATATTTACGCGAAGCCATCACCATGGTGTACAATAATATCGAAATTTTGGGTGCCATCACCAAAACATTATATCCCGCAATCGCCGAAAAATTTAAAACGACGGCATCCCGCGTGGAACGCGCCATTCGTCATGCCATCGAGGTAGCATGGACACGTGGCAACATCGACAGTATCTCTCACCTGTTCGGCTACACTATCAATATCTCCAAATCCAAGCCGACCAACTCAGAGTTTATTGCGATGGTAGCTGACAAGCTTCGGATTGAGAATAAGGTGTCCTGAACGTTGGTGTAACGCGGAAAATCGGACGTGAGTAGAACGGTTGTTCACGATAATTTATCGGTCGTTCCACCGAAGATTCCGATAAACTTTCGCTCGTTATTCCGATAAACCTGTCCGCAATTGGATTAAACTTACGCGCATATTTACAGGAAATTTTGCTGAAACTAATACTAACTTAATGAAATACAAATGTTTGAACAACGCTCACTCTTTTGAGGTGGGCGTTTTTGTACTCGCAGTGTGAATAGATTAAGCTTCTACTGGAGATGGATGAAGCTCTACGCAGAGATGTACCAGCCGGATATCTCCGTGCAACATACAAAATATTCACCGGTAAATTCGATTCTTAACGATTAGTAGGAGGAATAACGCATGAAAAACCGCTACATATAGCTGGCCATATTCGCTTATGCCGATGAAGGCATCTCGGTCAGCTTCCCGGCTTGCCTGGCGCATTCACCTGAGGGGATACCGATGAAGAAGCGCTGTATATGGCGAAGGATTGCCTCGCATTGCACCTCTACGGAATGGAAGCGGATGGTGACGATATTCCGGAAGTATCACGACTGGTAAGCATCAAAACAGAGGCGAATCAATCCGTTGTGTTGATTGACGTATGGATGCCGTAGGAACGGAGAGGTAGATCGGACTCACTCGCGCGATAATGCGTAGGTGGGTCCGGTTTTCTTTTAAAACATAGGAAAAATATACTAGATTATGGGCTGGTTACATAGTAAAATATGTCTATATTAATCGAGAGGATGTATTTAATGGAGGAATTAAGTAGTTATGAAGTTGTAGAGACAAAGCAGACCGCGCCACTAAATAAGCTTGCATTAATAGCGACGATACTGGCAGGCGTAGCGGTTGTTGCAGCGATCATGCTGTTTGTTGTAAATAACAGTCTAAAGGCGCAGATAGCTTCGTTGAAAACGGAAAATACAGCACTAGCGAAATCGGTGGATGACGTTAAAGCAGCGCAGGAAGCAAACGCGCAGGAAATTGCAACGTATAAGTCTGTCGCTTACATGACAGAAGCGGCCCACGTTATCGAGGGTTCCGTAGTAACCGACGATTTCGTGGTAGATCGGATATACTTCAACCAAACAGGCCGCGACGAACTTGATAGTGTAACTATGGACGTTACTAATCAACCATCGATGGCGTTGGCGTATAAAGGAAAAGGTGCGTACACTGTTGGAGATCGAGAGTTAAGAGCAAAGGCTGACAGTCTTATTGCGGCGGCCAAAAAGTATTACGGTGACGCGCCAGGTTTGCCGAAATGGATGGATTCTACAGTCATTAACCTATCCGTTCAAAACTACGATATTGGCAACTTCGCTGACGGTGAGTTTAAGCTGGTAGGGGAGCAGTAATAACGGTCAGGACGTATCTATGGGATAAGACTAGAAAAAGTGGAAAAAAAGAACCCATAACCGTAGTGACATGTCTACACACTTGGTCCACTTAACTAAGGCGGCAAATGGGTTGAACAAGGTTGAGGTTTTACTGAAGATACTAGGTGATAAGAAAATTAAGGGGAGCGTGCTTTCTAGATACACCTTTATATGGAGTCAGCCAATTTTCCTTTTGGAAACAGTTCTGAAAAATATCTTTAAGTTGATATAAACAATGTGTCGATTCATGTCGATATAATATTTACTATAAAGAGTTTGAGGAGCGAATGTATGAAATTTAACATCCGAGCAAAATTGTTATTGGGTTTTCTTGCAGTAATTGCTTTATTGATCATAATTAGTTTGGTATCCATCTCAAAAATGAAAAACTTGGGTGACACTTCGATGGAAATTGATAGCCACTGGATGCCCAGTGTGACTATCCTGGGAACGATAAACGGTGATATATCTGATGTAGAACGGCTTTCCCTGAATATTATTGTAGAACGCGATCCGGCAGAGGTGGAGAAGGTTCAGGAGGAATACGATAAGGTTTTGAAAAAAATCGAGAGCAGCCGGAAAACATATGAAAAATTAATTGCTACTCCTAAAGAACGTGAAATGTATGATGATTTCTCCAAAAAATATGCAGATTATCTGAATATGTTGCCAGAGGTTATTGAAGCAGGGAAAGCTAACGATTATGTTCAATCCAGCATTCTTCATAAAGATTCCTATGCACTATGGGATAGCGCGAACAATATGATCTTTCAGCTCATCAAGCTGAACTCAGATGGCTCAAAACAGATTACACAAGAAGGCGTTGACAATTTTATCTCAGGCAGACAAATAGTCATCGTTTTGAGTATTGCGGCCATTGTATTGGCATTCATCATGGCACTCATCATCGCCCAAATTATTTCTAAACCCATTTTGCGGATCAGCCGCGCTGCTGAAAGCATTGCATCGGGTGATCTTACAGGTGAAGCTATCGTCGTGAAGGGTAAGGATGAGATTAGCACGTTGGCACATTCCTTTAATACGATGGTTGAAAACCTTCGCCAATTAATCCAATCGGTTAGTAAGACGACTGAAATGGTAACCACATCCTCAGAGGAATTGACGGCCAGCGCAGAGCAAAATAGCCAAGCTTCTGCACAAATAACCGAAACGGTACAAGAAGTAGCTACAGGAACGGGCGAACAGGTGGATATGGTGACCAAGTCGTCCCAAGCTATTGAGGAAATGTCTATCGGAGTTGAACAAATTGCCATCCGTGCGCAAAATGTATTTGCATCTGCTCAGGATGCGGCACACAAATCAGCCGAAGGTAACCAATTGATTCAACAGGCTGTTACGCAGATGAACGCTGTAAATCACTCTATGGAGGGATTGGCTGGTCTGATGGCTGGTTTGGGAGAGCGTTCAGATGAAATTGGCAAGATCATTGATGTAATCACCAATATTTCAAGTCAGACCAACCTTCTTGCTCTGAACGCTGCGATTGAAGCGGCCCGCGCAGGAGAACACGGTCGCGGATTTGCTGTAGTTGCGGGTGAAGTGCGCAAGTTGGCAGAACAATCGGCTCATTCTGCTCAACAAATTACGGAACTTGTTGGTTTGATTCAAAAAGATACTGCCCATGCGATCGAGGCTGTAGCGTCCAATGGAAAAGATGTCATGACAGGTCGGGAAGTCGTGCAGAATGCAGGGGCTTCTTTTGAACTGATTCAGGAAACCGTTAATAAAGTAGCGAGTGAGATTGAAGAGGTATCCGCTGGATCAGAGCAAATGTCTGCAAGTACGGATGAAGTTGTTGGCTTTGTCAAACAGATTTCAGCCATTGCCGAGGAAGCCGCAGCAGGAACACAACATGTGTCTGCTGCAACACAAGAGCAACTGGCATCCATGGAGGAAATTGCTTCAGCTGCAAGAAACTTATCTACCATGGCAGAGGACCTGCAAGGACAAATCGGCAAATTCAAAGTGTAACTCAGATCAACATAGATCAAGCTGGGATTCAACTGAGACAGTGTGTGTAATAACACGCTGTTTCTTTTTATTTTGAGGCAATCCAATACGGAACCTTAAAAGTTTACATAACCTTGGAATCCAAAGAAATATTCTGTTTTAAGCGAAGTGCAGTATTTTAGCTTGCTCCATGATTGTTTATCTTGATGCTATCGTGGGAGATAACTGTAGTTGGCGAGATTGGTAGGATGGTACTAATTAACCCAAAAGCCAGAACGAGATGAACAATTAGAGAATTTTTCATCATTACCTTCCTCCTTAATAATACTTTCGTACTCGTTTTTTTGTTCTGCGGTAGCAAATTTTTTGTTTAATTCAAACATAGTAACACATTGCTTGAAGTCACTGTCATTATTCATGATAATGGCTAATCTTAGGGAATGCAAAGTGCAATTAAGTCCTTGATGCATTCTTTCATTTTTAAAATTATAGATGGCAAGCTCATGTAGGAATGAAAAATAATAAGTTCTGTGTGTCTTGTCACTAAGTTTATTGAATTTAGAAATTTGTTCTCTAAATTCCTCCAATAATTCGTCCACAAAAAAATCATAATTATTCGCTGATTCTAAAATCGTAAGTAGCCCCGCTAGTATTTCATCAGGATGTTCTTTTAAATATTGTATGTAACGGGGAATTACAGATCTTTTGTTCGTAAGTATATCAAGTGTATACATATTACCTTCTGCCCAAAGCTTAAACTGTTCAACTTGTTTCTGATTTTTTTTATCCATACCTTTCATCCAACTAAGATCGTTATACTTATAGATGTAAGCTTTAGCTTCTTTGTACTTTTTTTGCTTTTGTAAGGCAAGAGATTTCATCAGATAACTATATCCGTAATAAAAAACAAAAGGATGATCCGTTACAAGTGGTTCAGCCTTCTTCTTGATTTCTAGTCTACGTATTTTATCATTGTATGCAGCTTTTACAACGATTTGGAATTCATCAGCGTATACCTCGACTTCATCCCATTTATGCTGATTAAACGATGTACCTGTCAGTTTATAATAACCATCTAATTGATAGTTTACAGGTAAACGGTTACGAAAAGGCGCAAACCGTATCGCTGCTTCACGGTTCTTTTCCAAATTCTGACCAAGTGCAGCACGAAAAAGCCTATAGTGACTAATGGCTAAACGCTCTGAATGCTGATATTTCTCATTTTCCACTATGCATTCATAGAAAGGAACAGCTTCCTTCGGTTTATCTGCATTATGTAATTCCTCCGCGATTTCAAATACCAGCTCAAGCTGGTTTAAATCTTCCAGCATACGGGATAGAACGACGATTATGCAGTCCGTAAGGCCAATCTCTACGCAACGCAATAAAAAGGGTTTAATTCGACTACGATGTGGGCTTCCCGTAACAAAGCATTCTTCCACATACAACTCATATAGCCAGCCTTCTGGTTGTCCTAATGCGCTTGCAATGACATCTATATATCTTACCGATATGGGTTTAATTTTATCCACATTCAGTAACGTGCTGAGATAACTTACCGTTACTCCAGACAGATCAGCAAAGCTTCTCAGGGTGTATCCTTTTTGCTGCAAGCAGGTGCGTATTTCCGAACGAATCGCGATAGCTCCTTCCATGGATAGAGACTCCCTTCTTCCAACTTCAGAATGCAACTGAAACAATATCCTCCTGATTTTCATATGTGCAAAGTGATTATATATGCCGAATTGAACATCTGTAAATTATGTCCAAAAATTGAAGGGTGTTAACCAGTATCCTATCATTCCAAATTTTAGTATAAGCATGATAGTGTAAAGCTATGTTAAGCATTATAAGTATAAGTACAACAATACATAAACAGAAAAGGTGAGTCTTTTGAATAACAATAAACATCCTGTAACTGATTTTGGATGGGCGATTAAGCAGAAGTTGGTTGAAAGGCATATGGATCAACAAGCCTTTTGCGAGACTTACCAAATTCCCACGTCCCGTATATCGAATCTAATCCATGGAACCCGCAAAGCTAAGCGATATAGGCGATTAGTTTCTGAATTGCTCGGTATTGATGATACATTTACGAAATAGGCGTTCAAGTATGATTCATGTTATATATGAAGGAGGAATGCTGAATGACAGGGAAATTACACAAGCTTAAAGTACGTTCCCATTCTCATCATTGCATATTCTGTAATAGTAGAGAGTCAATCGTTCTGTATAGAGGAATTGTGATTTGTGCCGAATGCTATCTGAAAGTCACTAAAAAACCTCCTGTAGTGCAAACTCCAAAGAAAATTGGGAAGGATTAAAAGGTAGACCAATAACCGAATATATGCTAATATATTGATAATTATGGTAAATGATACTTTTTGAATAGGTCATCCTCTCGGGGGTGACTGTTTTTGTTTGTATTTTTCAAATTTTTGACAAGTATTGGGAGACAGTATGATGAATTGGAATGTTGGCTGCTGTATTAGCACTAGGTATGATCAATGTAAGTGATGATATAAAGTCATACTCAAAGGAGAACGATTTTCGTAGAGGGGGATATTATCGTTTTTCAGAAGGATGATGTACAATTTGTATAAAGGCGACTTACCTAGCTTGCTTAATTTCCCGTTAAGAGGTGAGTCGGATGTTGTACCGGAGGGTATGATTTTTGTGTTGGGAGACAATCGGATGAACAGCACAGACAGTCGTTTTCTGGGATTTATTTCAACAAATAAGGTGATAGGCAAGGTTATTGCACTGTACGGGATTCCGTTAGACGAAACAGAATAAAGCCTGTACTTGTACGAGGAAGTGGAAGCAAACCTAACGATTATAAAACAAAGGCGGGGATGAAGGCATGTGGAATAGTCTAACTTGGGTGATCGTCGGCGTGTTGTTGGTGGCGTTGGGTTGGATTGTTATGGCATGGCGTGGTCGCAGCAGCAAAAAACAAGTGAATGGACAGCGGAACAGCAATGTCGTTGAATTTCGTCCTCGTAAGCCTGCCCGACAATTCCGGACCGGAAGCGTGTCCAAATCTAAGGTATCTTCGGATTCCCGCGCGAATACAAATGCAGCTAGTATTCAAGTCCAATCTGGATATGGACTGTCTGACTCTATCCAGGGCACGGGCAAGCAAAAATGCTCCTTTTGTAAAAAAGAAGACAAATTAACCTTTTACGCAGATGACAATGGTTCGCTGTACGGGGTATGCAAGGATTGCAAGCACAAGGCGGAACGACAGGACATGCTGCCACTGTAGCCGATGCAGATGATACGGAAACGGCAGAGTATTTTGAACAGCATAATAATCCCCAACCGTGACTTCAACGGCGGGGATTTTTTGTTATATCAACATATTTATCAAAGCTGTCTGTCGAGCAGTTCCTCCAGCGCCTCTGCGATCCACTTCGACAAGCACATGCACGCCTTCAGGCTCCAACTGCATAATTAGCTCCAGTTTCTCGATATAATGAAAGCCGTCGGATACCTTGACCCGAGCGATGCAGCAGGTGGAAGTGGTTTTCTTGTCATCGTGCTCTTCGATATATTCTGTTTTGAGTTCGATGTCAATTTTGCCGATTCCTGCGCTTGCCAAGATCTTGTTGAAAAAACTCTGCTGGTTGTCGTGCCTTTATCGCAGCCTGATGGCAAATTTTCCGTGCTAATCGCAGTTCACTTTATGGGGTGGTATAAAGCAATTACGGCAACGTGGCTCATACGCCTCTGAGTCGCCGATCATTACAATAGGCCCTACAGTGGAAGGCTTTCCGTTCACCATACGCTGGGTATATACAGCTTCCGAGCTTCCACATACGGCACAAAAGGAAGCTAGCTTTTCGATGTCATCTGCCATGGCGAGTAAACCGCCGACATATCCGAATTCCTTACCCCGGTAGTCCAAATTGAGTCCATCTGCAATGACATGCTTGCCACAGTAGGCTAACTCCTCCACCAACGTCATGATATGACGACTGAAAAACTGTACTTCATCAAAGGCGACCACATCGGCATCCTTCGTTTCTTCCAAAATCCGCTGTACGAGCTCATCTGTGAGTTTTTTTGGAATGGAGATGGCAGGCAGCCGATATCCGATGCGGCTTACAATTTCGTCCTTGGCGTAGCGATTATCCTCAGCTGGTTTGTAAGCGACCACCTTGCGGTGTCCGTATTGAATTAATTTTTGACAGCGGCGAATGAGTTCGCCGGATTTTTCGCTAAACATGGGGCCTGTAATGATCGTAATTTGTCCTGTATGCAACGCGAATTCCCCTCTCTGTAACATGCGCATAACGCTGTGAATCTATTATTCCCGAAAGAAAAGGCCATTATAGATTACCATAATGTGCAGCAAACAGACTAGGGAAAATATATTGTATTTCGACATGTTATTGTATATCTGTTCTTGGAACGTAAAAGTGGATGTCATTGCTCTGTTGCCGTGAGCATGATAAGGTGAAGTGTAGTGGAATAAAGGGAAGAGGGGACAGGCATGGACCAAAAAGATACGGATTATAGTGCCAAAAAAGAAGCATTGCTGGAGCAAGGCTTGGTAAGCCCACAGGCTCAGGAGTTGATCACGGAGCTGGAGACAGAGCTTGATCTTCTGCGCAAGCAAAATGAATCGTTTCGCAAAGCACTACGGGCCAAATCAGCCCAAACGCCGAGGATGTCTACCAAGTTACGGGACGCCTTGTATGAATAATATATGTCAGATGCCGCGAGCGGGTTGCTAGACGGCCCGTGGTCTATGCATAAACACTATATTTTGTACAGTGAAATAAAGAGAGTACAATAAGCTATATATAATCAATGTTAATGGAGGAGAAGTATGACTATACATTGTGATGTTGCCATTTTGGGCGGAGGAACCGGGGGATATGTGGCAGCCATTCGTGCAGCCCAGCTCGGCAAGGAAGTCGTTATTATTGAAAAGGACAAGCTAGGTGGAACCTGTCTGCATCGTGGATGTATCCCGAGCAAGGCTTTGCTGCGTAGTGCAGAGGTATATGCGACGATTAAGGAAAGTACGCAATATGGCATTGAGACCTCGGGAGCGCAGCTTGTTTTCCCTAAGGTGCAGGAGCGCAAGGAAGCCGTTGTGGAGCAGCTACATCAGGGCGTGCAATTTTTGATGCGTAAAAATAAAATTACGATGCTGAGCGGCAAAGGGCGCGTGATTGGGCCGTCTATTTTCTCACCAAAAAGCGGTGCAGTTGCCGTGGAGCTGGAAGATGGCGAGATGGAGACGGTTGTTTCTGCCCATCTTATTATTGCAACGGGATCACGCCCGCGTGCACTGCCCGGATTGGAGCCGGATGGCGAATTTATTTTGAGCAGTGACGAAGCGTTGATGATGGAAGAACTGCCCGCTTCCCTGATTATCGTAGGTGGTGGCGTTATTGGCGTGGAATGGGCTTCCATGCTGAACGATTTTGGCGTGGAGGTTACGGTGGTCGAGGCGGCGAATCGGCTTATTCCAACCGAGGACGAGGATGTTTCGCGTGAAATGCAGCGCCTGTTAACCAAGCGTGGAGTCAAGGTTCTGACGGGCTCGCAAGTGCTGGCTGAAACGTACGGTAAGGATGAGGAAGGCGTACAGATTGACGTACAAAAAGGGGAAGAAATCGAAACCCTCAGCGCCTCCAAGCTGCTTATTTCGGTGGGGCGTCAGGCGAATGTGGAAAATATCGGGCTGGAAAATACGGATATCCGAGTAGAGCGTGGCTTTATATCGGTTAACGAGCATTTGCAGACGAATGAGCCGCATATTTATGCGATCGGGGATTGCATCGGAGGCTTACAACTGGCGCATGCGGCGAGCCATGAAGGGCTGCTGGCGGTCCATCATCTGTCCGGCGAAGTGGTTCACAGTGTACCGAATCATCTGATTCCGCGTTGTATTTATACACGTCCTGAGGCAGCCAGTGTCGGCTTGACAGAGCAAGAAGCCCGTGAGCGTGGACATCAGGTGAAGACAGGGAAGTTCCCTTTTCAAGCTATCGGAAAATCGCTGGTGTACGGTAGCCGGGATGGATTTGTCAAAGTGGTTGCCGACGAGAAAACGAATGATATTCTCGGTGTACATATGATCGGTACACATGTAACGGATCTCATCAGCGAGGCGGCTCTTGCGCAGCTGTTGGATGCTACGCCGTGGGAAGTCGGACAGCTGGCTCATCCGCATCCAACATTGTCGGAGATTTTGGGAGAAGCGATGCTGGCGGTTGATGGACAGGCAATAGGGATATAATTTTATCTTAATAAATCGGTGCTTTTCTTTTTGGGGAGAAAAGGATTATAATGGGGTTAGCCAGAGTTTAGTACCAGGTTTTAAGACAAGATGGTACTAGGTGCTGGTAGTAGGATGTTTGACACTTAAGGAGGTGCCTCAATGAGTTCAAAAGGCGCTGTAGACGCTGGCTTCAGACATGAACAGCTGGGACTGACTCACGGACAAGTTATTGACATGTACAGATATATGCTGCTCGCAAGAAGATTTGACGAGCGGAACATGCTCCTGCAACGGGCAGGGAAAATTAATTTTCACGTTTCCGGCATTGGGCAGGAGGCGGCACAAGTAGGTGCGGCTTTTGCACTGGACCGGGAGAAGGACTATTTTCTTCCCTATTATCGGGATTACGGATTCGTACTTGCGGTCGGTATGACGCCACGCGAACTGATGCTGTCGCAATTTGCCAAGGCGGATGATCCCAACAGCGGTGGCCGACAGATGCCCGGTCATTTCGGCAGTAAACGGCTGCGTATTGTGACAGGCTCCAGTCCGGTGACGACGCAGGTTCCACACGCAGTGGGTGTAGCGCTGGCTGCCAAGATGCAGAAGAAGGATTTTGTATCGTTCGTTACATTTGGTGAAGGCTCCAGCAACCAGGGGGATTTTCACGAAGGCTGTAACTTTGCAGGTGTGCAGAAGCTCCCAGTCATCATTATGTGTGAAAACAATCAATATGCGATATCAGTTCCGATTCATAAGCAAATGGCAGGTAAGGTGAGCGACCGTGCTTTGGGATACGGATTCCCTGGGATTCGGGTCGATGGTAACGATGCGCTGGCAGTGTATGCAGTCGTCAAGGAAGCGCGTGAACGTGCTATTCGTGGCGAGGGGCCAACGCTTATTGAAGCGATGATGTACCGCCTGTCTCCTCACTCCACCTCGGATAATGATCTGGCTTACCGGACCAAAGAGGAAGTGGATGAGAACTGGGCCAAGGACGGCGTAGCCCGTATGAAAAATTATTTGCTGGATTGCGGCATTTGGGATGAGGCCAAGGATGCGGATTTGTCGGCTGAGCTGCTGCTCGAGGTCAAGGAAGCGATTGAATATGCGGATAAAGCGCCTTTTCCGAAGCCCGAAGATACGCTACTGCATGTTTATGCTGACAGCGATGGGGAGGGCCAGTAATTATGGCGGTTATGGAATATATTGATGCGATTCGTCTTGCCATGAAGGAAGAAATGGAGAAGGATGAAACGGTTTTTGTGTTAGGTGAGGATGTTGGTGTTAAGGGTGGTGTCTTTACGACCACCAAGGGTCTTATGGATCAATTTGGTGAGCAGCGTGTCATGGATACGCCATTGGCAGAGTCGGCTATTGCCGGAGTTGCGATTGGTGCGGCCATGTACGGAATGAAGCCAATTGCCGAAATGCAATACTCGGACTTCATGCTTCCGGCAACCAATCAGATTATTAGTGAAGCAGCTAAAATTCGCTATCGCTCTAACAACGATTGGAGCTGCCCTATTGTAATCCGTGCGCCTATCGGTGGGGGGATCTTTGGCGGATTGTATCACTCACAGTGTCCGGAATCTATCTTTTTTGGTACACCAGGTCTGAAAATTGTAGCGCCTTTTACACCTTATGACGCCAAAGGATTACTGAAGGCAGCCATTCGTGACCCTGATCCGGTGCTGTTTTTTGAAAACAAAAAATCCTACAAGCTCATCAAGGGTGAAGTACCTGATGATGATTACATTGTTCCGATTGGTAAAGCCAATTTACTGCGTGAAGGTGACGATATCACGGTCATCGGGTACAGCCAACCGCTACATTTTGTTATGCAGGCTGCTGAGGAGCTGGAGAAGGAAGAGGGTATTACCGCACATGTTGTGGATTTGCGCACACTCCAGCCCTTAGACCGTCAGGCCATTATTGAAGCTGCAAAGCATACAGGCAAGGTACTCATCGTGCATGAAGACAACAAAACGGGCGGCATCGGTGCCGAGGTATCCGCTATTATTAATGAGGAATGTCTGTTCGAGCTGGATGCGCCGATTGAGCGCCTGTGCGCTCCAGACGTGCCTGCCATGCCGATCAGCCCGCCGATGGAGAAGTTTTATATGTTGAACAAGGATAAGGTTAAGGAAGCGATGCGCCGTCTTGCAATGTATTAATATAGAGCGGATTGGACGAAAGCATTCCAAAAGTGTAGCGGGGGTTGCGGTAAAATGTGCCCTCCTATGATGTTAAGGAGTTGAAAAAATGTCAGACCAAAAACAATGGACCGACGTGACCATGCCCCAATTGGCAGAATCGCTTGTATCGGCGACAATTGCAAAATGGCTGAAACAACCTGGCGAAACGGTGGAGCAATTCGAACCGATTTGCGAGGTCATTACAGATAAAGTGAACGCTGAAATTCCATCCACATTGGACGGAATTATGGGTGATCTGTTAGCTGAGGAAGGTCAGACGGTAGCCGTTGGAGAATTGATATGCCGTATTCAGACGAAGTCGGTTGCACCTATGGCATCAACTGGAGCGACTCCCGTTGCGCCAGCACCTCAAGGCAACGCACAAGCACAAGTACAAGTACAATCCCAACAGGGTGCTGCCTCAGATCAATCCATGCGAGGTCGGTTTTCTCCGGCGGTGCAAACACTGGCTGCTCAGCACAGCATAGACCTGAATCGGGTGACAGGCACAGGCATGGGTGGACGAATTACTCGCAAAGATGTGCTGAGTTATGTACAACAGGGTGGTTCCGCTCAGGCAGGGGGAGTATCCGAACAGCCAACTGCAACGACACCAGCGCAAGGCTCTCCTTTTGCCGGAAGGCAGCAGTCTGCTGTTCAGCAAAGTACACCGATTCAAAATATGGACCCTGCAATTCCGGTGCGCAACAGCGGCATTCATTTGACGGAAGCTCCGAAAGCTCCTGTGATCGAAGTTGAGGGTGGCAACAATAACAGATCGGAGTATTTTATCGACGTTACACCGATTCGCAGTGCGATTGCCCGCAATATGCGGCAAAGTGTCTCTGAAATTCCACATGCCTGGACGATGATTGAGGTGGATGTAACCAATCTGGTGATGCTCCGCAACAAGATCAAAAATGAGTTCAAGCAAAAAGAAGGCATTAACATTACGTACCTGGCTTTCCTCATGAAAGCGGTCGTGAATGCCATCAAGGAATATCCGATCATGAATTCGGTATGGGCTGTAGACAAAATTATCGTCAAAAGAGATATCAACATTTCGCTGGCTGTGGGTACAGAGGACGCAGTTCTTACACCTGTTATTAAAAAAGCGGATCAGAAAAACATTGCTGGACTGGCGCGTGAAATTGAAGATTTAGCACGTAAAACACGTGAAGGTACGCTCAAGCTGGACGATATGCAGGGCGGGACGTTCACTGTGAACAACACGGGCTCCTTTGGTTCAATACTGTCATATCCGGTGATTAACTATCCGCAGGCTGCGATTCTGACCTTTGAATCCATCGTTAAAAGACCAGTGGTGATTGATGATATGATCGCGGTTCGCTCAATGGCTAACCTGTGTCTGTCGCTGGATCATCGCATTTTGGATGGTGTGATTTGCGGACGATTCCTGCAACGGATCAAAGAAAACCTGGAAGGCTACACCTTGGATACGAAGCTGTACTAATCATCCGAACAGTTGGGTAAATGGACGGAGAGGAAGTGACAGGCCGTGAACAGACGACCGCTGGATGTAACCTATACGAATAGGATGGAGTACGCCCATGCATGGGATATCCAGAAGGATATTGTAGGGAAGCTGGATGCGGGGGAGGCGAGAGAAACACTTATGCTTCTCCAGCACCCGCCAACCTACACGATTGGCTCTCAGCGGCATCCTGAGCATTTGCTTCTCACTCCGCAGCAGTTGAAGGCTCAGGGAATCAGCGTTTTTCAGATTGACCGTGGGGGAGACATTACATATCATGGTCCGGGGCAACTGGTCGGATATCCCCTGCTTATGCTGGGCAACCAGAAGGCACTTGACCTGCACGGATACCTCAGGAGTCTGGAAGAGGTGATCATTCGGTTGTTGACTTCCCATGGTATTGAAGGAAGTCGCAAGCCTGAATACACAGGGGTATGGGTCGGGAATCTTAAAATCGCGGCCATAGGAGTCAAATTCAACAAATGTAAGCACCGTCGGGGCTTTGTGACCAGTCATGGTTTTGCCTTCAATATCAAATCAGGGATACAGCATGAGGGCTTTCAGGGTATCGTTCCATGCGGAATTCAGGAATATGGAGTAACTTCATTGGAGGACTGCACACAGCAGACTTTTTCAGTGGAGCAGATTGCGAAGGAGATTGTACCTTACTTTGAGGAGCAATTTTCATTTGCGGCGGAATGGCAAAGTCATTCCCTCCTATAAAGCAAAGGCGGGTTATTCTGTGATGTACACGGAAGCCCGCCTGTTTTCTTGTGCCACAGCTTGTCCGCCTACAGTCTCCATGGAGCACTGGGATGGGAGGATATCTGGAGCGGCGCAATCCATTATAGTGGCATAATCAACGGCTCAATCACCATGAACAGCGTAGAGCCAATCATCGCGGCGAGCATAATGTAGACGAAAAAACGAACCCATTTTTTGTTCTGCATGTGTAACTCCTTTAGGATAGGTTTAAGTCAGATATAAGACTATCTATCCGTATTGTAGCGTAAACGGGAAAGAGAGGGAAGTTCAATGACAGCAAAAGTAGTGAAAGACCGAATCGTACAAGAATTTATGGAACTCGTACAGGTGGATAGCGAAACCAAGCACGAGCAGGAAATATCGCGTGTTCTGAAAGAAAAATTCAATGAACTTGGGCTGGAGGTAATAGAAGATGATTCGCGCGAAAAAACCGGACATGGTTCGGGTAATCTGATCGTAACCTGGAAAGCGGAAGGCGCGGAGCAAGCACCTAAATTGTTTTTTACCTGCCACATGGATACCGTTACACCAGGCAAAGGCATAAAGCCGCAGCTGGGTGAGGATGGCTGGATTCGCAGTGACGGTTCAACCATTTTGGGGGCAGACGATAAGGCAGGGATCGCCGCTTTGTTCGAGGCGATTCGTGTCGTGCGTGAGCAGAAAATTCCCCATGGACAAATTCAGTTTGTGATTACGGCAGGTGAGGAGTCCGGTCTGTTCGGCGCACGGGCAATGAAACCGGAATTGCTGGATGCGGACTTTGGGTATGCATTGGATTCCAATGGTGAAGTAGGCTCCATTTGTGTGGCTGCGCCAACGCAGGCTCGTATTGAAATGAAAATTACTGGAAAATCTGCTCATGCGGGTGTAAATCCCGAAGATGGCATCAGTGCCATTCAAGTAGCCTCCAAGGCCATTTCCAACATGAAGCTGGGACGGATTGATAAGGAAACGACTGCTAACATCGGCAGCTTCGAGGGCGGCGGAGCAACGAATGTTGTATGCGATTTTGTGCTGATCCGGGCAGAGGCACGCAGTATTGTGCAGGAGAAGGTTCATCATCAAATCCAGCATATGCGTGAAGCATTGGAAACTACCGCGTGTGAATTTGGTGCACAAGGAGAATTCCGTAGCGAAGTTATTTATCCGGCATTCAGCTTCACAGAGCATGATGAAATTGTGCAGGTTGCGCAGCGTGCTATACAAGGGCTGGGACTGGCAACGCCGACCTTCCATTCCGGTGGTGGCTCGGATGCCAATGTATTCAACGGACTGGGAATTCCCACGGTGAATCTGGCTGTTGGCTACCAGAACATTCATACGACACAGGAAAAAATCAAGGCAGATGATCTGGTGAAGGTTGCCGAAGTGGTCGTAGCTCTTATCCAAGAGGCGACGAAGTAAGACTGGCGCGATACACATAAGGTTCAGGCTAAAGACAGGGGTAGCGTTCCCTTGTCTTTAGACCTGAACCTTTTTTGGAACCATGAGCGAGGCGATCGTGGTAGCGGAGTCGTGTTCTTTTTGCCATTGCCGCAGTAGGGCTTGAATCTGCCAGGCTTTGCCGACAATATGGAGAGTGGTTTCGGTACGGTAGCTTTTCATTGGCGAATCTCCTTTGAACAGGGAAATTTGTTATAATACCACCATATGTCCGAAGTGGACAAGTTAGACTAAAGCTGGCGATGGATAATGAAGAGATAAATGATGAAGGAGGCAACATGCTGATGAACAATCATAAGAAAGATCCAGTGAACGAACAGGTGAACAACCCAGACCGCAAGCCTTATTCCAATCCTGCGTTGGAGGAAAAAACGGTATCCACGCAGCCCATTTTTGAAGGAAAGGTGATTACGTTACAGGTGGATACGGTAGAGCTTCCCGACGGCTCCACGGGTAAGCGTGAAATCGTGAAGCATCCGGGGGCGGTGGCCGTGTTGGCGCTGCATGAGGGGAAAATGCTGGTCGTGGATCAGTACAGACAGGCGATGGGCCGCTGTGAGGTGGAAATCCCGGCAGGCAAGCTGGAGAAGGGCGAAGATCCAATGGAAGCGGCGGGACGCGAGCTGAGAGAAGAGACAGGCTATACTGCCAAGTCGCTGAAGCTGCTACATTCCTTCTATACTTCCCCCGGATTTGCGGATGAAATCATTCATCTGTATGTGGCTGAAGAACTGGAACTGGGAGAAATGGAACTGGATGAGGATGAGTTTCTGGAGCTGTTTGAGGTGACGCTGGAGGAAGCACAGGCACTCATTCGCGAAGGTCGGATTAGTGACGCCAAAACGATTCTGGCCGTCTATGCGTGGCAGCTTCACCAACACACAGGGAGCTTCTAAGCGGTATGAATGGAAATACGGTGGAACTTACAGATTACTATGCTGATCTCCATATTCATATCGGCAGAACGGAAAAGGGAGATCCGGTCAAAATTAGCGGCAGTCGGGACCTGACTTTTGCCAAAATTGCCAAGGAAGCATCTGGTCGCAAGGGGATCGGACTGATCGGTATCATTGACTGCCATGCCCCGAACGTGCAGGAGGATATCCACGCTTATTTGCAAACAGGTGAAATGGCGGAAATCAGGGGTGGCGGTATCGCGTACCGGGATACGGTTGTGCTACTGGGAACGGAGTTGGAGATTCGGGCGGAAGGTCGTCCCGAGGCGCACATCCTGGCCTATTTTCCCAATTTGGCGGCGATGGAGGATTTTACGCAATGGATGGCTCGGCACATGAAAAATGTTAATCTCAGCTCGCAGCGTATCTATGCCCCCCCACGCGAGCTACAGCAGCAAATTTACGGCCGTGGAGGCATAATGGTGCCAGCGCATGTGTTCACCCCTCATAAGGGCATATACGGCAGCTCTGCGGCCCGTATGGAGGAACTGCTGGATATGCAGCTCATTAGCGGGGTGGAGCTGGGGTTAAGTGCGGATTCGTCTATGGCCGGATTGATATCGGAGCTGGACCGTTTCAGCTTCCTGACCAATTCGGATGCCCATTCGCTCGGCAAAATTGGACGGGAGTATAACAAATTATCCATAGCAAAGCCAAGCTTTGATGAATTCAGAATGGCTTTGGAGCGCCGGGAGGGACGACGGGTGTCTGCTAATTACGGATTAAATCCGAAGCTGGGCAAGTACCATCGTTCCTACTGTCAAAGCTGCGGTACGATTATGGACGAGCAAGAGATGGCGGACGAACGCTGCCCTGCCTGTGGTCATACCAAGCTGGTGCGGGGCGTACTGGATCGGATATGGAGTATTGCTGACCGTGAGCAGCCCGTGATTCCATCGCATCGTCCACCTTACATTTACCAGATTCCGCTGGAGTTTATCCCCGGTCTGGGCAAAGCCAAGCTGAACCATCTGCTGAATGCGTTCGGAACAGAAATGAATATTTTACATGAGGTCACACAGGAACAATTGGCGGCGGTTGTCGGAGAAGTGTTGGCAGAGCAAATTGTCCTTTCCCGGGAGGGACGACTTTCCCTCGTCTCCGGTGGTGGCGGAACCTACGGCAAAATAGCCAAGTCTTAGTAAAGTCTTGTCCGCATAAAGTCATGTCCTATTAAAGTCATATCGGCGTCTGCTTGTTCATAACCATTAAATATCTATGCCGTTGGCTTGGCACATCACTCGTGAATCTTCTTTTGCAGCGCAAGCTGCCCCGAACCCTAGCCATCAGCCGTCGGATTACGGTTGTTTTTTGGACAAACAAGCAGATGAAAGGGGCAGGACGCCGATGCAATGGTTTCGTCATACGTTAAAGGACCAGACGCCGTATTATGTATTTTTGGCCGTGCTGTTTCTGGTAGGAGTCGTCTTTGGTGCACTGATGGTCAACGCGCTCTCGCTGGAGCAGCTTCAGGATTTGTCGCGTTATCTGAAGGATTTTTTTGTGACGGTTAATCAAAATGAGCAGGGCTTTGCTGGTTCGCAAGCGACCTCAACCTTTTGGGATAGTGTGTCTCTACATCTGAAATGGGTCGGTTTAATCTGGGTATGTGGTCTTTCGGTCATCGGTCTTCCCGGCATTCTCGTACTGAATTTCCTCAAGGGTGTGTTGATCGGATTTTCGGTAGGGTATATGGTAGGACAATATTCGTGGAAGGGGCTGTTATTTTCCCTCGTCTCCGTGGCTCCTCACAATTTAATCGTCATTCCGGTACTGCTCGTGTGCAGTGTGGCTGCGATGACCTTTTCCATTCATATGATCAAAACTAAAATACTCGCTACACGGCCATCTGACGGAATGCTGCGTCCGTTGCTGTCCTACGCAGGGCTGACCGCTGCAATGATGTTGCTCCTCATTGGAAGCGCGTCCTTTGAAACTTGGGTCACCCCGGTTATGATGCAGTGGGTTACTCCCATGCTGACTGCTTCCGTGTCTCCTTGACTCCGTTTCAAAATGTTTGACTTTATTTGTATAGACCCCCTATAATAATAGGAGTGAAAAAAAGTGTAGTGGGCAGTAGCTTTTGCAGGGGGAGGGAGACACATGGAAGCACGGATCGAAAAAATTAAGCAGCAGTTGCAATCCCAGGGCTACAAACTAACGCCTCAGCGGGAAGCCACCGTCAGAGTTTTACTTGAGAACGAAGATGATCATCTGAGTGCGGAAGATGTATTTATGCTCGTTAAAGAGAAAGCTCCCGAAATCGGTCTGGCAACCGTATACCGTACCCTAGAACTGCTAAGTGAACTGCACGTCGTGGAGAAAATCAATTTTGGTGATGGCGTTGCGCGTTATGACCTGCGTGGCGATACGACCAAGCATCACCACCACCATTTGATATGTGTGCAGTGTGGCAGTGTGGATGAAATACTGGAGGATTGGCTTGGACCGCTGGAAGAGCGTCTGGAACGGGAATATAACTTTACCGTAGTGGACCACCGTTTGGACTTTCACGGTATTTGTTATCGTTGCAAGGCTAAGAACGATACGACCGCTCAGAAATTTTTGGGTAAAACCAAGAAAAACAAATCTCAGGATTAATAAGCTGACAACCCAAGCTCTCACCGGCGAAGACGCGTTCGGGGAGAGCTTTTTTGGTTCAGAATCCGCTATACGAGATTAAGCAGTATAAAAATGAACAGCTTGTCATACCCTTCCATATAGAGCCTTAATAGGGCTATAATCTGGAAAAAAGGCGGCTGATTTACATGGTACTATCGTTGCGGAGAGGACTGAAATGGCTGCGTCTGGTCATACTGTTCGGGGCTTTGGCATGTATGTTCTACTATAGCCTTGGGTTGTTCAGGGATTGGATTACACCTGTGGATCATTACCGTATACCGGAAGGACATGCAGTCAAGGTATTCGGCGGGCAGGAATTATCCGACGTATCCGAGCATAAGACGGCAGTGTCGGAGCGTCTACGTTTCTTTTACTGGTATGGAGAATAGTCCATGTAGACGCTGAGACCCATCTGACTGAACCGTTGTATGCAGGACAAGGAGACTTCTGGAACTCATGAAAATGTATATTCAACCTTTTGTTCGATATATGGAAGACGAAAAGGGCTTGTCGCCCAGCACATTGGAAGCGTATCATCGGGACGTGCAGCAGTTTGTCGAGTTCGCTGAAAGCTGCGGCATTGAGCAGCCGGACAATATTCAACGCTCCCATCTGGTGCTGTATTTGGGACGTTTGAAGGAACAGGGAAAAGCGGCAGCGACCATTTCGCGCAGCGTAGCCTCTATCCGCTCTTTTTTCCATTTTCTCATTCGGGAGGGAATTACGGGGCATGATCCTTCTGTCTTGCTGGAGCTGCCGAAGGCCAACAAAAAGATGCCTTCTGTGCTCACGCAGGATGAGATAGGGCGTCTGCTGGCAGCGCCGAATGTTTCCACTCCGCAAGGGGGACGGGACAAGGCGATGTTGGAACTGCTGTATGCGACAGGCATCCGTGTATCCGAGCTGATCGCCCTGAACGTGCGTGATGTACGCACTGACCTGCGTTTCGTTCACTGTGGCGGTGAGGTGGGGAAGGAGCGTGTCGTGCCGATCAGCCGTGAGGCATCGCAGTGGGCACAAGCGTACATGGACGAGCAGCGTGCGTTGTTGCTGCGGTCCGGGCAGGGTGAGGAGGCTCAGATAGAACAGGAAGCCTTGTTTCTCAATATGTCCGGTCAGCGTCTCAGCAGACAGAGTTTCTGGAAAATGATCAAGAAGTATGGTCAGGAAGCAGGTATAAGCGGGGATATTACACCGCATACCCTGCGGCATTCTTTTGCGGTACATATGCTGGAGGGCGGAGCGGATTTGCGCTCCGTACAGGAGATGCTAGGCCATGCCGATCTGTCCACGACGCAGGTTTATGCGCAGACAGCCAAGCGAAGTATGAAGGAAGTCTACGAAAAGCATCACCCGCACGGCGGCAATCGTCCGTCCAGCGACAGCAAGGATCGTATATGACGAACGATAACGGCAACTATAACTAACGATTGTACAAGACAGGAGAGATATTGATGTCAACAGCCAACCAAACTACGATTCAGGAAGCAGCAGATTATATCCGTGCCAAGAGCGGAATCCGTCCGGAAATCGGCCTTATTTTAGGCTCGGGTCTCGGCATTATAGCCGATTTGATTCAGGATGGAATTAGTATTCCCTACCAGGATATCCCTCATTTTCCCGTATCGACGGTAGAAGGTCATGAAGGAGAATTGCTGCTTGGTACCATTGAAGGTCGCGCTGTAGTTATGATGAAGGGCCGCTTCCATATGTATGAGGGCTATGGCCCGCAACTTACAGCTTTCCCGGTTCGGGTCATGAAGCAATTGGGCATTCAAAGCTTGCTGGTGACAAATGCGGCAGGCGGTGTCAATACGTCTTACGAGTCGGGCGATCTGATGGTTATCTCGGATCATCTCAATCTGACCGGACAAAATCCGTTGATTGGACCGAACGATGCGGCTCTGGGTGTTCGCTTCCCTGACATGTCGGAGGCATACAGCCGTCGCTTGCGCGAGATTGCCAAGCAAACCGCTGCTCAGCAGGGCTTCAGCTTGCAGGAAGGCGTATATGCCGGATTGCTGGGTCCAAACTATGAAACGCCTGCTGAAATCGTTATGCTGCGCACACTGGGTGCAGATGCGGTAGGTATGTCCACGGTGTCCGAGGTCATTGTAGCTCGTCATGCAGGTATTGAGGTGCTGGGCTTCTCCTGTATCACGAACATGGCGGCAGGCATTTTGGATCAGCCTCTGTCCCACGATGAAGTAATGGAGACAGCAGAGAAGGTACGTGAGAAATTTTTGAATCTCGTATTGGCGATTATTCCACAAATGTAGGTTGTCACATCCCAAGAACCCCGTTCCAAACGCCATTTAAGGCGCAGGAAAACGGGGTTCTTTTTTGCGTGCTGTTCGGTTGGTAGTTTCTAATGTGATGGAGGCGTGCTGTATGCTTGTCGTAATTTCCTTTTCTGCTACTGTCTGTCTATGCCGTTCCTGTACCTTGATCACAATAACAACAAATATGATCCAGTAGATGGCCAGAGAATTCAGAAAGCGGCTATCCGTAATATTGTTCAATACAATGAATAGGAAAAAGACAGCTGCCGTCAGCCATGTATACATATCGGTTTTACCAATTCTGAATTTAAATAAAGTGGTCATGGCGAGTGTAATGGTTGCCAACATTCCTGTGAGGCCGATATCAATCCACAGATCCCGAAACCCGCTATGGCTGCTTGTCAGATCAAATCGGATTCCATTGGCATAGATGCTGGGCCGGTTTGCCCAGAAGGAGCCGTAGCCATGACCAAACCAGTAGTGACTGTCAATGGCGCCTGCAATCCCCTGCCAGATCTCTGTTCTTCCAGTCAAGGTTGTTGTCTTGCCGAATTCCGATGCAATTGCATCCCCGTAACTAAAGGCGAACACGATACCCAAAAGCACAAGCAGGCAGGAACTGCTAATGAAGAAACCACGCAGCGAAACGCTTCGGATTCTTTTGAATAGCAATATAAACAGGATGAACATAAACAGGGAAGAAGTGAGCAGCAACGAGGTGGTGGATTGGCATTTGATGAGCAGTAAGGCATTCAGCAAAACAAAGCCAACATGCAAAGCTTTGCGTGTTCCCCTGAAAAAATAAATGACATGTGAAACAAAACATAGCAGAGAGAGCGTTCCCAGTGTGTTTTTATGACCAGAAATGCCTTTCCACAGCCCTGTATGTTCGACGCCCCCATGAATGGCAAAGGAGGGAACGAGCACTACCGCCAGTAGATTAAGTACGCTCAAAATACTTAACGTAATGACCAGCAGGCGGATGCAGCCTTGCGTCGTATAATGGGTAACCAGATAAAGTCCAAAGGT
Source organism: Paenibacillus sp. NRS-1781 (assembly GCF_050467745.1). NCBI lineage: Bacteria > Bacillati > Bacillota > Bacilli > Caryophanales > Paenibacillaceae > Paenibacillus > Paenibacillus sp. NRS-1781. Next base: position 67,927 of record NZ_JBITPI010000049.1, read on the forward strand.
GGAAAAAGTAACGAATTTAAGCACCATCAGCATGGATGAGGTCTGTTCCTGTTCAGCCCATAAACAGGAGGCAGCTATGTACATCATGAGCAAGGTCAGCAACGGATTATCAGCCAAGGTTGCGATCAGTGGCTTTAGCGAGGGCAACAGCATCAGATAGCTAAACAACAGGATAAGCAGGGAAATTGCGATCACTCTGGGAGACAAGCCCTGACAGGCATAAGGAATGGAAAAAGCCAGTAAACCGACCACTGTAAGGACAGTCTTCACACATTCACCACCCGGATACGATATGTATCTATTTTATACAAAATGTATCTTTTTGTACAATAATAAATTGTTATTTTCTCATTGTAGAGCAGCTGTCCCGTGCATATACTCAGTCCATGCTAAGAAAATGCAAAATCTTTTGGCTCTGTCTGGAAGATATATTTTCAAAGTTTTTATAAATGGGGGTGTTCGGGTGACGGATCGTTTCACAGATCGTTTGAAGTTGAATTTGAGTGGTACGGGCACAGAGCTAACGCCGCCGCAATTAAACGAAAATTTTAAAAGCATTGAAAAGGAATTCATCCAACGTAGTGTAAATGCAAGCTGGTTTGGAGCAGCAGGTGATGGTGTTCAGGACGATACGGAGGCTTTGCAGGAACTGATCAATAAGACTCCCGACTATTCCATTCTTCATATCCCAAGTGGACGATACAAAATAACCTCCACCCTTCAGATTCGCAAACAGGGCGTACGCATTTTTGGCATTCATAAGGGCAGATACCGACAGGGTAAGGGGGTTACGTCGATTGAATACTATGGTACGGGTCCTTGTTTTCAAATTGGAGACGAGAGTCTTCCATCGTTTAGCGGCTTTCAAAATGTACAGTTTCATGACCTGGCCATCCGGTACGAAGGGACGGATCGAGCATCATTAAATAATCCTTTTTCTCAGGAAGTAAAGCGCGGATATTATGGAAAAGGTACTTTAGGCATTCAAGATTGGAAGGGCGGCGGAGTAACGCTGGATAATGTGTTAATTGAGCATTTTGAGACAGCTTTTTGGGGCTACGAAAGCGATGTGGATTTATTTAATTGTACGGAGATTAATTACAATAAAACGGGTATTCACTTGCAGAACAGAAGTTCACAGTTTACCAGCCTTGCGCTTTTTACACTGGGGAATGATACGGCGCTCGATCTGAATAGCTCCAATGGGGCCAGATTTTTGGCCAGCCAGCACATTAAGGAAGGAAGCTCAAGTGATATCCCCATTCGAATTGATGATTTTATGAATGCCGAATTTATAGGCTGCTGGTTTGAGGGGCTAAGCTTAGAACATAGAGTGACGGTTCCGTCTTTTATTCAAATTGGGGCCACGAAGGAGACGAAGAATGTCGCTCTTCGCGACTCCATTTTAGCTATCGCAGACAAATTCAGGGACAAAAATGACGACAACTACGGATCAGTGTGTGACTATTTTGTAGATGTGGTCATTGGTAAAAAAATTTTAGTGGATGGGGTGGGTGGATATCCACGCAATTTGAGGAATTTGGTTTCCTTCTCTGGTAGCTCATCCACTCAGCAGGTGACGCTTCGTTCGCATTTGGATTTCAATTACGTAGATAACCGTTATTATAAAAACAACGGGACAGGGCAGGCTTTACTACTAGTGGAGAAATATTCGAACAACGGAATAGAGCATTTGGACAAAACCTTTGTCAAAGCCTATCTGGGAGCAAGACAAAATATCCTCGCAGGCAGTTGGCAGAAGGTAAAATTCAACCGGATCAGCTATGATGAACTGACCGAGTTTGAGGCAACGGGCAGCCGTTGGCGGGCCAAACAAGCCGGAAAGTACAGAATACAAGCCTATATTTCGACCGATCCTCAAGTGGCTGGCAATCGTACACGGCTGGCGCTCCATGTGAATGATGAGCAGGTTGCTGGCAGCTCGGCGTATGCCTATCTTGATGATCGGGTGATTGGCGGGCCGAACTACAGTGCCTTGAGTGGAACGATTGAACTGAAGCTGGAGGCCGACTCTTTTATTGATATACGGGTGTACAGCCAAAATAAAACGGATATTTTACCGGGTGGAGGACTTACGTACCTCACGATCAGCCGAATGTAAGTCGCTGTCACGCAGACCATAGACGTTCTTTCATTTTTGGGTAGTAATTGTTGTGAAACTTCCTTAAGGTGTTTAATGCGAAGGGTTTCATCTGCTTTGCATAATGATCGTAGATACCCGACTTCATATAATTCTCAAGCAGACCTTGGAATAGCACTGAGGTGCTTAAACCCGCTGTATGTTTGTGCCATTGCATGTTTACCGATCATGGTACATTTATTATAGGATTTAGCGTTGCCAAACATCATTTGGCTGAGAAACCTGAAAAGGCAGGAATTAATCATTTTCGATAAAATTGTGAAGGCTGGCTATGATCACACCAAAAAGTTGGTGCGTATCTGGTGGGATGGCCCGGTTGATTTCTCATTACTGGAGAGAATGATTGAATTCAATATTACGAAGAAGGCAAACTGTTCAACTTTTTGGCGGAAATAGGCATAGCGGATACCCTAAAAGAAATGACCCTGCTCTCATATACAATGGAGAGCGGGGTCTTTGGGATGGTCATTCATCAATTGGTTTGGGCATTGCACCGAAATAGTCTATAACAACGCTGCGAAACGCGATAGCTGCTTTCGAGATATATCTGTTTTTTTGCGACAATAAAGCAATCTCCCGCACAAGTCTCTGATCTTCTATCGGAAGATATGCAATGCGTTGCTGTGGGTTTCTTGCTGTACTTGGTATAAAGGCAAGCCCAATCTCCGCTTCCACTAGTGCGATTAATCTTGCAGGCTCATCTCCTTCATATACATACTTCGGTACAAACCCGACTGATTGGCATTTGGAGTCTACCAGATCACGAATGCCGTATCCTTTTTTCACACCCACAAACCACTCATCCTTAAGCTCTGCTAATGTGATGCTGCTTCGATCCGCATATCGATGACCAAGAGGCACCGCTACTACGATGGGGTCCTCGAATAGGATCTGACAGTCGATATCATCACCTTGGATCGGAGGAGAGGACAGGCAAAAATCGATCTCCCCTCGATGAAGAAGTGTAGACATGTCTTCCAAATTTACCATTTGTACATGAAAATGGGTGTTCGGCTTATTTTTCCGGAATTCCCGCAAGATACCTGGCAATGTGCTTGCTGTGGTGACCGCCAATTGGAGTGTACCGTGATCCGGGTTGGAGAGGTCAGCAATTTCCTGCTTTCCCTGTTCCAATTCGAATAGGGCTTTTTCGGTCCGGTGAAGGAATGTTCTTCCGAATTCGTTTAGCCGCAGCTTTCTGCCCAATCGATCAAATAACGGTGAACCCAAGTCATCCTCCAATCGCTGTATCGTTTTGCTCAGTGAGGATTGAGTGACATGCAACTTACCCGCAGCTTCCGTAACATGTTCACACCGGGCTAACGTCAGAAAATAGCGTAGCTGAAGAAGCTCCATTTCGCACCACTCTCTTATTCCTTTTAGTTCATCAAATCATAACATAAAATGCGTTGGAATAAATAACAGGATTCCATTAAGATGATCAGAGAAGAAGGGGGTATATACAAAATGAACGCTCGAAATATATGGTTAATGATATCTGTCGGCTTGGGAATCATGCTGAATCCGTTAAATTCCTCCATGATATCTATAGCCATTGCAAGACTGCAACATGTGTATCAACTTGATGTTACGACCGTTTCGTGGATTATTTTTTCCTTTTACATTGCGAGTGCTGTTGCTCAACCGGTCATGGGCAAGTGCAGTGATCTGTTCGGCCGCAGAAAGATATTCCTTATCGGTCTGGTTGTTGTCTTCGTTTCCTCCATGTTAGCTCCGTTATCTCCCGGCTTTTCTTGGCTCATCGTATTCCGGATCGTTCAATCTGTCGGCACAAGCATGATGGTAGCCGTCGGAATGGCGATTGTAAGAATCCATGTTACTGAGAAACAGGCAGCCGCCTTGTCAGTCCTTGCGATGTTCCTATCTGGAGCAGCAGCGGTAGGCCCTTTTATTGGTGGTGTATTGATTCATTGGTGGGACTGGCCCAGCATATTCCTTGTTAATATTCCATTTGTAATCGCTAGCTTTATCTTCGCCTGGAAAACCATTCCCAAAGAGGAGTCATTCAAATCCACCTCTGGTGACATGTCCATCAGGAAATGGCTCCTGCTGATTGATGCGCCGGGCATATTCTTGTTCACAGTCGCATTGGTGACTCTGCTAATTAGCTTGCTTTCAGTCAAATCAATCGGACATCTTTCAACATGGCACCTTATGGTAGGGGGGATCGGATTGATTGCAGTAGCAACTTTTATACGACATGAATTGAAAACACCATCCCCCTTTATTCCTCTGCGGGCATTTGCTATATATCCCGAAATGACCTGGGTGAATGTACAATTTATGCTGGTTAACACTCTTTTTTACGCTCTGTTTTTTGGAATACCGTCTTATTTGCAGCAGGTACGTCATCTCAACGAAATTCAAACAGGAATAATTATGCTAACCCTCGGTTTATGTTCACTGATCAGTTCTCCTCTCGCAGGACGCTGGATCGACAAATCTGGAACGCGGCTGGCTTTAATCCTTTCTGCAGTGTTAATGACATTCGGGTCCGTATTAATCATCACCATGAATGAAGCTTCGCCGATGTTCAGTGTAATCCTCGCCTTGGCTGTATTTGGAATAAGTAACGGATTGAATAGCGTCGGTATGCAGGCTGCCCTGTTCAAGAGCACACCAAAAGAAATGATTGGTGTCTCCTCGGGTATTTTTAATACATCGCGATACCTCGGTACTATTTTGTCGTCATTGTTAATTGGAATCATCATGGGAGATACGTTCAGTGTAATGGGAATCCACTTGCTAGGGGTCATCCTTACGGTATTTTCCACATCTTTGATTATCATGAACTTACGTCCCAAGCGATCCTCGGGCACGCAAGCGTTATAGTTCGGACATAATCAGGATTCAACGTCGAATTAGAACCGCCGTAATGTCGTTTTTTTGTTTTGAGCTATTTAAAACATCGGATATTCGTCCAACCCTTAGGTGAGGAAGGTCACTCGCTCTGGTTCTGACAGCATGTCCAATCATGAGTAAGGCATCCAGGAGATGGGGTTTGCCCGTGAAGTTGCGGATCGGGTTGTCTTCATGGACGGTGGCTATGTTGTAGAGCAGGGCACCCCTGTTGAATTATTCAGGATAAAAAATCTTTTTGAAATAATGGGTACAGTTTAATTTTGAAAATTAGCACCATGCTGACTCAGCTTGGTGCTATTTGATGTTTTCAGGCGTATGGAATATTTTTCATCCAATCTGACGACAATGGTTAGCAGCACGCGAATAGGCCGGAGGAGTAGCTTACGGGCTCCGGTGCTTTACGCCAATATGTTGAGGAGGGAACCGATTGTGAAGAAAAAAGTGGTAGCGTTCATCCTGGCTTGTCTGGTAGCCTTGACTGCTGTCCCCGTCGGCGGTTGGGCCGAGGAAAGCAAACCTGAAAGCAAGCCCAAGGAGGGTTCTGCGGCTGAGCTGGCTCCCGAGGCTCACTCGGCGATTCTGATGGATGCGGATACGGGTACAGTCATCTATGAAAAAAATAGCCGTGAAAAGCTTCCTCCGGCGAGTATTACCAAAATTATGACTATGTTGCTGACGATGGAGGCTATTCATGATGGCAAACTCAAGCTGACCGACAAAGTACGGGCCAGCGAATATGCGGCTTCGATGGGCGGATCTCAAATTTTTCTGGAGCCAGGAGAAGAAATGACGGTCGATGAGATGCTTAAGGGAGTGGCGATGGCTTCCGGCAACGATGCTTCCGTGGCGATGGCTGAGAAAATTGCGGGCTCTGAGCAGGTTTTTGTCGAATTGATGAATGCCAAGGCGCAGCAGCTTGGTTTAAAGGATACCCACTTTGCCAATTGCAATGGTTTGCCGGTAAAAAATCACTATTCTTCTGCGCATGATATTGCGGTCATGAGCCGTGAACTGTTGAAATATCCTCAAATTACAAAATATACAGGAGCGTATCAGGACTATTTACGCAAATCCTCGGCCAAGCCGTTTTGGTTGGTGAATACGAATAAGCTGGTTCGTTTCTATACAGGAGCGGACGGGCTGAAAACAGGCTATACAGGGGAAGCGAAATTTTGCCTTTCCGCTACGGCCAAGCGTGATGGTATGCGTGTAGTCGCTGTCGTACTTGGCGAACCGAATACTAAAACACGTAACAATGAAGTATCTTCCATGTTCGATTATGCTTTTTCCCAATACACGATGAAATCAGTGTACAAACCGGGTGACCTTCTGGGAAGCGTGAAAGTCGAGAAGGGTGTACTGCCGGAGCTGAAAATTCAGGCAGATCGTTCCTACAGTGTGCTGGTGAAAAAGGGAGGAACGAAGGAAACACTGCGTCATGAGCTGCAACTGGCTCCAAGTCTGAAAGCTCCTGTCCGTGCAGGGGATCCGGTCGGCAAGCTGGTTGTCTATCAGGATGGTAAACGGCTTAAGGAATTTAACATAACCACACCTGTAGCAGTGGAGAAGGCTGGATGGTGGAAATTGTTTAAACGTACTATGTCGAATCTGTTTTCTTTGTAGATTTTAAGGGGTTTTCTTCTAGTTTTGTCGGAGGGCAGGAATCGTCTGCGGCTGCGTAGAAATCCTTGTCCAAGACCGGGAGGAGAGTGAGTAAGCATGAACCTGCAAATTGAAATGGAGCATCACCGAGGGGTGCTGATTGTAAGGCTGTCCGGTGAGCTTGATCACCATACGTCGGACATGGTCCGTATGCAAATGGATGAGGCGATTCAGCGCCGCCAATGCGAGCATATCGTGCTCAGCTTGAAGAATCTACAGTTTATGGACAGCTCCGGCATTGGCGTTATCTTGGGACGTTACAAGCTGATTAAACAAAAGGGCGGGAAGATGGCTGTCTGTGATGTCAATCCGCCGGTACACCGACTGCTGGATATGTCAGGTCTGTTTAAAATCATGCCTGTATATGAAGATGAGGGAAATGCGCTCACGGAACTGGAGGTGGTGTCATGAGAGAAAGTACAGGAAACAATTTCATGAGCTTGCAATTTGCCGCCAAATCCGAGAACGAAGCGTTTGCCCGCGTCGCTGTCGCTGCTTTTATTTCCAGGCTTGATCCGACGATGGACGAGCTAAGCGATATGAAAACCGTGGTGTCCGAGGCGGTGACGAACAGTATTATTCACGGCTATGACAGCGATCCCTCTGGAGTCGTGACGATTAAGGTTGGGATTGAAACGGACGTGGTTACATTGGTGATTGAAGATGCAGGAAGAGGGATTGAGGATTTGGAGCTGGCGAAGCAGCCACTGTATACGTCGAAGCCTGAATTGGAACGGTCCGGCATGGGTTTTACCATTATGGAAAATTTCATGGATGAGTTTGAAGCAGTCAGTGAGCCGGGCGGAGGCACGTCGGTCCGGATGAAGAAAAGGATTGAATCCAAGAAAGCTTTATATAATTAGGGGTTGATCCTATGGAAGCAGGAGGAAAAAAAACTTCGAACAGCTATTTGGAGGATGCGGAAGTCAAACGGCTCATTGCACTGAGTCAATCCGGTGATAATGATGCCCGTGAGACGCTGGTCAATAGTAATATCCGGCTCGTCTGGTCTGTCGTGCAGCGCTTTATGAACCGGGGATATGAACCTGACGATCTTTTTCAGATCGGCTGTATCGGTTTGTTAAAATCGGTGGACAAATTCGATCTAAGCTATGAAGTCAAATTTTCAACGTATGCGGTCCCGATGATTATTGGGGAAATTCAACGTTTTCTACGCGATGACGGCACGCTCAAGGTTAGCCGCTCCTTAAAGGAGACGGCCAATAAGGTCCGCAAAATGAAGGACGAGCTGTCCAAACGGCTGAACCGTTTACCTACGATCAAGGAAGTCGCAGATGAACTGGGAGTTACACCAGAGGATGTTGTTTTTGCCCAGGAGGCTAACAAGCCGCCAACCTCGATTCACGAAACGGTGTTCGAAAATGACGGTGATCCGATTACGCTCATGGATCAGATTGCTGATGAATCGCAGGAGCGATGGTTCGATAAGCTGGCGCTGAATGAGGCCATCGGTGGGCTGACTGAGCGGGAACGGCTCATCGTATATCTGCGCTATTATCGCGATCAGACCCAATCGGAGGTCGCAAGCCGACTTGGTATTTCCCAGGTGCAGGTATCACGGCTGGAAAAAAAGATTTTGCAGTCGATTCGCGATCAGATTGCTCAATAATATCGGTTAGGAATTTTGCTAAATCCTCATGTCTGTGTAATTCAAAAGGGTATTCCCAAGCCATGTTAATGGTCGGGAATACCCTTTTTGCGCGGAGAAAAAGAAAGGGCACGGAATATGTTTCTTAGCTTCGCCTCATACTAACCGGTAATTACGAGGATAAGGAGGGGATCGGATGACTCATAATCCGGCTCCTACAGTGGCTCCCATAGTCTACTTACGTCTCCGCAGTCGTGTACGCATGTTACAGGGACATGACTTGCGTTTGGGAGATGTAGCCCATCTGCTGGCAGATCCCGAATGGGAAAACGATCTGTTGGAGCTTGTTCTCAAGCGGCCGCAGCAGCAGGACGGTAATCTGATACTGGTGGACATGCTGCAAATCATTTCGAAAATTAGAGAACGCATTCCGGGTGTTGTCGTGGAATCTCTCGGCAAGCCGCATGTGCTTGTGGAAATCGTGGAGAAACCGCGTAAGCCATCCAGGATATTGTTTGTTCTGGTATGGTTGCTTCTGTTCTTTGGATCTGCGCTCACGATTATGAATTTCCACGCTGACGTCAGCATGATGGAGGTGCAGGTGCGGATTGTTGAGATGATTACCGGACACAAGGATGAGCATCCATATCTGTTCCAGATTGCGTATTCGATCGGCATCGGCTTCGGCATGATTGTGTTCTTTAATCATTTATTCAAAAAAAAATGGAACGAGGAGCCGACGCCGCTGGAAGTGGAAATGTATCTGTACCAGGAAAACGTAGATCAGTACGTTGTAGCGGAGGAATATGAAAAGATGGCCCGCATGCATACGAAGGATAAGCGCCGATGATGATGTATGTACAGGGTGTACTTCAGATCATTTTAGGTATCGCTGGAGGCGTAGCGGTGGGTGGTGGCGTGATCGCACTTTTTATTGTGCTGGATATGATTCCTCGGCTGGCACAGCTAACCCGTACCTATAACCAATCACGAGCATACGAAAAATCTATGATTTTGGGTTCAGTGGTGGGAACGGTGGCCGATTTTTGGAATATTTGCTTGCCGTTGCCGGGTGTACTTACGTGGATACCGGGGTTGTTTTGCGGAGTGTTTATCGGTTTACTTGCCGCAGCACTGACGGAGGTACTGAATCTCTTGCCTATACTCGCCAAACGGCTCCATATGACCGTGTATATGTTTGGCCTGCTGATGGCGATGGTGCTGGGTAAGGTGACGGGTTCGTTTTTTGACTGGTTCGTATACAACCGATAACGAGGAAAGTGAAGGGGGCAATAGAAATGGAGCATAGACCGGATCAAGATCGTCAGGAGGACGAAGCCATCGGGAATGAAGGTTATACTGCTGGCAAGGAAGAGATGAGCCCGTGGAAAAAAAGGCAGGCACAGGAGTCAGCACATTATAAGCATAAAAAAGAGAATGAGCGCTCTGATAACGTAGAGGAATCCGTCCTTTACTGGCAGGGTAAGGATGATATATCGCCAAGAATGAAGGATAATCGTGAAACGCTTAAATCAGTAATCGGTCTGGGGGAGACCTTTGACGTCGTATTCAGGGAGATGACACTAGGAGGGCGTCATATCGGCTATCTGTTTCTGAATACCTTTGCCAAAGACCAGGTCATGGTTGAAGTGCTAAAGCGGCTCACCTATCTAACACCCGATGAACTGTCTACGGATGGACTGCAATCGTATTTTGAAAATTATATTCCGCATATTCAGGTGGAAAAGAGCGAAAAAATGTCGGTTGTCATCAACAAAGTGCTGACAGGCTATAGCGCCTTCTTTATGGAAGGTGAGCGCTTTTCGGTCATTTTGGATACCCGTAATTACCCGGTACGCAATCCCGAGGAGCCGTCACTGGAGCGCGTCGTACGCGGTGCCCGTGACGGCTTTACAGAGACGATGCTGACGAATGTGGGTCTGGTTCGCCGCCGTTTGCGGGACCCCGGCCTTAAATTTGAGGCGATGCAGGTTGGTCGCCGCACCCGGACAGACGTATGCTTGGGCTACATTGATGATATCGTGGATAAAGTGATGGTGGATACCGTACGCGACAAAATTAAAAACGTCGATCTGGACGGCATCCCGCTGGCGGATAAGCAATTAGAGGAGACGATAATTAATAAAGGCTGGAATCCATACCCATTAGTGCGATATTCGGAGCGACCAGATGTTGTGGCTTCGCATATTATGGAAGGACGACTCGTTATTTTCGTCGATACCTCACCCAGCGTGATGATTTTGCCTACCACCTTTTTTGACCTTTGTCAGCATGCAGAAGAGAATCGGCAAACGGCTTTTATGGGGAGTTATTTGCGCTGGGTTCGCTTTATAGGGATTTTTGCCTCGATGTTTTTGCTTCCGATGTGGCTGCTTATGGTCATCAATCCCGAGCTAAAACCGGCGTTTCTCGATTTTATCGGTCCTCAAAAGGAAGCCCATCTTCCGTTGATCGCCCAGTTTATCATTGTGGAGCTAGGGGTCGATCTCATGCGCATGGCGGCTGTCCATACACCGACACCGCTGGCTTCCGCGATGGGCTTGATCGCCGCCATTTTGGTCGGGGATATTGCGGTCAAAACGGGGCTGTTCGTCAACGAAGTTGTGCTGTATATGGCTGTGGCTGCTATCGGTATGTTCGCAACACCGAGCTATGAATTGGGATTGGCGAATCGGCTAATCCGGCTGTTTTTGCTGATCGCTGTGGCTATTTTCCACGTTCCGGGTTTTATCGTTGGCACGACACTGATCATTGTGATGTTGACACTGCACCGGTCATACAATTCTTCCTACCTGTGGCCGTTCATTCCTTTTAATGCCAAGGCTATGGCTTCCATCTTGTTCCGTATGCCTGTGCTGAATGCGCCTAACCGTCCGTCATCGAACAAAACGCGGGACAATACGCGCATGCCGAACACGGATGCAAGCACGGATTCGAACTCTGGCAACAGGCAAGAACATTAATATAAATGATCTGCATAAAAATCCATTCTTCTTGATGCTTTTTTTGCTATACTGGTGTTAACATTCGATGGAATATGACTTTGTTTGTTCCAGAAAGAGAGGCGCCAGAACATGTATTTGCATGGAAGCAGTAAAATTAACAGCAATGGACATTTGGAGATTGGCGGATGTGATACAACGTTTTTGAAGGAGCGTTTTGGAACACCGCTATATATTGTAGATGAACAGTTAGTACGCCAGCGTTGCCGGGAGTTTATAGAAGCTTTTCATGAAACCGGGTTGAAGTTTCAAGTTGCATATGCAAGCAAAGCATTTTGCGTAATGGCGATGTGTGCTTTGGCTGCAGAAGAAGGGATGTCGCTCGACGTCGTTTCCAGTGGAGAGCTGTTCACCGCGCTGCAAGCTGGATTTCCGGCAGAGCGAATCCATTTTCACGGCAATAACAAAACACCGGAAGAAATTGAAATGGCGCTAGATGCGCAAATTGGTTGCTTCGTGGTTGACAGCGAGATGGAGCTGCATTTGCTTCAGGCCCTTGCCTCCGAGCGGAAACAGCAGGTAAATATTTTATTGCGGGTTACACCGGGGGTTGAAGCGCATACGCATGAATATATGGCCACAGGCCAAGAGGATTCAAAGTTCGGTTTTGACATTGCGAACGGTACAGCACGCCATGCGGTGGAGCAGGCTATCAGGCTGGATCATCTGAACTTACTGGGAGTACATTCCCATATCGGATCGCAAATTTTTGAAGTGAACGGCTTCCAAATGGCTGCCGAACGGGTTGCCGCTTTTTCCAGAGAAATCAAGGAACAGCTGCAGTTTTCTTTCAAGGTTATTAATCTGGGCGGGGGATTCGGCATTCGTTACACAGAAGAGGACACACCACTGAAAATTTCCACCTATGTCCAGGCTATCGGCGAAGCGGTAAAAACTCATTTTTCCGGGCTTTATGATGAGCTTCCAGAAATCTGGATTGAGCCGGGACGCAGTATTGTGGGCGATTCAGGCACAACCTTATACACGGTAGGAAGTATCAAGGATATTCCGCAGGTACGGAAATACGTCTCGGTAGACGGTGGAATGACGGATAATCCGCGTCCAGCGCTATATCAGGCGAGGTATGAGGCCATGCTGGCTAACCGAGCGGACGATGTGAACGAGGAGACGGTATCCATTGCGGGCAAATGCTGTGAAAGCGGCGATATGCTCATTTGGGATGTCGAGCTGCCGCGTCCGACCAACGGAGATTTGCTCGCTGTTGCTTCAACCGGTGCCTACAATTATTCCATGGCGAGTAATTATAACCGGATACGCCGACCAGCGGTTGTATTTGTAAACAATGGTGAGGCTGAGCTGGTGGTGCGTCGGGAAAGCTATGAGGATATCGTTCGGAATGATGTCGTGCCACAGCGCCTGGTTCGTGACCAAGCCGGTACATCGGTTCATCCCAACGCCAAGATAACGGTTTCTTCCTGATTTTGATAAGCGTGACGAAGTAGACCATTTAGCCGGAAGGGATATACCGGGGATAATGGTCTCTTTTTTTGGACAAGGCTTTGCTAAGCACGGCAATTCATAGTAAACTGGAACTTGATGCTATTTAGCTTTCAAAACAGGTTGAAAAGGAGCTATAAACAATGAAAAAAGGTAGAATAGATCTTGAAAATGGCGGTATCGTGGAAATTGATTTTTTTCCAGAAGAAGCGCCAAACACGGTTGCTAACTTTGAAAAACTGGCAAACAGCGGCTACTACAACGGCTTGAGCTTTCACCGTGTCATTCCAGGCTTTGTTGCCCAAGGTGGTTGTCCGACAGGTAATGGTACAGGCGGCCCTGGCTACACAATCGACTGCGAAACAGCTACGAACACAACGAAGCATGCCAAGGGCGTTCTGTCCATGGCACATGCAGGCCGTAACACTGGCGGAAGCCAATTCTTCATCTGCTACGCTCCACAGCCGCATTTGGATGGAGTACATACTGTGTTTGGTCAAGTGACCAAAGGTATGGAATTCATTGATGCTGTAAAACAAGGCGACAAAATGAAAGAGGTTAAAGTATTTGACGCGTAATATACCGTTAAATGCATGATCTTTTTGTATAACGTTACACCTAAGCCGTTCTGTCTTTGGACAGGGCGGCTTTTTGTTGTCTTTTGTTTGTCGGTTTGCTGTTTTATAGCAATCACACAGGTATTAAAGTGAATAATATCACATTCGAAAAGTAAGCGTTGTGATAGCCTTTTCATTAGAATGCATCTTCCATTTTTGGATATGAGATTTTCAAGCACAGTAAGGGTTGAAAAGAAGGGGGCTTATCACATTGTCTATTTTAACGCGTACAAATCGACTCGGATTTTTTGAAATCCGGCTGGAATCTATTGGTGGACTCGGTGCTAATCTGGCTGGTAAAATGCTGGCCGAAACGGGCGTGCTTGGTCTGGGGCTTAATGCTTCCAATTTTTCGTCCTATGGTTCTGAAAAGAAGGGGTCCCCGGTCAAAAGCTTTGTACGGTTCTGTGATCCGGGGGTAGATATCCGTGATCACAGTCCGATCGAGCAACCGCATGTGGTAGGCATTTTTCATGAAACATTGTACAAAACGGTCAATGTCATCAGCGGGCTTCCAGCGGATGGGATCGTTGTGGTCAATTCCACGCGTCCGGCAGAGGAAATACGGGCTGATTTGGGAATGGTATCCGGCACGCTGGCGGTAGTGGATGCGATGGGCATCGCACTGGAGGAGCGGACCAAGCTGAACACGTCCATGTTGGGTGCGCTGTTCCGAGTCTGTGATTTTTTAGATCCGGAGGCGATGAGATCGGTTATTCGCAGTACCTTTGAGAAGAAAAATCCGCAGCTGGTGGAGCCCAATTTGCGTACGTTTAACCGGGGCTTTGAGGAAATGGAGCTGCACGTATATCCAGTTACAAACGATGCCCAGGATCACATTTTTGAACGGCCACAGCCTTTGCTGGGCAATGAAACACAACCCTCGGGAGGTGTTATTGCCACACAGGGAAACAGCATGACGAGAGATGTCAGCGGTTCACGTCAGGGCTTTGTGCCTGAATATGAAGCTGATAAATGTACGCATTGTGCCAAGTGTGATTCCATTTGCCCGGATTACTGCTTTGTATGGGAAGAGCAGGCGGACAAACGGGGAAGAATACTGCCATTTTTGCAAGGCATTGATTACCAGTATTGCAAAGGATGCTTGAAATGCGTAGATATTTGCCCGTCGGGGGCATTAAGCTCGCGCCGTGAGCAATGGGGATGGGCCGAGCAGCATCGGGTTGCGCATTCGTTTCCGGTATATGAAGGAGGTCGTGTGTAATGGCGAAACTGGAGGAGGAGCTCAAGCAGACAGGCGCCGCACAGGTGACAACGTTCGAATCCGGCAATGAAATGGCGGCGACGGCGGCTGCGCAGATCAATTATCATATGATGGGATATTTTCCGATCACACCCTCGACTGAAGTGGCGCAATATCTGGATCAGATGAGAACGAGAGGTCAGCATGACATTAAGCTGGTCGCAGCAGACGGTGAGCACGGTTCGGCAGGGATATGCTATGGTGCTGCGGCAGCAGGAGCGAGGGTTGTGAACGCAACAAGTTCGCAGGGCTTTCTGTATATGCTGGAGCAGCTGCCTGTGCAGTCCGGCACTCGTTTTCCTATGGTTATGAATCTGGTGACCCGGGCTATCAGCGGCCCGCTGGATATCCGTGGGGATCACTCAGACTTGTATTATGGTTTGAATACGGGCTGGGTGATTTTGACCGCAAGCACGCCGCAGGCTGTGTATGATATGAACATCATGGCGCTGAAAATCGCAGAGCACAGTGATGTTCGGCTGCCTGTGATGGTCGCTTATGACGGTTTTTACACGTCCCATCAGAAGCGTAAGGTGCAATATTTTGCCGATGCCGAAACCGTGCGCGGTTTTGTGGGGCCGAACCCGAATCTGAATTATCCGAATATTTCCGATTTTGACCATCCGGTTACTGTCGGGGCGCATATGAACGGCGATGACCTGACGAATAATCATGCTCAGTTATCTGAGGCGTTAAAGCTGTCAGAAGGAGTATATGAGCAGGTTGCCGCAGAATATGCCGCATTATCCGGGCGGGAATATCCGATTTTGGATCTCTATCATATGGAGGATGCCGAGGTTGCAGTATTCCTGCTGAATTCGGCGGCTGAATCGGCTAAGGACGTAGCCGATCAGCTCCGCGCGCGCGGCATTAAGGCCGGTGTGATTCGTCCGAATATCATTCGGCCGTTTCCGGCCGCGCAGCTGCGCGAGGCATTGCGCCATGTCAAGGCGCTGCTGGTGGGTGAACGTGCGGATTCGTACGGCGCCGATGGCGGTAATTTGACGCACGAAATCAAGGCGGCCTTGCAGGAGGACCCGCTGAACCGGACGCTTGTATTGTGCCGCATTTTTGGCTTGGGCGGCAAGGATTTTTATGCGGAAGACGCTGAGGCGTTCTTCCAGCTTGCGATTGAGGCGGCGGAAGCCGGACGGACCGAGAAGCCTTTTGCTTATTATGGGCTTAATCCGGGGTCCCCGGACAAGGTCATGCCGCAGGTTATGCAGCCGCCACGGGGAGATGCGTACCGTACGGGTCTGATTCAGGTTACGCCGGATGAGGCGACCGGGAAGCTCAAGGTCAAGGTGCCGCCGCTGCGTTCGCTGACGACCAAACCACGCCGTCTCACGCCGGGTCATGGGGCGTGTCCGGGCTGTGGAGCGCTGTCTGCGTTGGAGCTGTTTTTCAAAGGCATCGAGGGCGATATCGTCGTGTTGTTCCAGACAGGCTGCGTATACGTGGTCACGACTGGTTATCCGTATACATCACACAAGCAACCGATGATTCATAATCTTTTTCAAAATGGGGCTGCTACGCTCTCTGGAGCGCTGGAGGCTTACATGGAGATGAAGCGCCGTAATGAGATTGAGATGGCAGATGATCCGACCTTTATTATGATCAGTGGTGACGGCGGGATGGATATTGGCATGGGTTCGGCTGTCGGGGCTGCTCTGCGCAACCATAAGCTGATTATGCTGGAATATGATAACGAGGGGTACATGAATACAGGCTCGCAGCAATCGTACTCGACTCCGGTAGGCCACATGACGAGCACATCAGGTGTAGGGAAGATGCAAAAAGGGAAGCAGGGTCACCACAAGGATACGGTGCAAATTATGGCAGCCTGCAACATTCCATATGCCTTCACCGCAGCCGAAAGCCATCCGCAGGATATGCTGCGCAAAGCGGCCAAGGCACAATGGTATGCGAATAACGTGGGGACGGCTTATGGTAAAATCCTGTGCGCCTGTCCGCTGAACTGGAAATCCGAGGATAGACTGGGTACCAGTATTGTGGGTGCCGCTGTGGAATCTTGCTTCTTCCCGCTGTACGAAATTGAGCAAGGCAGTACGACGATTACGTACAATCCGGAGGACAAGGGAAAACGGATTCCAGCCGCGGAATGGCTCAAATTAATGGGCAAAACGAAACATCTTCTCAAGGAGGAAGCCACGCTGGCTACTTTTGAGCAGGAGATTGAGCGTCGCTGGAGTATCCTAAAAAAGAAACATGAAATTTCGGAGCTATAATCCATTTTTTTGTATAATAAGCTTTCAGCATTGTTATAAGATGTTTCCATACTGGTTCGATCAAGATTCTTTGCGCTTGTTGCGCGAAGAATCTTTTTTGTCGTTTATGGGATGAAGCATAAAAAATCAGGTAATGATTTCCGATATAGGAGTGGAGGCCTACGTGAAACATGTTGAATTAGAGCTTTTTCTGAATTTTAAGATGCAATGAGGTGCAGGTATGATTAAGCTGAATACAGCTGAGATAATCGAAATTATAAAGAAGCAAATTCCCAAGGTCATGAATATCACGCCAGTGGAGCTGAAATTTACGGATGACTTTGGACGGACATCGCTGGCAGCGACGGATCACAAATTCACGCTGACGAACCAGCATTATTCTGCCAAGGTGATGGATTGTGTACTGGAGACGCAGGTGCGCCCCATTTTAATGTGCGAAATTATTTATTTTCTGAAATGTGAGTTTATCGACGGGCATGTTGATGTACGACTGGATTACGATATATGCGCGGAGGGTGGTCCTAGACCAACCGCTTCAGCGGTCATTACGTTCGATCATGCTACGCAGCTCGGGGTCGAAGAACTGGCCGATCTGATTGATCTGGCGCTTCACATGAATGATAAAACATGGTTTGAAGAGCTTTCCAGCCAATATGTTAAAACAAAAACAGAAGCGTCCATTAGATAACTTGCTTTTTTTAGAAGTCGGTGCTAATATACGAAACAAGTTTAATGCTAATTTAATTGAATAAGAGCAAGATCCTTCGGGGCGGGGTGCAATTCCCCACCGGCGGTGATGACGTGTCTGTAAATCGCTTCTGCGATGAACAGTGCGACTTAGTCCGTGACCCGGATGCTGAGCGATCAGCAGAAGGTGGACCTGGTGCAATTCCGGGACCGACAGTATAGTCTGGATGGGAGAAGGATACGAAGCGCATGTGCATGACGTGACATGTGCCGATTTTTAGCATACGTAATGGTACGTACGGCTTATTTCGTTGCAGATGGCATACGGAAGATTGCTTGTTCATCAAGCTTTTTTCGGAGGCTCTTCTGAGCGTATTTGGTTGTATGCTCATTCATGCTTTCTATTGGCAAACTTATCATTCATGTGGTCTCAAGATGTATATGGACTGCGCCTGTATAATACAAATTCGACTCTCATCACCCCCATGACGGATATGTTCCGGACTGGGGGTTTTTTGCGCTTACGCCTGTTGAATCAGGGATAAACTGAACTTTAGATGGAAAGGAGTGAAGGCATGTTTACCGGACTGGTTGAGGAAGTGGGACGAATTCAGCAGATTTCCAGAAGCGGAGAAGCGATGGTGCTGGGCATTACGGGTTCTGTGGTATTGGGCGATTTGAAAATAGGAGACAGTGTTTCCGTGAATGGTGTTTGCCTGACCGCAACACAGGTGGGTACTAAGGATTTTAAGGTAGATGTAATGCCGCAAACCTTTCGCAGCAGCAATCTGAAAGAATTGAAATCCGGTAGCCGGGTCAATCTGGAGCGGGCTATGGCGGCGAATGGCAGGTTCGGAGGGCATATCGTACAGGGACATGTGGATGGAACGGGCACGATTCGTCGGGTGACATCAGACCAGAATGCGGTTGTGTACGAAGTTACACCTACAGATCAGGCAATATTCAAATATATTCTTCTCAAAGGCTCGATTACACTTGACGGTATCAGCCTGACGGTTGCCCAGCGGACGGGAGATACCTTTGCCGTATCTATCATCCCCCATACCTTATCCGAGACGGCCTTGCATGCCAAACGTGAGGGAGACACCGTCAATATTGAATGCGACATTTTAGGTAAGTATGTGGAGCAGCTTTTGAACTACGGGAAATCATCGGTGACGGAGGGACTGGAAAAAGCTCCTATGAGTCTGGATTATTTGGCGAAGCACGGCTTTGCCTGATGCCACAAGAAATAAGGAGGAAAGCGTAATGGAAAGCGGGAGCAGAGAGAGCCATTCAAATATAGCGGCTGACGTAGTGGAATATGGTGTGCTGGAGCAGGAAGTGGAAATTCGTCTGGATTCCATTGAAGAAGCGCTGGAGGATTTAAAGAACGGTAAAGTCGTGATCGTGGTGGATGATGAGCAACGGGAAAACGAAGGCGATTTTATCGCTCTGGCTGAAAAGGCGTCCCCCGAGGTCATAAATTTCATGATTACCGAAGGCCGCGGGTTGGTCTGTGTGCCGATTACAGGGCAAAGAGCCAAGGCACTGGGATTACAGCCGATGGTGGAGAAGAATACAGATTTCCACAGCACAGCCTTTACCGTGTCGGTGGATCATAGAGAGACGACAACGGGGATTTCAGCAGCCGAGCGTTCATTGACCGTGCGTGCGCTGACCGACGAGATAGCCACAGGGAGCGATTTTCGCAAGCCCGGTCACATGTTTCCGCTGATCGCTCACGATGGGGGTGTTTTGCAGCGTGCGGGTCATACTGAGGCGGCTGTTGATCTGGCCCGGCTTTGCGGCTCCAAACCCGCCGGGGTCATTTGCGAAATTATAAAGGAAGATGGGTCCATGGCTCGGGTGCCTGATTTGGTAGTGATCGCCAAGCGTCATCATTTGAAGCTGATCAGTATTCAGGCTTTAATTGATTATCGTCGTCGTTTGTCATTGTAGGTTCAGTTTTGTCACTCATTATTTTAAAAAAGAGAGGTTGATTTATATGGCACGTTTTCTGGAAGGTAATCTCGTATCGGATGGTTTGAAGTATGGTATTGTAGTGGGTCGGTTTAATGAGTTTATTACAAGTAAGCTGTTAAGCGGGGCAATCGACGCACTTCAGCGGCATGGAGCAGAGGAAGATGAGATTGATGTGGCCTGGGTACCAGGCGCTTTTGAAATTTCACTGATTGCTCAAAAAATGGCTGCAAGCGGTAAATACGATGCTGTGATTACGCTGGGTACGGTGATCCGTGGTTCTACCTCGCATTATGATATCGTCTGCAATGAAGTGGCCAAGGGTGTGGCGGCAAGCAGTCTGAAAACAGGTGTGCCTGTTATTTTCGGTGTAGTGACGACGGAAAACATTGAGCAGGCTATTGAGCGTGCAGGTACGAAGGCTGGTAATAAAGGCTGGGATTCCGCACTGGCTGCGATTGAGATGGCGAATCTGGGCAAGCAGTTCTAATTTTGCGATTACCTGAATAGAACGGCATAACGATAGCCGGAAAAAGGGATTGGATTGTTAAGCAAGGCGATGACGTATATACTACAGAAAGAGGGATTGATAAAGTCGAGCATAAGTGCTAACGGGGAAAGGTATTGTTGAATGATGATTGGAGTAAGGCAGGGGGAAGCACATTGACAGTCGTAAATTACAAGCTGGAAACATTCGAGGGTCCGCTGGACCTGCTGTTGCATCTGATTGATAAGGCCGAGATCGATATTCAGGATATCCCGATTAGTGATATTACCGATCAGTATATGGCTTTTTTGCACAGTATGCAGGAGCTGGAGCTGGACATTACGAGCGAGTTTCTGGTGATGGCGGCGACGCTCTTATCCATTAAGAGTAAATTGCTGCTTCCCAAGCCACCTGTAATGGAATATGATGACTTGGACTTTTATGAAGAAGAGGATTATGATCCACGGGATGAACTGGTACGCAAGCTGGTGGAGTATCGTAAATATAAAGGGATTGCCCGCCATCTGAGCGAACGTGAATGGGAACGAAGTCTGATCTATGGCAAGGAGCCGGAGGATTTGAGCGAATTCCTGCCCACCGAGCCCGCCAATCCGGTGCATGGGCTACATGCAAGCGATTTGGTCGCGGCCTTTCAGCGTGCGCTGCGTAAAGCAGAGCGACGTACAACGGTAACCCGTATTCACCGCGATGAGATTTCGGTCAGGGACCGTATTCGGCAGGTCATTGGGGCGTTGGAGCTGGTAGGTACGGGAGGACGGCTTCTGTTCTCCAAGCTGATGCATGAGGATATGTATCGGCATGAAGTGGTAGTCACCTTTTTGGCTATCCTCGAACTGATGAAAATGAAGCAGATTTTCTGCTATCAGGAGAAGCTTTTCGATGATATTGTAATGGAGTGGAGAGGGGATTTACGGGTTAATGGATTATCTGAAGCTGAAATCAATTATTGAGGGACTGCTGTTTCTCGCGGGAGAGGAAGGGTTGTCCGCCAAGCAGATCGCCGACATTATAGAGCAGCAGCAAGAGCTGGTTGAACAGAGTCTGGAGGATATGAAGCAGGATATGGAGCAGGGAGGAAGAGGTTTGCAAATTGTCCGTATCGCCGGGCATTATCAGCTGGCAACCTTATCCGAACATGCACCTTATTTTGAAAAGCTCGCCTATTCTCCAGCACGTGCTTCGCTGTCTCAAGCGGCTTTGGAGACACTTGCCATTGTAGCCTACCGTCAGCCCATTACAAGAGTTGAAATCGAAGATATTCGCGGTGTCAAATCTGAGCGGGCTATACATACTCTGGTCAACAAGGAGCTTATTGAGGAAAAAGGTCGGGCTGAGGCCATAGGACGGCCGATTTTGTATGGAACGACGAAGTCATTTCTGGACTATTTCGGTTTGGGTTCTTTGGCGGATTTGCCGCAGCCTGAGCTGTTTGAGGACTCGGATAATCTGGAGGAAGAGACACAATTGTTGTTCGAACGTTTGGAGAACAGCCAGCCGGATATGAAGGATACGGAGTCTTGATGCCTGGCAGAAGCCTGTTTTACGGGTTCCTCTTCATGGCTACAGGTTCGAAATTTAGAAAACAGCCAGTCCTCGCATAATGGGGCTGGCTGTTTAGCGTTTCAGGATGCATGTTTTCCGGGCGAAGGGTCATACTATTTTTGCCATGGTATATCCATGGAGAAAAAAGGAAGGGAGGACTCGCCAGTGTGGAAATGGATCGGTATCGCCATCATCGTCGTTTTGTTACTTGTGCTGGCTGTTCTGCTCTCTCGTATCCGATTGAAGCTGGATATTGCCAAGCATGATAGTGATGACCGGGCGCATCTGGAGATCAGATTTCTGTACGGGTGGATTAAAATAAATTATGACATTCCGGCTATTCTGCTGGCAGGTTTGCAAAAAGGGCTTCTCTATCGACTCGATCGCAACAAAAACATACATAAAACGGATGCCACCATTGACAGCGGCACCATTGATAAAGAGAAAATGAAGCGATTTATACACGATGTTCGGATACTTCTGAAAGGAACGCGGTCCTTCCGTCGATGGATACGTCATACGCTAGCCCATGTGACGATGTCGAAAATGGAATGGTCCACCAATATCAGTCTTGCTGACGCTGCTTATACGGCTACCTCTACCGGTATTCTGTGGGGGCTGAAAACAGCACTGATCGGTTTTGCCTCCAGCTTTGTGCGCATGAACTGCACACCCAAGCTGTTTGTCGTGCCCTATTGGGTGGATCGTCTGCGTTTTACTACCACTTTGACCTGTGAGGCAAGTATTTCACTGGGTTATGTCGTTTATTCGATGCTCATGCTGGCTTACCGCATATGGCGCGTACCAGGCGGTCCAGAGGCGTGGAAACGTGTATTCTCCAAGAAACCAGTAAAGCATGAGGAATAATGAGCCATACATATTTCCTTGAACCCCTGCGCACAATAGCGAAAGAAAAGGCAGTCTACGCTTGAACAAAGCAGAGGAGGAATAATCATGTCAGATCACCCGATTCAAGGGCTCATGCAAACCGCAATGGAGAACATCAAAGCCATGGTGGATGTGAATACGATTGTGGGAGACGCGGTGGAAACACCCGATGGTTCCGTTATTTTGCCGATTAGTAAGGTGGGATTTGGCTTCGCAGCCGGGGGCAGCGATTTTAATGTAGATGAAGAGGCTCTTCATACATCATCGTCGTCAGGTACTCACAGCAGCAAGGAAGGACATCCTTTTGGTGGCGGTAGCGGTGGCGGGGTATCCATTCATCCAATCGCTTTTCTGGTTGTTGGCAAACAAGGTGCACAAATCGTTCCGCTGGATAATCAGACTCATCTGATTGAAAAATTGATCGACTCTACACCATACCTGATTGATAAAGTCCAATCTATCTTCCGGAATGCCGACGTGGATATGCATACTCCGCCTCCTCAGGTCCCGGTAGATGTTAACACAGATCACAATCACACTGGTCCGGCTTCTTTGTAAGGGTTATGGAGTAGGATTTTTAGCACAGGAGGGTATTCCAAAGCCAACTATTGGCTAAGGAACACCCTCCTTTTTACATACACCTAACTATCATACTTTTATGCACGGATATACTGTCTTCCACCAATACTCGCATGTATACGGGCAGGGTACTCTTGTGAAGGGCTTAACACAAGTTCTTTTTCCCGGTTTCCTTCAGGGGCAAACTGCGACAGATAGGCAAAATCGGGGTAGATCACTTCATTTGTCAAATAAGCAGAAGTGGTGGCCCCCGGTCGTCGATGACGATTGAGGGAGTCAATGATGCCTTCCGCTGTTCGAATGCCAATGCCGTGACCATAAAACGAGTCTTCCCTTAGCTTGACAACATTTTCTCCTTTCCACTCTGGCGTTTCGGGTGATACATTGGGATTGTTGAAATACAGGATGTCGCCAGGAACAGCCTTGTGACTCCCTTGCTCCTGTATGAGTCTGAGATCACTGTCATAGTGCCAATCATACAGCAGCATATCAGCAAAAATCCGATTAAATTCACTTTCCAGAATGGAATCCAGCACTCCTTTGTAGAGTACAATGACCATAGCGGTCGCACACTCAAAGGCATATTTATGTCCATTCACAAAAATATCCCTGATCCCCTGCGCCGGAGTGATACCTGCTTTGATCTGAAATCCGCCTTTTTCCGTCAAATTCCAAAATTGCTCATTACAGCGTGCGGTATCAAAGGTGGCAAAGGATACACCGCTTCGATTCAAAGCTTCCGCTGCCTCGACAATTCGGCTTCTTAAGATCGTTTCAAACTGTTGCCGCTGCATGTGGGCACCTCCATTCATTCATCAAGTTTAGTAACTATTATATATATGTCATCTGGAGTGCAAGTTGCCTGGTTTCCTTCAAAAAGTAAGCGGAAGAAAGGGACGGTACACCCATATTCCTGGAGG
Organism: Paenibacillus sp. NRS-1781; assembly: GCF_050467745.1. Taxonomy (NCBI): domain Bacteria; kingdom Bacillati; phylum Bacillota; class Bacilli; order Caryophanales; family Paenibacillaceae; genus Paenibacillus; species Paenibacillus sp. NRS-1781. The sequence goes on from NZ_JBITPI010000049.1 coordinate 91,960, forward strand.
GATTTTCTGTTATAAAGGTGGACATACTTTGAACAGCTTGGACATAGAATGTTACAAGACTTGTTCAAAACCGGAGGAATCCAAATGTTTAAAAGAAAGCCGAAAAACTACGCAGGATACAGCCAGCTTTTGCCTAAGACACGCGTTTTTGTGTTGCCGATGGCACTGCTGCTCGTCTTGACATTGCCACTCACACTGCTAAGTACGCAGGCTGCTTGGGGAGCAGTGAAGAAGGAGGAATTCCCACCTGCTTTTACTACACATGCACAGGCCTCATCTCTAATGGATGTCACATCAGGAAGAATCATATATTCCGCCGAGGGTGACCGAGAGTTGCGTATTGCCAGTCTGACCAAAATTATGACCGCGATCGTAGCCATTGAACATGGACGCTTGCAGGATCCGGTAAAGGTGAGTCCGACGGCTTTTGCCAAAGAGGGCTCCTCGCTTTTTCTCCAAAAGGGTGAACAAATGACACTGGAAAATATGCTGTACGGCTTGATGCTCCGTTCTGGTAACGATGCGGCTTCCGCCATTGCTGAGCATGTGGGAGGGACGGAGGAAGGATTTGTTCATTTGATGAATGAGAAGGCGGTTGAGCTTGGACTAAGCCATTCCCACTTTGCTAATCCGCATGGACTGGATGCCGAGGGTCACTATTCCTCTGCCAATGATTTGGCTCGGCTTACCGCTTATGCGCTGCATAATCCGACCTTTGCCCGCATTGTGAAGACGGAGTTAAAAAAAGCGCCTAATCCAAATGAATCATGGGATTATTCATGGCATAACAAGAACAAGATGCTGAGGCTCTATGAGGGAGCTGATGGTGTGAAAACGGGTTATACAAAAAAAGCGTTTCGCTGTCTGGTCAGCTCAGCCACACGGGACGGTCGCCAGCTTGCTGCCGTTACCCTGAATGACGGAGACGACTGGAACGACCATGCTCGCATGCTCGACTACGTTTTCCAATATTATCCACTCATTCCGATTACGGACAAGCAGCAGCCGATTGACGGTTATCCGCTGCTGACAGGCACAAGCTTTGCCTATCCTTTGCATGATGGGGAGAAGGAGCAGCTGCACAAAAGACTGGTCCTGTATAAAAAGGCCACGTCTGACAGAGCTGACGTATCCTTTGGTTTGCGGGGACGTGTCGAGTTCCTGCTGGAAGGCAAGCTTATTGGCTCGGTTCCTGTGTATGACAAAGGGAGCTTGCTGCCCGTCCGAAGCACAGTACAGCCACAACAGGAAATTCCGACAGCACAAGCTCCTGCAAGCCGTGGCATCCAAGAGCGTACCTGGACGAGCGGATGGAGCGAGATTTTAAGAAATCTGTTCGGAGCATAGGGGTTTGGTTACATTCATCGGTGAAAGGGAGTGATCGGCCTTGATCCATCTTATATGGGTGGCCCTGATTTGTATTGGATTTGTGTTTGCCGCCGCTCAGGGAAATATTGAAGTGGTGACCAAGGCGGCATTTGATGGGGCGGCTACGGGCGTTACGGTATGCTTTGGACTGATTAGTGTGCTTGTATTTTGGATGGGGATGATGAAGCTGGCGGAAGACGGTGGGCTTTTGCAGAAAATATCCAAACTGCTCGCCCCGTTAGTAGCCTTTCTGTTTCCTGATGTTCCGCGTAATCATCCGGCAATGGGGTATATCTTGTCCAATATGAGCGCTAATCTGCTCGGGCTGGGAAATGCGGCGACCCCGATGGGCATCAAGGCGATGCAAGAGCTGCAATCGCTCAATCCCGACAAGCAGACCGCTACACCTGCTATGTGTACGCTGCTTGCTTTGAACACGGCCAGCATTACGCTTATTCCAACCACACTGATCGCGATCCGGCTCAATTATCATTCTGCCAATCCGACAGAAATCGTTGGGACAACGCTGGTGGCGACTGCCATAGCCACCTTTGCCGCGATCGCGGCGGATCGCTGGTACCGTAGCCGAGAGCTGCGTCGTCCTCCAGCCAGTCCACCTTCCACATCATCATTGCCGTCACAGAAAACACAGGCTCCACAGGGCACGCCAGTAGCTGCGTCCTCTCCGGCTACGCCGCCCGTTTCTTCACCTGCCGTTCAGGGAACTGGAATGACGGCTGCCAAGGGCAGAAACACCACTTGGAAAGGATGAGGGAGGCATGCTTTATTTCATTAACCTCGTATCGACGTGGGCCATTCCGGTTATTCTTGCCTTTATTCCTTTATATGCTTATGCCCAAAAGGTACCAGTCTACGATTCCTTTGTGGATGGAGCCAAAGACGGCTTCTCTACGGCCATCAGTATCATTCCTCATCTCGTAGGCATGATGGTGGCTATCAGCATTTTTCGAGCGTCCGGCGCTCTGGATTACCTGATATCCTGGGTAACGCCATGGATCAAAAGCTGGGGCGTACCTGGTGAGGTACTGCCATTAGGACTGTTGCGCCCGTTGACGGGCACCGGCTCGCTTGCGTTTACGACGGATCTGATCCGCACGTATGGCCCGGATTCCATGATCGGTCGTATTGCCTCCACGATACAGGGCAGCACAGACACGACACTCTATGTACTGACTGTATATTTTGGCGCGGTAGGTATTCGAAATGGGCGTTATGCCTTGAAGGTGGGGCTGTTTTCAGACGTGGTCGGTTTTGTGGCAGCGATTGCGATTTGCCTGCTTGTCTTTTGATTCCTGCATTGATTTGTGAACGGGGCTTGTGATTTTGTTCATGGATGGGTATCATTAGCATGAGGTGAATTAGCGAACATGGAAAGATTGCAGAAAATACTGGCCCAGGCTGGTGTAGCTTCCCGACGTAAATGTGAGGAGCTTATTCAGGCGGGTAGCGTGGAAGTGAACGGGGTTACCGTAACAGAGCTGGGAACGAAGGCAGACCCTGATCAGGATATAATTACGGTAAAGGGTAGACCAATCAAAACCGAGAAAAAAATCTATTTAATGATGAACAAGCCTAAAGGCGTGATTACGAGTGCTTCCGATCCGGAAGGACGTAAAATCGTGTCCGACTATCTGAAAGGCGTTAAGGAACGCGTCTATCCGGTAGGTCGTCTTGATTACGATACGGAGGGGCTGTTGTTGCTCACCAATGACGGCGAGTTCGCCAATCTGCTCACCCATCCGAAGCATCATGTGCCCAAGACGTATGTAGCGACAGTCAAAGGCGTTCCGCACGGAACCGAGCTGGACAAGCTGAAAAAAGGGATCGTGCTGGAGGATGGCATTACCGCACCCGCTGAGGTAGAATACAAGGATGTGGACCCGAACGGCAAAGAGTCTGTGATCCAGATTACTATTTATGAAGGCAGAAACCGTCAGGTCAGACGAATGTTTGAGGCCATTTCCCATCCGGTCATCAAGCTTAAACGAATTGCCTTCGGCGATCTTTTGCTGCAAAACCTGAAGCGCGGTCTGACGAGACCCCTTACTAAGGACGAAATCAACCGTCTCATTCAACTTGCACAGTCAGACAACACGAAAAAGAAACGGACAGGACGGGGGTCATAACCCCGGCCTTTTTGGTGTAAAGAGAGCTGAATGAACAGAGTAAGGTTTGACCGGACACGGGAAAATAGTAAAATAGAGAGAATGCTTTTTTTAGCGAAGGGGCTGGGAATATGTCAGAACAAAGCAACCGCATATTAATTGTAGATGATGAAGAACGCATTCGCCGCCTTCTGCGGATGTATCTGGAAAAAGAAGGATATGAAATTGATGAAGCTGAGGATGGCGAAATTGCACTCCAGAAAGCGACTGCAAGTGATTACAGCATTATTCTGCTCGATGTGATGTTACCGGGCATGGATGGAATTGAAGTTTGCACACGTTTGCGACAGACCAAAGCTACACCTGTGATCATGCTGACTGCCAAAGGCGAGGAAGTGAACCGCGTACAGGGCTTTGAAGTCGGGGCCGATGATTATGTGGTCAAGCCTTTTAGCCCGCGTGAGGTGATTTATCGGGTGAAGGCGATTTTGCGCCGTTCGTCAGAAACTGCTTTTTTGACCAAGGAGACGGTGCCGAGCAACAGCATTGTTTTTCCGAATCTTATTATTGAGCATGATGCGCATCGTGTAAGTGCAGGCGGGATTGAAATTAGTCTCACTCCTAAAGAGTACGAGTTGCTGCATTATTTGGCTGTATCGCCGGACAAGGTGTTTTCGCGCGAAGAGCTGCTGAAAGACGTATGGAATTATGAATTTTTTGGTGATCTACGAACGGTGGATACGCATGTCAAACGGCTTCGTGAAAAGCTGAACAAAGTATCACCGGAGGCAGCGGCTATGATTACAACGGTTTGGGGTGTCGGCTATAAGCTGGAGGTTCCAAAATAACGTGAGCTTCTGGAGATCGCTGGTAGGCAAGCTGTGGATTACCATCATTTGTTTGGTAGGCTGTGTGCTTATTTTTCTGGGACTTTTTTTGTTGCCTTACATCAACAGGAATTTCGCCGCATATGAATCGACGGAAATCAAGCATTTGTTCACCTATACATGCATTGTCGGCTTTTTACTTACGACTTTTTTTGCTCTGTTTCTTTTTACTAAAATCACGCAGCCTATGCAGCTGTTGATTCAGGCGGCGAATGCGATCCGTGAGGGAAGATATGATACACGACTTTCGCTGGTAACAAGTGACGAGATTGGCGAACTGGCGAAAACTTTTAATCATATGTCTACGGAGCTGGAAGCGACGATCCGCAGTCTGAATGAGGAGAAGAATCATCTGTCCAGCGTGCTGAGAAGCATGTCTGATGCTGTAATGACCTTCGACAGAAGCGGACAAATCATTTTGACGAATCCGCCTGCACAAATTCTGCTGGATAGATGGAAAAAGCTGGAGTGGCAAGAGCATGATCAGGAGGAATTCGGAGTGTCTGTACCTGGGCCGTTGCTGCCGTTGTTCCACACCGTTATGGACAGGGGAGAGGACGCCGGAGACTATATTCATGTAAAACAGGGCTCTTGGTCGGTACAGATGGCGCCGTTGTACACGGATAATGTGATTCGTGGCGCTGTCGCTGTGCTCAGAGACATCACGGAGGAAGTCAAGCTGGAGAAGATGCGGAGTGACTTTGTTGCTAATGTGTCCCATGAAATTCGTACACCGCTTTCCATGATGCAGGGCTACAGCGAGGCCTTGCTCGATGGAATGGCTGGTTCACCAGAAGAATCCGAGGAATTGGTGCGGGTCATTCATGATGAATCGTTGCGTATGGGAAGACTGGTCAAGGATCTGCTTGATCTGGCTCGAATGGAGGCAGGTCATACAGACATGCACCGTCAGGAAGTGAATGTCAATGAACTGATCGAGCGTGTTCAACGTAAATTTACGGTGCGTTCGAAGGAACAGGGGCTGACGCTTGATTATTATCATGAGCAAGGTCAGCCTCTACTGCTACCTGAAGCAGATGAAGACCGATTGGAGCAGGTGCTGACCAACTTGTTAGATAATGCGTTCAGGCATACGCTCGGTGGAAAAAGTGTTACCATTAGTGCGGATCAGATTTTGGGGGAACGGCATGAGCTGATTCGCATTCGGATTAAGGATGAAGGTGTGGGCATTGCCAGTGAGGACCTGCCTTATATTTTTGACCGCTTTTACAAGGCAGACAAGGCTAGAGTACGGGGCGTGGACAAAGGAACCGGTCTTGGGCTTGCTATTGTCAAAAATATTGTAGAGGCTCACGGAGGCTCTGTCTCCACAGCCAGCGTATTGGGAGAAGGGACGGAGTTCACTATTTTGCTGCCGATCTCCAAAAAAACAAAGTCGGGCTCTGTAACAGGCTTGTAAGCCAACAGAAGAATGTACCCCGGTTCGCAGGCATCCTCGGAAGAGGGTGCTTTTTGTTGAAAAATCAACATTTATCTTGTTCAACGTGGAACATTCAGCTTCTCAGAGCAGTAGGTCTGATGCTGGTATTGGGAATGAGGCGTGAATATATAAAAAAGACGCCCGGTTCGCCGGACGCCTCTCTGATTAGGTAAAGCATGTTAACATTATTCAGCAATGCTGATACCTTAATCGAGTACTACTTCTTGAGCGGTATTCAGTTCAGGCAAGCCAACCAGTTGGATCAGCACGTCTTTAGGAACGGCTTTATCAACGGTCAGAATCATGATGGCTTCACCACCGATAATTTTACGTCCTACCTGCATGGAGGCGATATTCACGCCGTTCTCCCCAAGCAGAGTGCCGACACGCCCGATAATGCCGGGTTTGTCATTGTGGGAGATGAGCAGGAAATGCGCTTCTGGTGCCACGTCCACCGGGAACTGGTTCAACTGGACGATACGTTCGCCATAGCCTGCGAGCAGGGTACCTGCTACACGTTGCTCCTCTCCACTTTGCGTTTTGAGCGTGACGGTGATCAGGTTGGTAAAGCCCTTGGTAGCCGGAGCCTGAGACACGACAAGATGGATGTCACGTGTTTTGGCAAGGTGGACAGAGTTTACAATGTTAACATCGCTGCCCAGATGGCGACTGAGCACACCTTTCAAAATATAACGTGTCAGTGGTTGTGTATCCACTGAAGACAGATCACCTGCGTAATCCACCTGGATTTCACGTACAGCCTGATTCGTCACTTGAGCGGCAAAGCTGCCCAGCTTCTCGCCAAGCGAGAAATAAGGCTGCAATTGCGTCATCACGTTGGATGGCACCGGAGGCATGTTGACCGCATTTTTGAACGGCTCATCACGCAAAATGTGCAGCACCTGCTCGGATACGTCGATCGCTACATTCTCCTGAGCTTCTACCGTGGATGCACCCAGATGCGGAGTAACGATAATTTTCGGATGGCTCAGGAAAGGGTGATCCTGTGCTGGCGGCTCCGATTCGAATACGTCAAAGGCTGCGCCGGCAACGATGCCTTCATCAATGGCTTCAACGAGAGCCATTTCATCGACAACGCCGCCGCGGGCACAGTTGATGATACGCATCCCTTTTTTCATCACTTCAAACTGCGGACGGGCAATCATATGCTTCGTTTCCGGTGTTAACGGTGTGTGTACCGTCATGAAATCCGCGTTGCGGATAATTTCGTCCACACTTGCCAGCTTGATGCCCAGCTTCTCAGCGCGTTCTTCCGTCAGAAACGGATCATAGCCGAGAATGCTCATGCCGAAGGCTTTGGCACGTTTGGCCACCTCGCTGCCGATGCGTCCCATACCGAGTACGCCAAGCGTTTTGTTACGCAGCTCAACACCGAGGAATGTTTTACGATCCCATGTACCGCCGATGGTTTTGGCATACGCCTGTGGAATATGACGCGCCAGAGCCATCATCATGGCAAAAGTATGCTCACATGTCGTAATTGTGTTGCCGTCAGGGGCATTAATGACGATAATTCCGCGTTGTGTTGCTGCTTCCAGATCAATATTGTCCACTCCGACACCAGCGCGTCCGACAACCTTGAGGTTCTTACCTGCTGTCATGATGCGTTCTGTTACCCGGGTTTGGCTACGAACGAGCAGTGCATCATAGTCACCAATAATTTGAACTAATTCGTCCTCGCTGAGACCTGTGTTCTTGTCCACCGTTACATCGTCTGCATCCATCAGTTGCTGGATGCCCAGGTCACTGATCGGATCGGATACTAAAACTTTAAACATTTGGTTTCCTCCTCAAAGTTAACTTCTTTTATGGACAGGATGTACTTCAACTGAAATACATTCCATAAAGAACGTGAAAAAAACTTGAAATGCTTCTGAAAAACAGAAGATCGCGGACAGCACTAACGTGATAACGCATTGACGCAGAAAAGGGGTAAAATAGCATTTGGCACCAAGCTGACGGTTAAAAAGGTCATATGCAGAACCGCTTTGCGGTTTGCGGGCATCAAAAAAACTCCCGAATCGCATACTATCTCCATAGTAAGGGACGAGAGTTTATCGTGGTACCACCCTAATTCGCAGCCGTTTCACAACGGACTGCCTTCAGCGGTCATAAATATGACCGAAAGGATAACGGTTTTCTGCCGATTGCATCTAATGCCGGGAAATCATCCGAGGCTTCGGTGCAATAACTCAGGAGCGCTAAAAGTAATTACTCCGCCACCGGCTTCCACCCAAGCACCGACTCTCTGAAGACGAAATCAAGACCTTTTCTCCATCATTGTTGTTGTCGCTAATAATTTTTTCATAATGTATCATGGCTTACATGGACATGTCAATAGGACATGTGACATGCGTGGACACCGGGCTAGATACATAGCTGCAGAATAATAAGTTTTAAGCCTTCTTGAATCCGTTCGACTTTTTGGCTATGATGCTTAAGAAGACTATGCAGAGGACTAACTACTATGAAAAAGCTTAAAGTGAAATGGAAAAGAGCGCAAATTCATGAATTGAATGACCGCTTGCTGCTTTACAATTTGTATCTAACCCAGGGACTGACCCTGATAGTCGGCGCAATCTGGATTATTTTTCAGAAAAGAAATGTGCTGGAGTTGTTTGCGTGGCCGAACAGTCTGCATGTCTTATGGTGGGGGTTGGGACTGGCTGCGGCTATGCTGCTAGTGGACCTGCTCCTGTCACGGGTTATGCCCGAGGATGCTATGGATGACGGGGGCATTAACCAGATGCTGTTTCAAAATCGACCCATCTGGCATATTGTATGTATAGCAGCCATCGTTTCGATCTGTGAGGAACTATTATTCAGGGGGGCGATTCAGTACAGCTTTGGGCCTTACTGGACAAGTATCTTGTTTGCGGTCATCCATATCCGGTATTTGCGGCATTGGATTCCGACAGGCTGGGTTTTTCTGAGCAGTTACGGTTTGGGGTACATATACGTGCAGACCGGTAGCCTGTGGGCGCCGATCATTTGTCATTTTGTGATTGACCTCATATCCGGTTTGGCGCTACGCTTTCGGAGGTATGAAGCATGAATCAGGAACTTAGCAGAGTGCAGACCTATGGCACCCGCCGAAATGGACGCAAAGGCAAGGGAGATAACAGTCCAAAACCAGTTCGCTCCCGTGCTTCACGTCCCGCACCGGAATGGACTGACGTTGCTGCTGCACCGGAAGTTGCTGTGACGATGGAGGATGATGCTCCTGTCAGCGAGTACCAGACACGGGCAGAAATGTTTCCGTCCCGCCGTATCCGGGTGAGTAAGTGGTTTTTAAATTTTTTGAGCACACTTTTTGTGCTCATTACAGCAGCATTGCTGTGGTGGGGCATCAAAGGGGCACCACCCATTAGTAAAATGCTCTGGTAATTATAAACCAGTGTGATCGCTTGTGCCTAGAGTTATTTATAGGTGCAGGCACTGCAAACGGTATACTAAAAGAGCCTCCTTACCCGCTTATATGACTTGCGGGAAATGGAGGCTCTTTTGCAATCGTTTAGGATCGGTAATAGAAGCACAAGGGCCTGTTAGCTGGCAGGTACCTCAATACTTTGTGGATCGACAAATTGGTAACCCTTTTGCTCCAGACGGGTCAACAGGCTATCCAACGCTTCTGCGGTCCATGGCAACTCATGCATTAAAATATTGCTACCCGGATGCAATTGCTCCGTAACATTCTTGAGAATTGTATCCGTTTTATTCGGCTGTCTCTTTTTCATTGTCCAATCGAGCGAACCAACGGACCATGTCGTATATAAAAGTCCGTAATCCTTGGAGACCTTGCGGCCGACATCCCCACCTGCACCATGAGGAGGACGGAAGAACACAGGCGTTTGCCCCGTTGTTTCCTCAACAATTTTTTGCACCGATTCAATTTGCTTTTTCACTTCGGCCTCCGATTTGTTCTTTAGCACAACGTGATCCCAGCTATGGTTGCCGATAGGCTGCCTACGGTCATGTATGAGCTTGAGCTGCTCAGGGTGCTCCTTCACGCGGTAACCGTTTACGAAGAAAATGGCTTTGGCCTTGTGCTTGTCCAGAATATCAATGATTTTGTTGATCATGACCGCTACCTTGGGTCCGTCGTCAAAGGTCAGTAAAACAATCTTTTTCTCCGCCTCTTGTTGGTTAGGAACCACGTTGTAAGCCTTGTCCCAATGATACGTTTTGTTAACGGTATCCGTTGAATTTGTAGCCTCGTTGCTGTCGGCGACAGTCTTGCCAGTTTGCGGCGTTGTTTGGGCTATTAAGTTATTACCATGATTACTGCCTGCTTGCTCACTGTTGTTGGTTGGGGAAGAAGCTGCGCCCAGACCTTTGTCTGTGTTGTTACTGGTTTCAGACGTTGTATGGGTCTGGTTATTGCTTATGACTGCCGATTCTGGCTTGGGCGCAGCGCAAGCACTTAGCAGCAGACATGCGGTCAACAAAATGGCTGCTGTTTTTGTACCCATTAACTCACCTTCCTGTATTTATACCGTATGAGTTTGTCTCTGCTGACGAACACTATGCTTGATTCTACCACAAAGGGAGGTTCTAATTTTGAAAACATCTTCGTTTTTCCTGGGAATCGTTTTGGGCGCAGTGGCGAGCACTATGATCTCCCGTAACCGCAGTATGTTAGGCTTATCTATGGACATGGATGGAAAAAAAGGCGGTAATTTGGTTCAAAAAGCCCGTACCAAAATGATGGACGCGGCGTTCCCCGGAATGGGTGATATTACGCTTAATAAGCAAGACACCCATAAGGATCAGGATCACCGTTCCACAACAGATAAAACAGCTCATAGCGCCCATACAGCCCAAACTAAAGAAGAAAATATGAAGCTGATTAAAGATTTTATCAGCACCAGTCCCGATGTTAAGCGTGAGGTCGAGCAAATCCTGAAAGAAACTCATACAGCCGTACCGGGTTTGTAACCCGGAACCTCTATCCTGAATCATTTTGCGGCTTTTTTGTAAAAGCCGTTCAAATGATTCTTTTTTTTATCATTTTTATTGCGTGCATTTACGATTATAAAATGATAACATGATTACATAGAACCATTTTCTTCACAAGCACCATAAATGCATCATAATCTGTTAATAACACTCGGCTGCCAGGAGGAGGGTCCAGTATGAAAATAGAAAGATTAAGCCAGGACAAGATACGGATTTTCCTTACCTTTGATGATTTGAGCGAACGCGGTATTCAAAAAGACGACATGTGGCAAGAGATTCCAAGAGTCCATGAGCTGTTCACCGAAATGATGGATCAGGCATATAGCGAGCTGGGCTTCGACGCCACGGGACCTTTAGCCGTCGAAGTATTTGCGCTTCCTGCTCAGGGTATGGTAGTTATCGTCACTCGAGGGAAATATGACCACCAGCAATATGGTTCGGGTCCTGATGATGAGCTTCCAGAGGAAGTATATGAAATGGAAGTTACGCTGGAGCACAGCGATTCCATCGTCTACGCGTTTAGAGATTTCGAAGTACTCATAGAAGCGGCTCACATGCTCCGTAGTAACACCACGGATGCAGGTAAGCTGTATCATTATAGAGGAAAATGGATTCTGCATTTGGAACCGGAAGAAGTAGAAGAGTCCAAGCTTGCGGCCTTGATCGCGGTTCTTGCTGAATTTGGGGAAGGCTCATCCGTAACACCGGCAATGCTGGAGGAGTATGGCAAGCTGGTCATTCCTGAACAGGCGATTGATGTCATCTGCACTCATTTCGACAGCCGCTCTTAATGAGCTTAAAGAAAAGTAATATCGAAGTGACTTTGTCGGCTCTGCGCTGAATGCAGGGCCGACTCATTTTTATGGAGGGATGATCGGTGCTTCTGTTTTCTGTTTTAGCGGCAGCAACTGCGCCGGGTCTCGCCTTATTAATGTATTTTTACTTGAAGGACAGATATGAATCTGAGCCGCTGCACATGGTTATCAAAGTGTTTTTGCTCGGCTTTTTGGTGGTACTGCCTGTCATGATTTTTCAACGTGGGTTGCTGCTTTGGCTGGGGGATAGCACGTTATTTCAGGTATTCGGCATTTCGGCCGGAGTGGAAGAGTTTTTCAAATGGTTTTTGCTGTACCACTTTATATATAATCACACCGAGTTTGATGAACCTTATGACGGTATTTTGTATGCCGCCGCAATCTCCCTTGGATTTGCAACCGTTGAAAATCTGTTGTACGCATGGGCAGGCCACGCTTCTGTTAGTATGATGCTGATGAGATCATTGCTTCCAGTATCCGGTCATGCGATGTTTGGAGTCATGATGGGCTATTACATGGGGAAGGCCAAGTTTTCAGAGGACTGGAAAAGCAAATATATGTTGCTTCTGTCACTGGTACTTCCGTGGTTCTGGCATGGCATATATGACCTGATTCTAACGACAATTTCGCATGACTGGATCTGGTTTATTATTCCTCTGATGGCATTCCTCTGGTATGGAGGGATGGCGAAAATCAGTAGGGCCAACAACCGCTCTCCATTTCGACTATTCAAACGGGAAGAAAAGGTTAATATGTAACGAATTGGGGCACACTGATCTGACAAACCTGTTAGAGAGAGGTGTCTTTTTTTTGCGTATTAAAGTGAGAATACATTGTAAAAGGTGTGGTGAACGTTTCGTACTGAGAGGACGGATGGAGCAAGGGGGTGTTCAGACCGGCTTTAAGCGCTGTATCTGCGATCACTGTGAGTTTATTATCGAAGTTATGGAAAACCATGCATAAGAGAGCATTCTTCTTGTCACACTATCGTTAGTGTACTTGAAGAAAGGAGACTCCCAAAATGTATAGACGACTTAGTACCGTAATGTTTCCGATTGTGACCCTGATTATGATAGGAGCTTTTGTGTGGGGTTATCGGGAAAGCCAGATGAGAAAAGAGGTGTCTCTTCAGGCAAATAGCATGTCGATTAAAGCGGAAAATCAATACCAGCGTGCGTTCCATGATTTGTCGTTTCGTATGGACCAGTTGCACTCCCAACTTGGTAACGCGGTTGCTGTCCATAATACTTCACACGCGATGCATCGCAAATGTTTGATGAACGTGTGGAGGATTACAAGTGAGGCCCAAAATGATGTTAATCAGTTGCCTCTCAATATAATGCCATTTAATCATGCAAAGGATCTGTTGTCGCATCTATCTGCATTTGCGTATCAGACGTCTGTCCGTGATTTGGATCACGAGCCATTGAACGAGAAAGAATTATCAAACCTGAAAACCTTATACACTAATTCCAGAGAAATTTCGAAGAATATGCATGAAGTCCGGCAAAAAGTCCTCAGCAAAAATTTGCGTTGGATGGATGTCGATACAGCGCCAGGCTCAAAGACCGGGCCTAAGGACAACACCATTATTGACGGCTTCCAAACGGTAGACAAAAAGGTGGAGAACTATAAGGAGCTGGATTGGGGACCATCCGTGGCTAGCATCTATAATAAGCGCTCTGTGAAGAAGCTGAGTCTTCCTGCTGTGAACGCGGAGCAAATTAAGCGGAATGCGGCAGAATTTACAGGGAAACCGGAAAGCCAAATCCGTGTCCATGAAAATGGTAAAGGAACGGAATGGGCCTCTTATACAGCTACTCTGAATAACAATCAGAAGCCTGTAGCCAGCATGGACTATACCAAAAAAGGCGGCAAGCTTATTTCTTATCATGATATGAGAACGGTTGGCCCGAAAAAATCAACTCGCAATGAGGCAATCCGCTATGCGAGTGAATACCTCCAACGTAAGGGATATCCGGGGATGAAGCCTGTTTCTTATGATGAAAGTGGAAATTTAGCCAGCATCACATTTGCCACTCTACAAGGGGATGTGATCATCTATCCAGAAAAAATCACAGTTAGATCCGGTCTGGATAACGGGCAAGTGATCGGTTTTCAATCAAGTGACTACGTGTACGAGCACAGCCATCTCCGCCGTATTCCGAAGGCTAAGCTGGATGTGAAGGCAGCACGTGCGAAGCTGAACCCTGAGTTTCGTGAGACTTATCACCGGAAAGCGCTAATTGAAAATGAACTGTCCAAAGAAGTTCTGTGTTACGAATTTGGCGGGAAAATCAACGGTTCCATTTATCGAATCTACATTAACGCTGACACGGGGATGGAAGAAACGATTGAGCAAGTTAAAGATTCGGACGAACCGGCTTCTGGAAGTAACGTTTAAGAGTAAATAGGGTAAATACGTAAAAATGAACCATTAATCACGCTAGACCTCCTTCATTAAGGAGGTTTTTTTGTACTTTTGACATGGTTATAACAAATATAATGCTTAAAATAGGCACAAAGTCGTGGTATTATATACCTTAATAAGGCTTTTAAATGGACAAGGATGGTGGGCGGTTTGTTTCCTGCAATTAATGATGTGCTATATATACAAGTGGCTGGTACCGATCATGCGGATGAACATTTTGAATTTAAGTCGCGTATTGCGGAAGAGGAATCCCAGAACTTTCTAATAGAAATACCCATGTCCCAAACGAGCGGGCAACTGAAAAAACTGTTTTTAGGAGAAGAATTGTCGATATTTTTTATGAGCGAGGGCGGGATAAAAAACTATTTCAATACCCATGTTACTGGTTTTAAAGAGGATGTGCTCCGGATGGTCCGCATTCACAAGCCTGTCCCAGACAGCATCAGCAAAATTCAGCGTCGAAATTTTCTACGGGTTCAGGCCAACCTGGAAATAGCAGTAAAGTATGGATTAAACGAATCGAGGTTTGTAGCTGAGACGCATGATGTAGGAGGCGGAGGCGTTTCTTTTCAGACTCAAGAATCACATCACCTGGAAGAAGGTGAATCATTGTCCTGCTGGATTTTAGTCCCTTATAAAAATGGAACTCAGGAGCATGTCCCGTTCCAATCCGAAATTGTACGTATTCAGCAAATGGAAAATGGTCGCAGGCTAATCATGCTGAAATATGAGAAAATTGCTGATCAGGAGCGTCAAAAGCTTATCAAATATTGCTTTGAACGTCAGTTGGAATTCCGGGGGAAATAGCAATCATCCCGGTTTATTCTTTTTTTGTTAGCCTGCCGTTCATTTTGCATCAACTCTGAATGTGTGGTATAATTTTCACGTCGCAGGCAATGCCTGCTTTTTTCTTGAGGTTAGGTTAGGAGGAATTACCCGTTGGCAAGGCAACATGTATCTTCAAGTAATAAAATAAATGTAGCCATTGATGGACCTGCTGGTGCAGGGAAAAGTACGGTGGCCCGCTTGGTAGCGAAAGCACTTTCTTATGTCTATGTAGATACCGGAGCGATGTACCGGGCAGCAACTTGGTACATGATGTGCAGGGAAATTCCGGCGGAAAATGTACAAAAAGTGCTCCAATTTGTGCCTGAGCTGGCGATTGAATTAGTACCGGACCCTACAGGCCAAAAGGTTTATTGTAACGGGGAAGATGTAACGACAGTGATTCGTTCGATGGAAGTGACAGGCAAGGTGTCACAGTATTCGAGTATTGCGGGGTTACGTTCGCGTTTGACTGAAAACCAGCGTGAAATGGCCGCGCGTAAAGGTGTCGTTATGGATGGTCGCGATATTGGAACCACTGTGCTTCCTGATGCGGAAGTCAAGGTGTTTATGACCGCAAGTGTTCAGGAACGTGCCTCTCGCCGGTTTAAAGAACTAGGCGGAGCTGATGATATCACTCTGGAGCAGCTTGAACGTGACATTGCGGCGCGTGACAAGCTTGATGAGGAGAGGGAGGTATCCCCGCTTCGTTGCAGTGACGACGCTATCGTGCTGGATACGACCCATATGGGCATTCAGGATGTCGTCGATACTATTGTATCTTACTGCACCACGGCGAAGGATGGAGAGATCAGCCAATGATATATGCTGTATGCGTCCGTATTTTGCGTCTCATATACCGCTTTCTGTTCAGACTTGAGGCGGTAGGCAGCGAAAATGTTCCCGCTGAGGGCGGAGTACTGTTATGTTCTAATCATATTAGTAATCTGGACCCTCCGACAGTTGGCATTTTGCTGGATCGAAAGGTTCATTTTATGGCGAAAGCCGAGTTATTTAATACTCCTGTACTTGGTCCGTTGATTGACAAGCTGGGAGCTTTTCCGGTCAAGCGCGGTGGTGTGAGCAAGGAATCCATTAAGCTGGCCTTGACCATTTTGCGTGACGGCAAGGTTATGGGAATCTTTCCAGAAGGCTCCAGAGGAGCCGGAGGAATCGGTAAAAAGGGTGCTGCCAGCTTTGCGCTGCGTAGTGGAGCGGCTGCCGTTCCGGTCGCCATTGTTGGTGATTACAAGCTTTTCCGTAAAACGAAAGTGATATACGGCAAACCTGTTAATTTGGATGCTTTCCAAAAAGGCGCCGTTATCGAAGGAGATCCACTTGAGCTGGCAACAGAAGAGATTATGTCTCGTATTCGTACAATGCGAGACACCGGCAAGCCTACGATTAACTGAAAGGCTTGCATGAATTGTGTCTAATCTCGGAAAACTAGAACAGAAATTTATCAGTGTTTTGAACTCTGCTACGCGCAGGTTTAAATAAATGGTTTTTTTGAATTGAGGAGGGTATTGACATGTCGGAAGAAATTAAAAATCAAGAAGCTGCTGAAGCGGCAAATCAAGACGAGCTCGATCAAATCGTCTCCCTGAAAAAAGGTGACACCGTTAAAGGTACAATCGTGAAATTGGAAGATAACCAAGCGGTAGTAAGCATTGGATATAAATACGATGGGATTATTCCAATTCGCGAGTTGTCTTCTGGTTTGGACAACGCAGAAGAAGCAGTACAAGTAGGCCAAGAGGTTGAAGCTAGAATTATCAGCATCGACGACGGCAAAGAAAAACTTGTCCTGTCCAAACGTGCAATTGACAGTGAAAATGCTTGGGAAAAGCTGGAGCAGCTGTTTGAAAGTAAAGAAGTACTTGAAGTGGTTGTTAATGATGTCGTTAAAGGCGGCATCGTTGTAGACGTGGGTCTGCGCGGATTTATCCCTGCATCCATGGTAGAACGCCATTTCGTCGAAGATTTCAGCGATTATAAAGGCCGCACATTGCGTGTTGTCGTGAAAGAGCTGGATCGTGAGAACAACAAAGTAATCCTTTCTCAAAAAGACGTTCTAGAAGCAGAATTTGAAGCCAACAAGCTTAAAGTAATGGCTGAGCTGAAAGAAGGACAAGAAATCGTGGGTACGGTTCAACGTCTCACTCAATTCGGTGCTTTCGTTGACGTAGGCGGCGTGGATGGTTTGGTTCACGTATCTGAAATTGCCTGGACTCATGTTGACAAACCTTCCGATGCGGTTTCTGAAGGAGAACAAGTAAAAGTGAAAGTCCTGAAAGTGGACCCTGAAAAAGGAAAAATCAGCCTGAGCATGAAAGCTGCACAGCCTGGTCCTTGGGAATCTGCTGCTGGACAATTTAACAACGGTGATATTGTAACAGGTGTTGTTAAACGTCTGGTTAACTTCGGTGCATTCGTTGAAATCGCTTCTGGCGTGGAAGGTTTGGTTCATATTTCCCAAATTTCCCACAAACACATTGGAACTCCACAAGAAGTTCTGGAAGAAGGACAAGAAGTTAAGGTTAAAATTCTTGAAATGAGTCCTACTGAAAAACGTGTTAGCCTGAGCATTAAAGAAACTGAGGAAGCTCCAGAAGCTGCTCCAAGAGCAGAAAGAGCGCCACGTGCATCCCGCGCGCCTCGTGAGGAACTGAACAATCCGAACGTTTCTTTGAACAATTCGGGTCTGAGCATTACGCTTGGCGAACGTTTTGGCGATAAACTGAACAAATTTAAATGAGTTTGAATCAATACACTTTATAAGCATAACGTACACCATCGGCGGACCCAGAGGGTTCGCCGATTGTTGTTACGTGACAATATCGCTAACAGGCATGTTTTTTGCTATGATGAGAGCGGAAGAATTGACAGGAGGAGTGAATGTATGGCAAGACCCGTTGTGGCTATTGTCGGTCGTCCGAATGTGGGTAAATCCACCATTTTTAATCGGATTATCGGGGATCGTTTATCCATAGTGGAAGATAAGCCTGGAATCACCCGTGACCGTATTTATGGTATATCGGAGTGGAACGGTAAATCCTTCAGTATTATTGATACTGGCGGCATTGAGATTGATGGGGAAGATGAAATTTTGAAATCCATCCGGATGCAAGCCGAACTAGCTATAGAAGAAGCAGATGTTATTGTATTCATGAGTGATGCGAAGGCAGGGATTACGCAATCTGATGAAGAGGTAGCCCAAATGCTGTATCGTTCGGGCAAGCCTGTTATTGTGGCTGTAAACAAGGTGGACAATCTGGAACGTGCGGATCTGATTTATGAATTTTATTCTTATGGATTCGGCGACCCCATTGCCATTTCCGGTAGCCACGGTATAGGTCTTGGTGACCTGTTGGATGCAATTACGTCCAAATTGCCTGAGCTGGAAGAGGACATTTATGAAGAAGATGTGATCCGTGTTGCCTTGATCGGTCGCCCGAACGTAGGTAAATCCTCGCTCGTTAACGCCATTCTGGGAGAGGAACGGGTTATTGTTAGTGACATTGCAGGCACAACGCGTGATGCAATTGATACGCCTTTTGAAAAAGACGGTCAGAAGTATGTGCTGATTGATACGGCGGGTATGCGCAAACGTGGTAAAGTATACGAGACGACAGAAAAATATAGTGTGATGCGTGCCATGCGTGCTATTGAGCGTGCAGATGTCGTACTGGTCGTTATTAACGGCGAGGAAGGTATTATTGAGCAGGATAAGCACATTGCCGGTTACGCTTATGAAGCGGGTAAAGCCTCGCTGTTTGTTGTAAACAAATGGGATGTCGTGGATAAGGACGATAAAACGATGCGCCAATTTGAAACTAAAATCCGCGATCACTTTTTGTTCATGACCTATGCTCCGATTGTGTTCTTGTCTGCGAAAACAAAGCAGCGCTTGCAAAAGCTACTCCCTGTTGTCCAGCATGTGGCGCAGCAGCATGTCTTGCGTATTCAGACGCATTTGCTGAACGATGTTATTTCCGATGCGGTTGCGATTAATCCTCCGCCAACTGACAAAGGACGCCGTCTGCGTATTAACTATGTGACTCAGGTTGCTGTTAAGCCACCTACGATGGTTGTATTCGTCAATGATCCGGAAATGATGCACTTCTCTTACGAGCGTTATCTGGAGAACAAAATTCGCGCCGCCTTCAACTTTGAAGGAACTCCAATTCGTATCTTTACACGGCGCAAGTCTGACGAAAGTTAGGAGCGAATAGGTTGATTTTACAAATCGTTGCCATCGTACTCAGTTACTTGCTTGGCTCTGTGAGCTTCAGTCTGCTGTATGGAAAATTAAAAGGAATCGACATTCGCCAGCATGGAAGTGGCAATGCCGGCGCGACGAATACGCTTCGCGTGCTAGGAAAAGGCCCTGCCATTCTGGTACTGCTGCTGGACGTACTTAAAGGGATTGTTGCGGTGCTGATTGGGCACTGGCTTGGCGGAAATTCACTCTGGTTACCGGGTTTGTGTGGCGTTGCGGCGATTGCAGGTCATAACTGGCCGGTATATTTCCACTTTCGTGGAGGAAAAGGTATTGCTACCGCCATTGGTGTATTGGTCTCGATTGCAATAATTCCGGCATTGTATGCCGGAATTATTGCGATTCTCGCAATCGTAATTACGCGTTATGTTTCTCTTGGCTCGCTGATTTTTGTCATTTTGACCCCTTGGATCTTGCTGGTACTTGGTTATGAATGGCCGTTCTTCTGGACGGCTCTGGTTATTTGTGTGTTTTCTGTGTGGAGACATCGCACCAACATTGCCAAACTGGTACAGGGGAAAGAAAACAAACTTGGCTCCAAAGGAGGAGATCGTCTTGTCTGAGAAAATAGCTGTGCTGGTCGCGGGCAGTTGGGGAACGGCTTTGGCTTCCGTCCTTGCGGCCAATAACAACCATGTCTCTGTCTGGACGAGAAACGAACAGCAAGCTGCTGAAATCAATGAGAAGCATACGAATGACCACTATTTACCTGGCTCCATTCTGTCTGAACGGATTATGGCTACAACCGATATGGGAGTTGCGGTGTCTGGTGCTAAAGCAGTCGTAATCGTAGCTCCTTCCGCTGCTGCGCGTCAGGTGGCGCGTAGTCTGAAAGCATTCTTTAGCAAGGACATGCTGATTGTGCATGCCATTAAAGGCTTTGAAACAGAAACACTCAAACGTATGTCCACGGTGATTTCAGAAGAGCTGGAAGTCGCGGAGGGTGATATTGCCGTGCTGTCCGGTCCGAGCCATGCGGAAGAAGTAGTGCGGAAATGCCCTACGACGGTTGTCGTAGCATCATCTAATGAGAAGGCTGCACAGGCTGCACAGGAGCTGTTCATGAACTCTTATTTCCGTGTATATACGAACCGGGATTTGTTGGGTGTGGAGTTATCTGGAGCGTTGAAGAACATTATCGCTCTGGGAGCGGGGATGTCGGACGGATTAGGCTTCGGGGATAATGCAAAAGCCGCTTTGTTGACCCGTGGGTTGGCAGAGATTACACGTGCCGGAGTAGAAATGGGAGCCAATCCGTTGACCTTTTCCGGGCTTGCGGGTATAGGCGATCTGGTCGTCACCGCAACGAGCCGTCACAGCCGTAACTGGCGTGCAGGCTCGTTGCTTGGGCAGGGGCAAAAGCTTGATGATGTGCTAGAATCCATGGGCATGGTAGTAGAAGGCATTCGGACGACAAAGGCAGCCTATGCGATCTCGCAAAAGCTGGGCGTTCAGATGCCTATTACTGAAGTGCTGTACGGGGTACTATTTGAAGGACGTGACGTCCGTAAGGCCGTTGAGGCGCTCATGGGGCGCGACCCGAAAACCGAAATGGAAGTTATGCCTTTGCAAACATGGGAACAATGGCATTCGTAAAGGTTTAGCTACACATAAAAACATACAAAAGGCTGTCTCGCAAGTGGATTCTATCTACGGCTGAGACAGCTTTTTTCAGTTAGGCGTATGGCATGTCTTTTGTAAGCTTAATCACCTTTGGCCTCCACCATTCATACACTGAGTTGAGCAATGGCGGAGGAGGGGAGAATGTGAGTAAAAACTTTCCGAAAGATGCGTTGAAGGCCATTAACAAAAAAGGCGGCAAAAACATATCTGAAAATGCGGTGAAAAAGCTGGCAAGCACCGTGAAAGCGGACACGCTTCAAAGTGAAGCACAGTTGCGTCAGCTGATAAAGCAGGTATCTGCGATGGCCAACATTCCGGTGTCGGAGGATACAGTAAGGGATATTGTCGGTGCCGTCAAAAAGAGCGGAATGAATCCTTCCAATATGGAAGCGTTGATGAAAATGATAATGAAAAAATAAAAAATTCGGCCGTATACCGGCTGATTCTATTCTCCGTGAACCGAACAGGTTCACGTTTTTTTATTTTCCAGCAGATTCTCGTCTGCTCTCTTGTGCATAAAATGTCGAACTACCCACCATAACATGTTATAATGTTGCCCAACAGGAAACGGGATGATGGATTGAAAGGGAGGAAACAATGTGATGAAGGCTATACCTTCGGTGCGATTGAACAAGCTGCCTCATGAGCTGACGGCTGCGCTGAGCAGCTTGGCGGACGGCTGGGAATCCGTTGCTGTTCCGTGGATGCTGGGAGGAAGCTGTTCGCTGCTTGTGCAGGGGGTTGAGCTGGATCGATTGCCCCGAGATATTGATATTTACGCAGATATTCACGCAGCAAAGGAGCTCCATGCGAAAGCACCGGGTATAATGATCGATCGACAGCAGGTAGATCGTAGTGGTTCATACGTTTCATTACTGAGCCACTATGAGCTGGAGGGATTTCCAGTTGAGCTTGTGGGTGGTTTCGAGGTGCTGTGTGAGGGAGCTTTATATCGTTTGGAGGTCGAGCGGTTGCTATGGACGGCTGGAATCCGACTGGACCTGGGGCGTTCTTCACTGCGTCTGATGCCACTCAGTCATGAGCTGCTATTTAATCTATTACGAAACCGCTCCGACCGATATGAGGCGATTGCAGACGCCATAAAGCGTGATCCACAGCGACATATAGCCGTACTGAACCAACTGCTGATCAGCAACATTTGGACATATGACCAACTGGCTAAGCTACAAGAGCTTTTGCCGTGGCCCGAGTTGCATTTCAGAAGCTGAATGAAGCTGTAATTGGCAGGTTCGTGGTTGCTAAAAGAATGGAGGGCCGTTCATGGATGTGCATATTACGTTTAAGCCATCAGACAGGCGCGTACAGGTTGGTCAAGGCACGACATTGCTCCATGCCGCACGTAAAGCGAACGTGTTTATTCCAACCCGTTGTGATGGAAAAGCGGCCTGTCTCATGTGCAAGGTGCATATTTCACAGGAATGGGCTGTACACGCAGGCCAGCCAAGTGATGCAGAGCGCCGCAAGCTGGGATCTCTGCTGGATGAAGGCATCCGCTTGTCCTGTCAGGCTCGCGCCCAGAGTAATGTTGAGGTGATGATACCAGAGGATAAGCTCAAGGCTGCTGTTCGGCGACAGCTTGAGCGTCAGGCACAGGAAGACGAACTGTGGTAAAGCTTAAACTCATAAGCATAAGAAACAAAGGATGTTATCCGACGACTATGAAACTTATACCCTAAAGTGAACGCTCAAAAAAGTGTTCCTAATATGGGTGCCAGTTTGCTTAGTAAGTCAGAGAGACATCCTTTTTTTATTATAAATCTAGCATCGAAGTCATGGGGAATCCCCGTCACGCATATATTAGGTGAGTGGACCCAAACGTAAAATATCGTTTTGCAGTAATCTCTGTGACGTACTCTATTTTTTCGAAAAACTAAACATATTTTACGGAGGGGATACATATGATGGTATCAGTCCAAATGCATGTACGAGTTTACGCCGTTTCGCCGATTCCATCAGTCTCCTGAACCTCGGCGGCGGACGACTTCCGGGCATTTTAAAGGCTGTTCTGCCGCATCTGGGATCAAGCAGTTGGTTGAACACGAAGCGGATGCTCATTAAGCATTTTTCCTTCGGAGACTTTTGAGGAGGGGATTTCATTGGAGAAAGTGGACATTTTTAAAGACATTGCCGAACGAACCGGAGGAGATATTTATCTTGGGGTCGTCGGCGCAGTCCGAACAGGTAAATCAACTTTTATCAAGCGGTTTATGGAGACGATTGTTCTGCCGAACATTACAAGTGAGGCGGACCGTGCCCGCGCCGTAGATGAGTTGCCACAAAGTGCGGCAGGGAAAACGATCATGACGACAGAGCCTAAATTCGTACCGAATAATGCCGTCCAGATCAAAGTAACGGAAGGACTGGATGTGAATGTCCGTCTGGTCGACTGTGTAGGATACGCAGTAGAGGGTGCGAAGGGCTACGAGGATGAAAATGGTCCGCGGATGATCTCCACGCCATGGTTTGAAGAACCGATTCCGTTTCAGGAAGCGGCGGAGATTGGCACGCGCAAGGTCATTCAGGAGCATTCGACGCTCGGTGTTGTCGTCACGACAGACGGCACGATTGCGGAGATTCCGCGTAGCTCTTATGTAGAGTCGGAAGAGCGAGTCATTGAGGAGTTGAAAGAGGTAGGCAAGCCGTTCGTGCTGGTCATCAATTCCACGCATCCGCGCAGCGATGAAACACTTCAACTTCGCAGTGAGTTGGCAGCCAAGTATGATATTCCTGTCATGACGCTCAGTGCAGCAACGATGACAGAAGATGATGTTACAGGCGTGCTTCGTGAAGTATTATATGAATTTCCAGTGCATGAGGTGAATGTGAATTTGCCGAGCTGGGTTATGGTACTGAATGAAGATCACTGGCTGCGCAGCAATTATGAGAATTCCGTCCGCGATACGGTAAAAGACATTCGACGCCTGCGTGATGTAGACCGGGTGGTTGGCCAGTTTATGGAGTATGAATTCATCGACAGGGCCGGTCTGAGCGGGATGAATATGGGTCAGGGTGTGGCGGAAATTGATCTGTTTGCACCGGATGAGCTGTACGATCAGATTTTGGTCGAGGTGGTCGGGGTAGAGATTCGCGGCAAGGATCATCTGCTGCAAATGATGCAGGATTTTGCCCATGCCAAACGGGAATATGACCGCTTCGCCGAGGCGTTGGAAATGGTCAAGACGACCGGATACGGCATTGCTGCTCCGTCGTTGGCCGAGATGGCGCTGGATGAACCGCAGCTCATTCGTCAGGGCACCAGATTTGGTGTGCGGCTCAAGGCCACAGCGCCTTCTATTCACATGATTCGTGTCGATGTTGAATCGGAGTTTGCTCCGATTATCGGAACAGAGAAGCAAAGCGAGGAGCTTGTGCGCTATCTAATGCAGGATTTTGAAAATGACCCGATCAAAATTTGGGAATCGGACATTTTCGGACGCTCGTTGCATTCCATTGTGCGTGAAGGCATTCAGGGCAAGATCGCAATGATGCCAGACAATGCACGCTACAAGCTTCAGGAAACGTTGGGCCGCATTATTAACGAAGGCTCCGGTGGTCTGATTGCTATCATTCTTTAAACGTAAGTAAATGAAGATGGTGTAAGAAACAATAACGCAGAGAGCTATCCGCTCTTTGCGTTATTTTGATGTGCAATTGTCGTATTTTGTCATATATGATCGTAAAATATTTTTTGTATTTATAAAACCTATTTACATACTTGGTTTAACGCGATATATTAAGTATCAAATTTGAATCATTTTGTTGAATGAACGAGGGGGAAACGAAGCATGAATATCCAAAAAAATAAAAAGCTGGGACTAGGGGCTATGATGCTGCTGGTGCTGGTTTTGCTGGTCACTGCATGTGGTGCGCCGAAAACAGAGAATGGTGCTCAAGGGACAAGCAGTACAGGATCGAACACTACAGATGCAAAAACAGACAGTTTAAATTTAAAAGGCAAACGAGTTGCATTAATTATGGAGTTTAACACAGGAACGTTCTCACAGCAGTATGTTCAGGGCGTGGAGGAGGAGGTTAAGAAATTTGGCGGTACGCTGACCAAATTTGTGGCAGACAACGATAAAGCTAAAATGGCCTCCTTGCTCGATAGCGCGATTAATCAGCAGTTTGATGTCATTTTGACGGATCATGGTGATGCGTTGCTGGAAACAGGATTAAAAAAAGCGATTTCTCGCAATATCCCGGTTATCGTATTCGATGCTGCGGTCAACGTTCCGGGGGCTGTCGTACTTTCACAGGATGATCAAAGCATGGCCGAGCTGACGCTGGAGCAAATGAAAAAGGATATCGGCGGCAAAGGGAACATCGTAAAAGTATGGGTTGCCGGGTTTGCACCGATGGAGCGTCGCCAGGTTGCTTACGATAAGTTTTCCAAAGCTAATCCGGATATTAAAGAAATTGCAACTTTTGGCTCAGCTCAAAACCCAGCTCTGGACACCCAATCCAAAATGGAGGCTGTGTTGAAACAATATCCTAAGGGTGAAATTACAGCGGTTTGGGCTGCCTGGGATGAATTTGCCAAAGGTGCAGCACGCGCCATCCAGCAGGCTGGACGCACGGAAATTAAAGTCTACGGTATTGATATGAGTGACGAGGATCTGCAAATGATTCAGGATCCGAAAAATCCTTGGGTAGCTTCGGCTGCTGTAGATCCTACAGATATCGGACGTGTACAAGTGCGCTATGCATATCAGAAGCTGCATGGGGACAACCCGGAGGAGCAAGTGGTATTGAAGGCGGTCTATGTGCAGCGCGAAGCATTGCCGGATAAGCAAATTTCCACATCCGAGCTGTCTCAATATGTAAAAGGATGGGGCAAAAGCGAGCAAGGCTACAAGGATTGGATGAAAGAATATGAAACGGCCAAATAAACTTTAGGATAAAGCATAAGGCGCGCTTCGGCGCGCTTTTATCATAAGCAGGCGTGAGGGAGGTACCATGAGTTCACAAGTGTATACACTGGAAATGAAGAAAATCAGCAAACAGTTTGCTGGTGTGGATGCGCTGCGGTCCGTGGATTTTACGGTGCATGGCGGCGAAATTCACGCTCTGCTGGGCGCAAACGGAGCAGGTAAAAGTACACTGATGAAAATTTTATCCGGCGCGTATCGTTCCGATCAGGGAAGCATTGTAGCAGGAGGCAAGGAGCTGAGCATTGGTTCACCGTGGGAGGCGAAGAGAGCGGGGATTCACTGTGTCTATCAGGAGGTCGATTCGGCGCTTGTGCCGCAGCTGAGCGTGGCGGAGAACATTGTACTGGATGATTTGTCTGCACCTGAAGGGCGCTGGTGGGCTGCGCCGGGTTCTATGCGTAAACGTGCGCGCGAGGCGTTGGGACGGCTGGAGGCCGATATTGATGTGCGGCAATACGTTTCTGAGTTGACGTTGGCTGAAAAGCAGCTAGTACTCATTGCGCGTATTTTGACACAGCAAGCAAATACAATCATTTTCGATGAGCCTACAGCGCCGCTCAGCGAAGAAGAAACGCGGCGCTTGTTCCGCACCATCCATACGCTCAAGGCGGAGGGTGTTGCATGTATTCTTATCACGCACCGATTGCTAGAGGTCATCGAACACAGCGACCGCGTTACGGTGATGCGTGATGGGGAGCAAGTATTCACGGGTTCATCCTCTGATTTGAGTGTAGGCGACATCGTTACGCATATGCTTGGTAAAACATTTGAGGAGGAATTTCCGAAAACGGATGCTCCTATCGGTGAAACGGTGCTGGAAGCCAGAGGGCTTTACAGGGGATTACGGGTCCACGGTGTCGATTTGCATGTCAGACGCGGGGAGATCTTGTCTATCGTAGGTTTGGTCGGTGCGGGCAAAACGGAGCTGTCCCGGCTTCTTACAGGCGCCGATAAGCCCGATAAGGGGGAACTGGTCTTCAAAGGTCACTCCATTCGTCTGAGAGAGCCTGCAGACGCGATAGTTCAGGGGATTGTGTCCATACCTGAGGAACGGCGCAAGCAGGGTGTATTCATCGAAGAGACGGTAGAACGAAACCTTAGTCTTCCGCTATTGGGCAAGTTGAGTGTGCTTGGTTTTATCAGTCGTCGCAAAGAACGTACAAATGGTAACGAAGTCGTTGCTTCCCTTGGCATTAAGACGCCATCTCTGCGTCAGAACGTTAAATATTTGAGTGGCGGGAATCAGCAAAAGGTTGCGATAGGTAAATGGCTGCATTCCGGGGCAGATGTGTTTGTTTTTGACGAGCCGACCAAGGGTGTGGATATCGGGGCAAAAAGTGATATTTTTCGTATCATTGGTGAATTGGCGGCCCAGGGAAAAGCGGTCATCTATCTAACTTGTGAATTTGCTGAGGGCATCGGTATTGGTGATCGGATTGCGGTGATGTATGACGGAAAAATAATAAAGGAATTTGCGCGGGGCGAAGTGGAGCAGGAACAGCTTCTGTTGTATGCCAGCGGCGGTGAAGAGGTGCATTCATGAAGGAAAAATGGTTAAATGTCTCCTTTCGTTATGGGGCTATAGTCGTAATTATAGGTGTGTTGGCATTTTTTTCAGCCACATTGCCCTATTTCTGGACGTATGATAATTTGATGGACATTCTTGGCTCAATTGCGATTGTGACTTTTGTCGCAATTGGTGTGACGTTGTCTCTTATCGTGGACGGTTTTGATCTTTCGGTGGGTGCTACGGTGTCTCTGACTACTATTGTTTCAGCTTCATTGATGGTCTGGTATGAACAGCCTGTTGCGGTGGTCATTATTGTGTCTCTGGTTGTCGGTGCGGTGGTGGGACTACTGAACTCATTGTTGATCGTTAAGCTTCGTATTCCCGATTTGCTGGCAACCCTTGCGATGATGTATATTGTAAGCGGGATTCATAAAACGTATGCTCAAGGCTACACCATTTATAATCATATGCAGTTTCCTGATGGCAGCAAGGCGCCAGGAGAGATATCTCCTGCTTTTCTTATTTTGGGACAAGGCAAATGGCTGGGCATCCCGATTTCGGTTATTTTGCTGCTGCTAGCGGTAGCGGCAGTGCATATTTTCTTAACCTACACAAAGCATGGGCGTCAAATGTATGTGACCGGAGGAAATGAGGAAGCAGCTCGTCTGTCAGGCATACGGGTAAAAAAAGTCCGGACACTGGCCTATGTCGCTTCAGGCGTATTTGCGGCCATTGCTGGTATTTTGTATGCTTCGCGAGTAGGATCGGGCCAAATTGATGCAGGATCTCCCTTGCTGATGGAAGCAGTAGCCGCGGTTTTTGTCGGCTTTTCGGTCTTTGGAGCGGGTAAACCGAATGTCATTGGCACGTTTATCGGTGCGGTTTTGATCGGGGTATTGGTGAACGGTCTGACGATGATGAACGTGCAGTATTTTGCTCATGATATCGTCAAGGGAGTTGTGCTGGTGCTCGCGCTGGCCATCACTTTTTATGTGCTAAACCGTCGCCGTACTTGAAATTGTCTGTGGACTGTATTACTATAAACCTTGTTCCACGCAAGAAGGGTGCCATAAAACGCCAGTTTCGGCGATATTGTCTCTATATTGCGGAGGTTAGGTATATTCTATGTATATTTAACGGCGAAACGGAAACAGATGATAACATTATGCAAGGCATATGCCGCCCGGGTTATTTTATACAGGCGACTTCATATCGGTTCTACAACACCGATAACCTTAATGCTGGACTACACTTGAATTGGGAGGTGAATATTATGAATAAAACGGATTTGATCAATCAGGTTTCCGAAAGCACTGAATTGTCCAAAAAGGACGTAACTAAAGCCGTTGACGCTGTATTCGAAGCGATCTCCGGAGCGCTACAAAACGGAGACAAGGTGCAACTGGTAGGTTTCGGGAACTTTGAGGTTCGTGAACGTTCTGCACGTAAAGGACGTAACCCGCAAACAGGAGAAGAAATCGAAATCCCTGCGAGCAAAATTCCGGCATTTAAACCGGGTAAAGCGCTCAAGGACGGAATTAAATAAGATTTCTTACATATTCCCATTGCGCTGGAAAGACCGTGAATTTGATTCACGGCCTTTTCTTTTTGTCCTGTTATTCCGTAGCAGATGCTATGCGGGACGAAGAAGGGGAAGCAGTTCTGTCGTTCCATGAGGCATAGGCGATCAGCACCAGCGGTTCACCCGTCAGCTCGGCAAATTCATGCTCCAACTGCTGAAGCCGCTCTACTTGGTCAGGGCTCAGATTAGCGGGACGATAGTTTTTCATCAGAGTTGCTCCTTTCGTTAGCGGGGACTGCACGGATAGTATGGCTCGGGACCCGGTAATTGTTGCAGTTTGCGCCAAAAGCATGTGGTTGACAAAACAAGCTCGAATCTCCATCATAAAAAGTATAGCTTCGGCTCTCAGGGGGGAAATGGATATGGAAGATAACGTGAAGAGTAGTAGTGAGTACGTTGTGATTAAAGCAAAAAGCAACGGATGTCAGGTTTTTGGTTTGACAAGAGGCCAGGATACACGCCTGCACCATTCAGAAAAATTGGACAAGGGTGAGGTGCTGATCGTCCAATTTACGGATCATACCTCTGCTATTAAAATTCGCGGCAAGGCCGTTGTGATGACCAAGCACGGGGTCGTGGATACAGAGGATTAAAATGCAGGCATAGCCTGCTTTTTTTTGTTGTACAATGAGAGTGAGGACCTTTACCGTAGCAAACCCATAACAGGGTAGGGGTCAGGGGAGGCTCTGATGAAACCTTGGATTGTGCTATGCGGCTCGATTCTCCTAACCACCGCCGCTGCTGTACTGCTACCATCCTTACAGGCGCTGGATTCGGGAACCGCAGCTGTTCGGGAGACACAGGCGACGATATCGTCGCAGCAGCGGGTGCTGCTGACTGATGACAATCTGGTGGATACGCTGGAGGAGCTTTCTTTGACGACACCAATTGCCAGCGTAAGCTGGGAACATTCAGTTCTGACTCTGGATGTAAAGCTGTCCAAGGAAGAAACTGCCCCGCTTGAAATCTATCAAAATATGGCGGAGATTGCCGCCTTTAGTTTTTATGGAACAACGAACGTACGGCAATTACTGCTTCGGGTAGTGACGCAGGACGAATGGTCAGGAGAACGGCATCTTCTGCTGGCATCCGATATACGCCGGAATGAATGGACGATTGAAGCACTGGATCAGCTGAGAAGCCGGGAAGGTGCGGACTTGCCGGAGGAACTGAAAGCCCGCTTCCATATTACGGTAACTCCTATGTGGCAAAGCAGGTTTAACGGTGTATACACAAATTAGGTATTTCTGTTGTTAGACCTACAGTACTTTAGTCGCGAATCATTTTAAATTGTGATATAATATAAGGCATTGCAATTATTTGAGTACACCAGAAAGTCATGGCTCGGAGGCTTAGGATGAAACCGTATCGCGTACCCCAATTAGCAAGGAAATATGTGGAATACGACATGATTCAACAACATACGGAAATGCCGGCTTTTCCTGACAGTCGTACCCGCCTGTTGTTTATGTTTTTGAACCGGAATGCGCAGGAGCTACATGCCAGCGAGGAAGAGCTCTACGCATTGGTCACCTCGCTTTTGCAGATGGGGCTGGATACGCATGATATGATTGATACTTTATCCGGTATACGAAGTCCGGAGGAAATGCGTTCCAGACAGCTGAAAGTGTTGGCTGGGGATTATTTTAGCAGCCGCTTTTATCAGCTGCTTGCATTGGCAGGCCACATCACGACCATTTCGAAGCTGAGTGATGCTGTATGTGAAGTGAACGCTGGTAAAATGAGCCTGTATTGGGAGATGAAGCATCTCCGTCTGAATTCGGCACGGTATTTAACTCAGATGGTTCGTTTTAAAAAGGAGCTTTTTCTATCCTTTACTTCCCTTGTGGCAGAGCAGGATCGGGAAGTCTGGGAGCAGCTTCTCAACGAATTTTCCCTCTGTGATACGCTGGCAGAGGAATGGCACAAGCGTACAGGATCGGACAAGTCCCGTTTCGGATATATGTTCTGGCATGTTTATAGTAATGCTGACCAGAGCGAACGGGAACTGCTGTCTGAGAGTGGTTCAGACACTAATGTATGGTACAAGCTTGTTCTGAAGTACAAAGCCGAGGACGCGATACTGAACAAACTCCAGACGACTGTTACACACATCCGACAGATCCTGTCAGATGATCAAAATACGGGGATCGAGGAATTCGAACGCATGCTGGAGCCTTTCCTGAAGCTGCTGAATAGTCCA
This sequence comes from Paenibacillus sp. NRS-1781, assembly GCF_050467745.1. Lineage (NCBI taxonomy): Bacteria > Bacillati > Bacillota > Bacilli > Caryophanales > Paenibacillaceae > Paenibacillus > Paenibacillus sp. NRS-1781. Next base: position 122,985 of record NZ_JBITPI010000049.1, read on the forward strand.
CACCCGGTTGTGAGGGAAGGTTAGGTGAACGTCATGGGATCAAGCGACACCAAGCCGAAAGAGCAATTCGTTCATGGCGTGTTTGAAAGCATCGCGGGTAAATACGATTTGATGAACGATATACTGAGCTTTCGCAGACATAAGGCTTGGCGTAAATTTACGATGAAAAAAATGAACATGCACCATGGGAATACGGCAATCGACCTTTGCTGTGGTACGTGTGACTGGACGCTCGCGATGGCGCGTGCAAGTGAAAGTGGTCACATCGTAGGGCTGGATTTTAGCCAGAACATGCTGAATGTAGGCGAGCGCAAGATTACATCAGAAGCCCGTGAAAAGCAGATCATGCTTGTTCAGGGCAACGCGATGGAGTTGCCTTTTGAAGACAATTCTTTTGACTACGCGACGATTGGCTTCGGTCTGCGTAATGTGCCTGATTTGCGCCGCGTATTACAGGAAATGCAGCGTGTCGTCAAACCTGGCGGGCAGGTTGTATGTCTGGAACTATCCAAGCCTACATGGCAGCCGTTCAAGGGGATTTACTATGCATACTTTAAACACATCCTGCCCATGCTCGGCAAATTGTTCGCCAAACGTTATGAGCAATACAAATGGCTCCCTGATTCGTTGGCGCTTTTTCCGGGAAGGGATGAGCTGGCTGGCATCTTCCGTGAAGTCGGATTAAAGGATGTACAGGCTCATTCTCTCACTGGAGGCATTGCGGCATTGCATATTGGAATCAAGGAGAGTCAGCATGTTTAAGAAAATTGCTATTTTTTTGGAAATGATTAAAATTGAACATACGTTATTTGCGCTCCCATTTGCATTTATGGGGGCTGTATTGGGGTCAGTTGTTGTGACAGGCACGCTTCCTTCGTGGTCACAGATCGGATGGATTTTGCTGGCTATGGTCGGCGCACGTAGCGCGGCTTTCGGTTTCAATCGTATGATCGACCGTGTTATTGATGGGAAAAATCCGCGTACGGCAGGACGTGCCATCCCGGCGGGGCTGCTCAAGTCCAGCGAAGTGGTTCTTTTTATTATTGTTAGCTTGGCGCTACTATTTTGGGCATCGCTCAATTTAAGTGCATTGGCGTTCAAGCTGTTCCCACTGGCTTTTTTAATGCTTGTTTTTTATTCCTATACCAAACGTTTCACCTGGCTTTGCCATATTGTGCTTGGCTTGACAATTGGCTTGGCGCCACTGGGTAGCTGGGTAGCTGTGACTGGGCAAATAGATATGACGGCAATTGTTTTTTATCTCACCGTTGCCTTCTGGACGGCTGGCTTTGATATTATTTATGCTTGCCAGGATATTGATTTTGACCAGAACGAGGGGGTTTACTCCATTCCTGCCCGTTTTGGTATAGCAGGTGCGCTTAAAATTGCTCGTGCATTCCATGTGATTACGGCGATCGGGTTTATTGTGATGTTTTTTATTGCTGATTTAAGCTGGTGGTATCTGGCGGGCATGATTATTTCTTATATGATGTTATTTTATCAGCATTATATCGTTACTCCGAAGGACCTGAGTCGTTTGCAGACAGCGTTCTTTACGATGAACAGTGTGCTTAGCATTGTTGTATTTACTTTTACACTGGTTGATTTGGTGGTGCGTCAATACTTATGAATCATAATCAGGTGAGCAACCATCAAGGCAAACGAATCGTTATTGGCATTACAGGCGCGAGCGGAAGTATTTATGGGATACGACTGGTAGAGATACTGCTGGATTTGCAATACACCGTTCACCTGATTGTTTCCAACGCCGGCTGGCGGGTACTGAAAGAGGAATTAGGCTGGAACGTGACTGACCGGGAAGGGGCTCTGAATGACAAATTCGGAGGCCGTCCCGGTTCTCTTGTATACCATCCGTTTACGGATATTGGCGCTTCGATTGCGAGTGGCTCATATTTGGTGGACGCGATGGTTATCATGCCCTGCTCGATGGGAACATTGTCCGCAGTGGCGCATGGCTCGTCCGATAATCTCATGGCGCGTGCAGCAGACGTGATGTTGAAGGAAGGCCGTCCGCTCATTTTAGTGCCGCGTGAGACACCGCTGCATGCCATTCATTTGGAAAATATGCTTAAGCTTGCAAGGCTCGGGGTCAAAATGATTCCTGCTATGCCGGCTTTTTACTTTCATCCGAAGACGCTGGATGATATCGTACTGTTCCTCGTAGGCAAAGTATTGGACAGCTTGCGTATTGAACATCAACTGTTTACGAGATGGGGGGATTCCGATGCCGACACCGGACACCAAGACAATCACAATCGGAAAAATTAAATATACAAATGCTTGGCCCGTTTTTCATTATTTTAATCCTTCACACCTCCTCCATCCGGCGGAGCTGGTTTCCAGAGTCCCGGCTGAATTGAACCGCAGTATGCTGAAAGGAAATCTGGATATCAGTGCGATGTCCTCCTTTGCTTATGCATCCGGTGCCGAAGATATGCTGCTGTTGCCAGATCTGTCTGTCAGCGCAGACGGTCCTGTGCAATCCATTTTGCTGTTCTCTCGCAAGCCGCTCGATGAAATTAAAAACGGAACAATTGCGTTGACGAATACATCTGCTACATCCGTGAATTTGCTGAAAATTTTGATGCAGAAGGCGTGGGAAGGCCAACCTTCTTATTTCGACTGCGAGCCGGATTTGGATTTGATGCTGGAGCAGGCGGATGCGGGGCTGTTGATTGGAGATCATGCAATCAAGGCATCCTGGCGGCGTGATGGTCTGTACGTTACGGACCTTGGAGAAGAGTGGAAACGCTGGACGGGGTACAGTATGACCTTTGCCGTATGGGCAGTACGCCGTGCTTTTGCTACACAGAATCCTGATGCGGTGACTGAAGTAGCGAATGCATTTCGTGCAAGCAAGCGGCGCAGCCTGTCTGATCTGACGTCTGTTATCTCCGAAGCCTGCAAGGAAATTGGAGGTCTGCGGGATTATTGGGAGCGCTACTTTACTAATCTGTGTTATGATTTTGGAGAGAAGGAACAAAAGGGTTTAGAGCTATATTTTCAGTATGCGCATGAACTGGGGCTGCTTGACCGACGAGTGAAGCCGCTTCTCTGGAGTGACAATACGCTGACACGGGTGAAAGAATGAAACGATTGGATTTGTTTGGTTTATTAAAGAAGGATATGAACTTCATAGAAGAAGAGCTGTACCGCAGCATCGACAGCACAGAGCCGTTGATTAATGATACGTCGCTTCATCTGCTCAAAGCGGGAGGCAAGCGTTTGCGGCCGGTATTTGTACTGCTGGGAGGCAAGTTTGGGGAATACGATCTGGACAAGCTCAAACGCATAGCGGTACCGCTGGAACTGATTCATTCTGCTTCCCTCGTTCACGATGATGTGATTGACGATGCGGAGATGAGGCGCGGCCAGCCAACTGTGAAGTCCAAATGGGACAATCGGGTGGCCATGTACACCGGAGACTACATATATGCACGTGCGCTTTCGATCGTCGCGGGACTGCCGAATCCAGACATTCATCGGGTGCTGTCCAAGGCACTGGTGCAAATGTCCATCGGTGAAATGGAACAAATTCGCGATTTTTTTAACGTGGATCAGAGTGTACGTAATTACTTGCTTCGCATACGTCGCAAAACGGCATTGTTGATTGCGGTCAGCTGCCAATTGGGAGCTATGGCTGCGGGTGCGAGGGAAAGAGTAAATTCTCTTTTGTACACCTATGGCTACAATGTAGGTATGGCCTTTCAAATTCAGGATGATTTGCTCGATCTGTGTGGCACGGAAAAAAAGATTGGCAAGCCGCCGGGCAGTGATATGAGGCAGGGGAATATTACGCTTCCGGTGATTTATGCGCTAGGACAGCCTGAGCTGCGTGACGATCTATTGGCTGAAATCGGTCGTATTCAGGCTGGGGACGGGCAGGGAGATGCTCGCAAAGCGGTGGATATGATTAAAAAAAGTGAAGGAATCGCTAAAGCAGAAATTCTCGCCGACCGATATATAAAAAAAGCGCTATACGCGCTGGACTTACTGCCAGATGTCAAAACGAAAAAGACGCTGCGCGATATTGCTCATTTTGTTACCCGCCGCTCCTACTAAAGTTGTGTCTTGGGACTGCTGTGACAAAATACTTTAACCGTTTCCAAGCTTTCTGTTATAATACAGATTAGTACTGTATAAATACATTAGATTGGATTGGGAGTGAGTCGATGGATCGTACGTTTTTGATGGTTAAACCGGATGGAGTACAACGCGGACTAATTGGACGTATTATTAGTCGTCTGGAAGACAAAGGCTTCAAAATGACGGCTGGTAAGCTTGTGCAGGTATCTAGAGAACAGGCGGAACGGCATTATGCGGAGCATGTGGGCAAGCCCTTTTTTGAAGAGCTTGTAGGCTTTATCACTTCTGGTCCTGTATTCGCCATGGTTTGGGAAGGGGATAACATCGTTAGCCTGTCCCGCCTGCTGATTGGTAAAACACAAGTGACAGAGGCTCTTCCGGGTACGATCCGGGGAGACTTTGCTGCACATACACCGTTTAACCTCATTCACGGTTCAGATTCACCGGAGAGCGCGGAGCGCGAGATTGCGAATTTTTTCACGCCGGAGGAAACCGTTCGGTATGAAAAAAGTGTGGCGACCTGGGTGTAAGTTTAATTTCGAATGAAGAAGGATGGTAGCATGACGGATATGGAACTGGGTCAGACGGACCCCGATTACACAGCGTTTATCCGCAAAATCAAGGACAGCACAGGTATTGATCTTGCACAATACAAGGAAGCACAGATGAAAAGGCGGTTAACGACGCTTCGCAACAAAAACGGGTTTCCCAGTTTTGTTTCTTTTTATGATGCCATGATGAAAGAAAAGCCCCTGTTCTATGAATTTCTGGATCGGATGACGATCAATGTTTCAGAGTTTTGGCGTAATCCCAATCGGTGGGAAGTACTGCGGGATACGATTTTGCCACAGCTGCTTGCAGGTAAGCAGAAGCTCAAGCTGTGGAGTGCGGCCTGCTCGACTGGCGAGGAGCCGTACAGCTTGGCTATGGTGCTAGACGGCAAGGGAATTTTGGGGAATTGCTCCATTACGGCCTCTGACATTGATGACGGCGCACTGGCTAAAGCCAAGGAAGGCAGATATTTGGAGCGTTCGCTCAAGGATGTGCCTGAACAGGTAGCTAGTAAGTATTTCAAGCCGGATGGTGCGATGTATCGAATTGACGACCGTTTGAAGCAGGCTGTGAAATTTCAAAAGCAAAATTTACTTCTGGATCGGTTTGAGGACGGCTACGATCTCATTATCTGCCGTAATGTCATGATTTATTTTACGGAAGAGGCCAAGCATAAGCTGTACCAGAAGTTTGCTGCCAGTCTTCGTCCCGGCGGTGTGCTGTTTGTCGGCAGTACAGAGCAAATTTTTTCTCCAAACCAATATGGTCTGGAATCAACGGAAACCTTTTTTTATCGTAAAAAAGCATAAGCCTGGACATATAGTCCATTGTTTTGTAGCTAGCTGTGCCTAACAACGAGTACGTTGGCTGTTGTCTTATCAGAAGCGCACGTCCTTTGGCTTTGACCAAAGGGCGTGTTTTTTTGTTTATCTGCACTCTCGTGGCTTTTCTTGTCAAAGAAAGGTGCGTATACTATAATGAAGCACAGTTAAAGATTTTAGCGATGCACAGTTTAACAGTTTAAAGGGGGAACGCGTCATGAGTTTACGTTACTTAACCGCGGGGGAAACGCATGGTCCCCAGCTTACTGCGATTGTAGAGGGCATGCCGAGCAATTTAAAATTGGATTTTGAAGAATTGAATTTTCAGCTACACCGTCGTCAGAAGGGGTATGGACGGGGTCGGCGTATGCAGATTGAAAAGGATACGGCCAACATTGCCGGAGGCGTTCGTCACGGGTATACCACAGGTGCGCCGATTGCTCTGATTGTGGAAAACAACGATTGGAAGCATTGGCAGAACATTATGAATATTGAGCCCATCGAAGGTAGTGACGAGGAAAAGCGCCGGGTTCACCGTCCGCGTCCGGGTCATGCAGATTTGAACGGCGGATTGAAATACAATCTGAAGGATCTGCGCAACGTGCTGGAACGTTCCAGTGCCCGTGAGACGGCAATTCGTGTTGCCTGCGGCGGTTTGGCCCGTCAATTGCTGGCAGAGTTTGGAATCAAGGTCGCTGGTCAGGTTATCCGCATTGGAGAAATCGAGGCACCTCACCGTGAATTGCCGATTGACGAGCTGATTGCCGTGACAGAAGCTTCTTCAGTGAGAGTAACCGATCCGGAAATCGAAAAGAAAATGGAAACCTACATTGATCAAATCAAGCAAGAAGGCGATTCGGTTGGTGGCGTAGTGGAATGTATTGTGGAAGGTGTTCCCATTGGTCTGGGCAGTCATGTTCAGTATGATCGGAAGCTGGATGCACGCATTGCCCAAGGAGTCATGTCCATTAATGCGTTCAAAGGCGTGGAAATCGGTATTGGCTTTGAAGCTGGAGAACTGCGTGGTTCGCAGGTGCATGATGAGATTTTGCATGATGACGAACGTGGATATCACCGCCGTACCAATCGTTTGGGCGGTTTCGAGGGTGGCATGACCAACGGAATGCCTGTCGTGGTTCGCGGCGTGATGAAGCCGATCCCGACGCTGTACAAGCCGCTGCAAAGCGTGGATATTGATACGAAGGAAGCGTTCACCGCTCAGGTTGAGCGTTCGGATGCGTGTGCGGTACCAGCGGCAAGCGTAGTCATGGAGCATGTCGTAGCCTGGGAGATTGCGAAGGCTTTGCTTGAAAAATTCGGCGGGGATTCGATTGAAGAGATCCGTGCGAACATTGCATCCTACGAAGAACAACTGGGACGGTACTAAGATGAGTACGCTGACGGTACAACTTGGAGAACGTTCCTATCCCATTCATATCGGGCGTGGACTGCTGCATCGGGCCGGAGAGCTTTTGAAGGAACGAGAAATTGCGCAAAAAAGTCCATTGTTGATTGTTTCTGACGAACACACAGCAGAATTTTATTTGGCGACACTGGAGAGCAACCTCCAGGCAGCAGGATACATGACGGTTTCCTACGTCGTTAAGCCGGGTGAAAAGTCCAAATCACTTGCTGTGTATGAGCAGGTGATTACAGCAGCTATCGAGGGCGGTTTGGACCGAAATTCAGCTGTTATCGCACTTGGTGGTGGTGTAGTGGGCGATCTGGCAGGATTTGTGGCAGCTTCTTTTATGAGAGGCGTCAAGTTCGTACAGATTCCAACTACAATCCTTGCGCATGACAGCAGCGTGGGCGGTAAGGTCGGCATCAATCATCCTTTGGCGAAAAATATGATTGGAGCCTTCCATCAGCCGGAATTGGTATTGTATGACGTGGATACGTTGTCTACATTGCCTCCGCGTGAGGTATCCGCTGGGCTGGCTGAAATGATCAAGCATGGCCTGATCTGGGATGCTGAATTTGCCCAGTGGTGCCGTGATCATGCAACTGACTTGCTGGCTTTGGATGCAGCGGCCCTGGAGTATGGTCTGGAGAAGGGCTGTTCTGTGAAAGCCGAAGTGGTGTCGCGCGATGAACGTGAAAACGATTTACGCGCTATTCTAAACCTCGGTCACACCATTGGTCATGCGATAGAGGCGATTGCGGGGTATGGCGAGTTTTTACATGGGGAAGCGATTTCTATTGGTATGGTCGGCTCTGCACTTCTGGGTGTGAAGCTGGGGGCAGATCCTTCTTTGGTTACAGAAACGAGGGATATGCTCGCTTCGCTTCGTCTACCGACCTCTCTTCCCACTCATCTCGAAACAGATCGTCTGCTGGATGCGATGATGCATGACAAAAAGTTTAAGGAAGGCAGTATTACTTTTGTCGTCCCACGCAGCATCGGGCGTGTGGAGGTAGTGAAGGATATTTCCGTCTCTTACATCCGACAAGTAATTGAACAGCTAAAAGAGGAGGCGTAACGATGTACAATCGTGGAATTCGTGGGGCGACGACCGTAGCGAACAATGAAGAAAACGAAATTTTAGAAGCGACATGCCTACTGTTAGATGAAATTGTGTCCTACAATGGAATTCAGCCGGAGGATATTAGCAACGTATGGATTACGGTGACCCATGATCTGAATGCTACTTTCCCGGCAAAGGCGATCCGCCAGCTTGACGGCTGGGATATGGTTCCGCTTATGTGTTCGTTAGAAATTCCCGTAGAGGGCAGCTTGCCGAAATGCATCCGTTTGATGGTACAGGTGAATACGGTTAAAACACAGCGGGAAATCAAACATGTATATTTGAACGGAGCGCAGGCACTGAGACCGGATTTGGCATCCCAAAGGAAGTAATCGCCCGTTTTTAAAGTTGATGGTTGCCAAAGTAACATCGTATGAGATATAGTGTGTGTAGCAGAGTTGAGTAGAGTTAGGCAGAGTTGAGATGAGAAGAGTGCAGTTGAGCCAATTCCATATGAAGATTACAGAGACCAGCGGTAGCGGGTAAGCTTTTGTCCACGGAGAACCTTCCTGGATGGAGAGGCTTATTTGAAGTAACCCAGGTTATGCAAAGGGATGAGTTTATTACTTTGTATATTTGCTGTAGTATTTTGCATATGGCAGCATTCTTATAATTTCAATAACTGACAGCCTCTACCTTCCGGGTAGAGGCTTTTTTTATATTCTCTCCTTTGGGTTCTGCGCCAATTTGGAAAGGAAGTGATCTCATGTTAACGCCGCATGTGGAGCAAGTGATAACGATGGCGAATGAATTTAACCTGATTCCTGTGTACAAAAAAGTGCTGGCCGATATGGAGACGCCGATCCGGATTTTCCGTCGGTACGCTGAGCGGGACCGGGCCTTTCTGCTGGAGAGTGTAGAAGGAGGCAAGCAGTGGGCGCGATATTCATTCATCGGGACGGACCCGTTCCTGATGGTTTCCGGCAAAAAAGACCGTTTGATTCTGGAGCAGCATGGTAAGCGACAAATATTAAACGACAAGCCGCTTGAAGAGCTCAAGGCCTTGCTTCGCAAGTACCGCAGCCCGAAGCTGAAAGAGATGCCTCCATTTACAGGCGGGGCTATCGGATTTTTTGGATATGATCTGCTGCAATACTACGAAAAACTGCCAGAGCATTCAGTAGATGATTTGAATATGGATGACATTCGTTTTATGTTCTGCGATCAAGTTATCGTTTTTGATCATGTGAAGCAGCAAATTTTGCTGGTGGGCAATGTTCATGTAGGAGAAGGCTTCCGCGATGAGGACATCCGTGCTGCTTATGCCGAGGTGGAGCGCAAGCTGGAGGCAACAGCGCAGTACCTGCGTAAGCAAACACCTCCAGAGACGATGGGAGCAGCCTCTATTCCTGACGATGTGGAGTTGGGAGAGATTCAATCGAATGTAACGAAGGAGCAGTTTATTTCAAACGTGGAGCAGGCGAAGGAATATATTCGCTCAGGCGATATTTTTCAGGTTGTGCTATCCCAGCGCTTTCACATTGACACAGAAGCCTCTCCTTTACAGGTATACCGCGTGCTGCGCACGATGAACCCGTCTCCTTATATGTATTATTTGAAAATGGATGACGAGATCATCGTGGGCACTTCGCCGGAGGCACTCGTCAAGGTGGAAAACGGTCGGGTGGAAACCCGTCCTATTGCCGGAACGAGGCCGCGTGGCGTGACGGAGACAGAGGATATAGCGCTCGCTGAAGAGTTGCTGAAGGATGAAAAAGAACGTGCCGAGCATCTGATGCTGGTCGATTTGGGAAGAAATGATCTGGGACGTGTATCTCAGTTCGGTACGGTCAAATGCGATACGTTTATGGAAATTGAACGCTATTCCCACGTGATGCACATTGTATCCAATGTATCGGGGGAACTACGGGAGGATAAAGATTTCTTCGATGCTTTCCTGTCCTGCTTGCCAGCGGGTACAGTATCAGGGGCTCCGAAGCTGCGGGCGATGGAGATTATTGCCGAGCTGGAGCGGGAAGCGCGTGGGCCTTATGCAGGAGCCATCGGATATTTAGGCTTCTCGGGCAATATGGATGCTTGCATCACGATTCGTACGATTGTGTTTAAAAAGAACCGGGCCTATGTTCAGGCGGGTGCAGGGATTGTGTGGGACTCGGTTCCAGAAAGCGAGTATCAGGAAACGGTGAACAAGGCCAAGGCGATGCTGAAAGCGATCCGCACGGCTGAAGCGATGTTCCCGGCGACGGTACAGCCCTACAACAGCGTCATCAATCAGGATTATTTGTATACTCCGTAGCACACAAAAAATCTGATTTTTAGGAGGAGACGACGATGGAACGACATGACATGATGCAAGTAGGGTTAAGCCGGGTCATTGAGGGGCAGCATCTTTCACGTACAGAGGCCCGTAGCGTGATGGAACAGATTATGAGTGGAAATGCCACGCAAGCGCAAATTGGCGGGTTGCTGACGGCTTTGCGCATCAAGGGGGAGACAGTGGAGGAAATCACCGGATTTGCTGAGGCCATGCGCAGCTACGCAAGTCCCGTGCAAATTGGAGAAGGTGATACCCATTTGCTGGACACATGTGGAACCGGAGGTTCGGGTATTCACAAGTTTAATATTTCCACGATATCTGCTATTATTGCGGCTTCTGTATCTGTACGGGTAGCGAAGCATGGCAATCGCTCTGCAAGCGGACGTGCTGGGAGCGCCGATGTGCTGGAGGCCCTCGGGGTCAATATCCATTTGACGAGTGATCAGGCGCGGTCATGTCTGGATCGCATCGGCATCTGCTTTTTATTTGCGCAGTTGTATCATCCATCTATGAAGCATGCTGCCGCTCCACGCCGGGAGCTTGGAGTACGGACGGTGTTTAACATGCTTGGTCCCTTGACGAATCCGGCAGGTGCGGATCGGCAGTTGCTGGGGATTTATGATGCGGGAAAAACGGAAGTGATCGCTGAGGTGCTGAATCGACTCGGTTCCAAGCGGGCCATGGTCGTCAGCAGTCTGGACGGACTGGATGAAATCAGCATTTCAGCACCGACACAGGTATCTGAGCTAAAGGATGGTCAGGTTCATACGTTTGAGCTTAACCCGTCGGATCTGGGTTTGCAGACGCACCGTCTCGATGAAGTGCTGGGTGGAGATGCACAGGTTAACGCGGACATTATCCAAAGGATTTTGAACGGGGAGCGCGGAGCTTATCGGGATGTCGTGTTAGCGAATGCTGGTGCGTGCATCTATGTTTCGGGCGCAGCAGCAACCTTGACGGATGGAGTAGCACGGGCAGCGGAAGCGATTGACTCGGGGCTGGCCCTGTCCAAGCTGGATCAATTAATTCAGGCAACGGGGGAATATCAATATGTATCTTGATCGAATTGTAGTGACGAAGCGACAGGAAGTAGAGCAGCTTAAGGAGCATTTTCAAATCAGTAAAGCCGAACGATTGGTTGCCGATTTACCTGCGACGAGAGGATTCGAGGATGCTATAGCTCTGCGCCGCAATCGTCCGCTCGGACTGATTGCCGAGGTGAAGAAGGCTTCCCCCTCCAAGGGGTTGATCCGACCGGATTTCCATCCGGTGGACATTGCACGGGCATATGAGGAAGCTGGAGCGGATTGCATTTCTGTCCTGACGGATGTGACGTACTTTCAGGGGAGTCCTGAATACTTGCACCAAATTCGTGAACAGGTAAAGATTCCGCTGCTGCGCAAGGATTTTATCATTGATGAACGGCAAATTTATGAAGCTCGTCTGCTGGGAGCCGATGCGGTGCTGTTGATTGCGGCTATACTGGAGCCACGTGTTTTGGGGTCATTTTTACAGATTGCCAAAGAACTGGGCCTGGACGCATTGGTAGAGGTGCATGACAGTGAGGAGCTTAAAGCTGTGCTGGATCTGGGGACAGCAACCTTGGTTGGTGTGAACAATCGAAATCTGCGGACATTTGAGACCCGGCTCCAGACGACAGAGGAGCTGATCTCACTGATTCCTCATGGGGTCACGTTTATCAGCGAAAGCGGCATTGCCGGACCCGAAGATGTGAAGTATTTACATTCAGTAGGCGTACACGGCATCCTGGTAGGAGAGCATCTGATGCGCAAGGATGATGTAGGACAGGCTGTAGCCGATTTGATGGACGGGGTTAAGGCATGAACAAAACGGGCATAAAAATTTGTGGACTTCAAAGCGTTGAAGTGCTAAAATCTATGGTAAACTTACCGGTCGATTATATAGGTTTTGTGTTTGCCGACAGCAAGCGCCGAATTGACGGCGCACAGGCTGGAGAGCTGCTTCGCCTATTGGATGAATGGACCCCAGGCAGCAAACCGCGCAGCGTGGGCGTATTTGTGAACCCTGATGACGCACTGTTAAATGATGTCATGGAAAAAGCACCATTGGATGTCATTCAACTGCACGGGCAGGAGAGTCCGCAGCGCTGCCGGGAGATCAGGGAGCATTTTGGCGTACAGGTATTCAAGGCATGGTCTGTGGACAGTAAAGGACAGACGGTGAAGGGTCAGACAGAATGCCTGACGGACGAATTGGATGCCTATGCCGGAACGATTGACGCTTTACTGCTGGATACATATGATCCCCTATATGGTGGCGGCTCCGGCAAAACGTTTGCGTGGGATCGGATTCCTGCCTATCAGGCTTGGACCCAACAATATGAAATTCCTTTGTTTGTAGCCGGCGGGCTGACTGCCGATAATGCGGAAAAGCTGGTTACCGAGTACCATCCCGAAGGGCTGGATGTGTCCAGCGGTGTAGAGACGGATGGAGTCAAGGACATTGCAAAAATCACAGCATTCGTAGAAAGGGTGAAGCAGGCATGACACAATTACCTGATAATAACGGACGTTTTGGAACATTTGGCGGACGTTTTGTACCGGAAACATTGATGAACGCACTGATTGAATTGGAGGAATCCTACCGGAAGTATGCGGATGATCCTGATTTTAATGCAGAGCTGAACGGACTGCTAAAGGATTATTCGGGCCGGGAAACGCCGCTCTATTATGCGGAGCGTCTGAGTCAGCATTTGGGCAAGGCTAAAATTTACTTGAAACGTGAAGATTTGAACCATACTGGAGCCCACAAAATTAATAATGCGCTGGCGCAGGGACTGCTGGCGAAGCGTATGGGCAAGCAGAAGGTCATTGCCGAAACAGGCGCAGGCCAGCATGGTGTTGCGACGGCGACCGTCGCGGCATTGCTCGGACTGGAGTGCAAGGTGTTTATGGGGGAAGAGGATACCGTACGCCAGCAGTTAAATGTATTCCGTATGCAACTATTGGGTGCAGAAGTCATTCCGGTTACATCGGGCACACGTACACTCAAGGATGCCGGGAATGAAGCTTTGCGGTATTGGGTGAGCCATGTCCATGATACGTTCTATATTTTGGGCTCGGCGGTCGGACCACATCCGTATCCAATGATGGTGCGCAACTTTCAGCGTGTCATTGGCGACGAAACCCGCCGTCAAATTCTCGAAAAAGAAGGCAGACTTCCAGATGTCGTGGTAGCGGCGATCGGTGGCGGAAGTAATGCCATCGGTATGTTCTATCCTTTTATCGAGGATCACGAGGTAGCATTGCTTGGCGTCGAGGCGGCTGGAAAAGGCGTGGAAACGGAATTTCATGCAGCAACGATGAGCAAGGGAACGCAAGGTGTATTCCAAGGCTCTATGAGTTATCTGCTTCAGGATGAATACGGACAGGTACAGCCTGCGCATTCCATCTCGGCGGGATTGGACTATCCGGGGGTTGGGCCGGAGCATTCGTATTTGAAGGATATTGAGCGGGCCAAGTATGTTCCGATTTCCGATCAGGAAGCCCTGGATGCTCTCCAATTGTTATGCCGTACGGAAGGTATTCTTCCGGCGTTGGAGTCGGCACATGCAGTTGCACAGGTCGTTAAACTGGCACCTACCTTGACGGCGGATGATATTATTGTGATCTGTTTGTCGGGTCGCGGTGACAAAGATGTGGACTCCATTATTAAGCATTTGGGAGGAAATCCGTCATGAATTTAATTGATCAGGTGTTTAGACGCCTCAAAAATGGAGGGAAAACGGCATTAATTCCGTTCCTGACGGTAGGCGATCCGGATGTGGACACGACGGTAGAAATCATTCGGCAACTGGAATTGGCTGGAGCCGATATATTAGAGCTGGGCGTTCCATATTCGGACCCGCTGGCTGACGGACCTGTCATTCAGCGTGCGTCTGAGCGTGCGTTGAAACGGCAGATCTCGATCCGCACGTGTATGGAGACGGCTTCTCTGGCTCGGGCGGCGGGATCAAGCCTGCCTTTTATTTTGTTCACATATTATAATCCTGTGTTGCAGATGGGCATGGATGCTTTCTTTGCAGGCTTGCAGAAGCATGGCATCAGCGGCCTGATTATTCCCGATCTTCCGCTTGAGGAAGCAGAAGAGCTGGGAGGACGGGCAGCAGAGGTTGGTGTGCATCTGATTCCGTTGGTTGCTCCAACTTCTGAACAGCGGATTGAACGAATTGTTCGTCAAGCGCGCGGGTTTGTATACTGTGTATCCTCCCTTGGTGTGACCGGGGAAAGAGCTTCATTTTTTGAGGGTATAGAGGGCTTCATCGCGCAGGTCAAGCGGCATACGGATATTCCGGTGGCGGTTGGGTTCGGTATCTCTACTAGGGAGCAGGTAGCCCGTTTTTCAGACATCTGTGATGGAGTCGTCGTCGGAAGTGCCATTGTGCGTCAGGTGGAGGAAGCGATCCCGCTGTTGGACGATTCTGCGCGCAGAGAAGAGGGACTTTTGCAAATTCGTAATTTTGTGGCACAATTAAAGCAGTAGCTTGCGTCAATATAGAAAGCAGCGAATATAGTTTTGAATGGATTAGAGGAGGTAGGGGTATGCAACCTAAACCGCATATTGTACATTTGCCGGTATATCAGCCCGGTAAACCGATTGAAGATGTGAAGCGCGAACTGGGACTTGATGAAGTAATCAAGCTCGCCTCGAATGAAAATCCGTATGGCAGCTCTCCTAAAGTATTGCAGGCCATTCAGGAGGAATTTGCGAATATTAGTGTATATCCTGACGGCAGCGCGGTAGCTTTAACACAGGCGCTGGCTAAACATACGGGCTTGCAAGAGGATCAGTTTATTTATGGCTGTGGCTCTGACGAGATTATTGCGTTGATTACGCGTGCTTTTCTTCTTCCCGGGGAAGAAAGTATCATGGCCGATCAGACCTTCTCCGTATACAAGAGCAATGTAGAGATTGAGGGAGCGGTTGCTGTTGAGGTGCCTTTGCGTGACGGGGTGCATGATCTGGAAGCCATGTTGTCTCAGATTAACGACCGTACGAAAATGATCTGGATCTGTAATCCGAACAACCCGACAGGCACGATTGTACCTGAAGCAGAATTGATCGCATTTTTGGATCGGGTGCCGAAGCATGTTATGGTTGTGCTGGATGAGGCGTATTTCGAGTTTGTGACGGATAGCACGTATCCAGACGGTATTCGTTTATTGCCAGCCTATGAAAATCTGGTTGTATTGCGCACTTTCTCTAAAATCTACGGTCTGGCATCGCTTCGCATCGGATACGGTATGGGAGCTGTGGCAACGATTCGCCTGATTAATCAGGTTCGTGAGCCGTTCAATACTTCGCGGGTAGCACAGGCTGCGGCGGTTGCGGCGTTGGAAGATCAGGATTTTGTGCAGGAATGCCGTGACCGCAACGCAGAGGGCAGAGCCTATTTGCAAAATGAATTAAAGCGTCTTGGACTGGAATATTTTCCGGCACATGGTAATTTTATTATGCTGGATGTACGTCGCCCGTCGGGTGAGGTATTTCAGGAGCTGCTTCGTAAAGGCGTGATTATTCGCGCTGGTCATCACAAATATCCGACATACATTAGGGTGTCGGTTGGATCACAGCCGCAAAATGAGTGGTTTATCCGTGCGCTGGAACAGGTCCTGGGGGCGGAAGCGGCGAAAGCGCGTCTATAATTTCCGCAGATGGGATTTGATAATTGATGAAGATTGCCATTTTCGGCGTGGGATTGATCGGTGGGTCCCTTGCGCTTTGTTTTAAAGGGAAGCCGGGCATTACCGTTGTCGGTCATGCTCATCTCCCCGAACTCATGGAGCCGATGTTGAGCCGTGGTGTCGTGGACACTGTGACTCTTTCGGTTGAAGAGGCGGCAGAGGATGCCAATTTTATTTTTTTATGCGTACCTGTCGGCTTACTGGAGCATTATCTGGAGCTGTTAAGCAGGTTGCCGCTTAAAGAGGGTTGTATTATTACCGATGTAGGCAGTACAAAATCGTCGATTGCCAAAAAAGCGTCGGAAATCTCTTTGCGACATGCTTATTTTATTGGTGGCCATCCGATGGCCGGCTCGGAGCGTTCCGGTGTGAAGGCTGCTTCTGCGTTACTGTTTGAGAATGCCTACTATGTACTTTCCCCCGCAGAAGGTGTGCCTGAGGAAGCATACAGTTCGCTGGAGCGTCTGTTGAAATATACAGGAGCTCAGATTGTGCGTGTCCAGCCTGATATGCACGATGACATTGTCGGGGCGATCAGCCATCTTCCGCATATTATTGCAGCGGCGCTGGTGAATCAGGTGCGCAAGCACAATGACGAAAATCCGTTGTACCGTACGCTGGCTGCTGGCGGCTTTCGCGATATTACGCGAATTGCTTCCAGTGATCCGATTGTGTGGCGGGACATTTTGCTGAGCAATCGTGATGTTTTGCTAGGTCTGCTGGAAGAGTGGAACGGGCAGATTGAGCGTTTTACCCATTTACTGAGAATACAAGACGGAGAGGGAATCGCTGACGAGTTTTTGACGGCGGGGCATTTCCGCAGTGAGCTGCCGGAACGCCGCAAAGGTGTCATCGTCTCAACGTTTGATCTGTATATTGATGTACCGGATACCCCGGGAATTATCGGTCGAATTGCAACAGAGCTGGGAGATAACAGCATTAACCTGAGCAATATGCAAATCATTGAAAGCCGGGAGGATGTTCCTGGTATTATGCGGCTTTCCTTCCGCCAAGAACGGGACTGGGAGCGCGCCAAGGCGTTGCTGGATTCAATGAGCTATAAAGTGGTGGTATAGAAAGGAAAGTGTGATTGTTGGTTAAGGCGGATAGCACCGCTTCGCTTCTCCAGATTCAAATGGACCGCTCCGCTACTGGCCGCCTTAAAATCACCACATTTTCTGGGAGTAAAGTAGTAGGAAAAGATTTAAAACAGGCGGGCGGAGATTCTTTTCGCCCGTTTGCTACGTTATTCGAAGGTCTATGAGCCAGTTTAGTGGGTATAGATAGCGTTTGATAAATGAGTTTTGTTGTTAGACGAAAAATGGAGATAATAATCTAAGAAATTAAAGCCGACTAAGGCTTTTAAAAAAAGACGGATTGTCAAGCCAAGTGCGACAGTTCCTGTGTGAAAGATTCGTGAGCGGTTTTCCACCCCAGACATTTTCGGGGGCGATGGTTGATTAAATCAAGCGAACGCTTCAATGCTACATCGGATACTTGGGCAAAGTCCGTACCTTTGGGAAAGAACTCTCGAAGCAAGCCGTTCGCATTCTCATTCGCCCCTCTTTGCCAGGAAGAGTATGGGTCAGCAAAGTAGATCTGCACGTCATGTGTGGTTTCCAGGTTTGCATAGTAGGCGAATTCTTTGCCTCGATCTGCAGTTGCGGTTTGAAACGCCCCGGCAGGGTACTGAGAAGCCGCAACGCCACAGGCAATCTCCAACGACAATGCCGTGCGATCAGGCATTTGAATCGCGGTGTACAGACGGGTTTTCCGTTCAATGAAGGTTGCCACACAACCTTTGCTTTTCCCACGACCAGACACCACTGTATCTAGCTCCCAGTGTCCAAAGGTGTCCCGGGAACGCACCTCCTTGGGGCGTTCGGAAATCGACTTACCCACGGCAAACTTCCCTCGTTTTTCAGCAGGCTGTTGCCGTTTACCTTTGTACCGTAGCACCTTCACGTCCGCTTGGGCCAGGCGGCCTGTATAGAGCCAGCGATAGATGGTTTTGCAGCCCACGGTGGGCTGGCCTTCTGCTCTAAAACGCTCCACGATCTGCTCAGGTGACCACGTCGCATGCAACTTCTCTTCGAGCTTTACCGCCTGTTCCTCTGTCCATTTTCCTTGGGGTACGGAGGCTCTACGGCGCTGCTCGTAACCATGTTGGGAGCGCTGTGCATCGTAGGACGCTAGCTCAGCATTCCGACGGATTTCCCGGCAAATGGTCGCATGATGTCGCCCCAGTTCCTCAGCGATGGTTCTTGAACTTTTCCCCTGCTGATGCAGGATTTCTAGCTTGCTTCGTTCGATTATGCTAAGATGTGAGTAGCTCATGGTGGATTCTCCTTGTGTGAATGTGGGTGTAGGAACTTTCATTCTACACGAATCCGGCCATGGGCCCTTTTTTATTTATTTCCAGTAGGTGTCGCACTTCATATTACAATCCGTCAAAACAAAAAAAAGACCACCCGGGTAAAGCCCCGGGTGGTAGCTGCTCTTATGGAGTAGCTGAGTAGGATAGGAGTGGAGAGAAACCATACTGTACTTTTATTATATGTATACGTTTTCATTTTGTCAATGTTTTTTAAAGCGTTTTCTTGCGGGTAATTATTCTTCCAGCATATTCAAAAGGGACAGATTCAAGATTATGTCACTTTATCTTCAAAAAACTTAAAATCAATCGGAAATGCCTTATATCAGAAACAGTCGCTAGCGTTACGTAGCCTGTGTTGGAAATCATGGGGATTTTGGACTTTTTTACTGAGGACTATTTTGTGGTACAATGGGAAAGTCCATTGTGGATGTTGGGGATAGCACCGTTATTGTTGGCACTACATAGGGTAAAAAAAACAAATGTTCCATGATGCTGTTTCATCCATTTGCGCAGAGTGCGCAACTTTTTTTGGCCTGTTCGGTATATATAGACAGAATCGGATGGGAGAACAGCACATGTATGGGCGAGGAGGGTCTCACTCGGATGATGACAGATTCCCAGATGATTCAGGAAATCAAACAAGGAAATGTTGAGGTTTATTCAGAATTAATGAGGCGGCACCAACGTAAAATTTTAGCTTTTGTTTATCATATGCTAAAAAGTTCGAACCTGGAAATGATTGCTGAGGACTTATGCTCGGAGACGTTTTATAAAGCGTACCGGAGCCTTCACTCTTTTCGCGAGGTAGATGCATCGTTCTCCACATGGTTATATACGATTGCACGTAATACGGTGCTGAGCGAGCTTCGCAAGCATCGTAGCGGTCAGGTTCCATTGGAGGAGAGCGGTTATGTGCCGGTTGCTCCATTGGATGTGATTCCAGAGCAAGCCGTCCTTCGCGGCGAGAAGGTAGAGATGGTTCGTGAAGCGATCAACAGATTGCCAGAGAAGCAGCGGTCTGCGCTGATTTTGCGTGAATACGAGCAATTGGACTATCAGGAGATTGCTACGATTTTGGGGCAGACGGTCAGTGCGGTGAAATCGTTGCTTTTCCGGGCCAGAACCAGTGTGAAGACGCAGTTGGAGCCTTATTTTTTTGAGCCTCTCTATGAGGAAAACGAAGGGATGAGCAGCCAATGAAATCCAGGGACGCTGAGGATTTGTTCGCTACAGGCAAAAATGTATCGAAACAAGACTCGGAGCACAGACGGGCCAAAAGCTCGTCTGCCGGATGGGAGCATGGTTCGAAAGAAAATGAGTGGAATTTGTCAAAAGAAAGTGGATCCGCTATTCGCGATATTTCCTTTGAGATAACAGATGAGCAGGCGGAAGCAATGAATCGCAGGGTCATGGATCGGATTTATGAAGAGTCACCGTGGCTTGTTCCCGGCGAGCATCGGCGTGCGCGTGTGAACCCTGCATCTCGTAAGTATATGTCCGTGTGGATCGCCGGATTTTTGGCGGTATTTTTGTGTAGCTTTTTGTTTTTGAACTGGAATGGAAGCTCCTCTCAAGAAAACCCTCCTCAAGCGGCACCTGTCATGGATACGGGTATTTTACCGACAGGCTTGCTGGAAACTACAAGTACATCTCCACAATATCAATACCACATTAAAGATGTGAATAGTGGCATTATGGACCCGCTGGTTGCAAGCATTGTTCCTACTTACCCGCAATATTGGATGTTGCTGTCTGTGTTGGCACTTGCGCTTGCCTTATTTTCTCTGGGCTGGATTCATCGTGCGAGACGGGTTAGAAATTAGCAGCACAGCTGGGCTCCAATACGGATTCATAACAATGCCTGAATAACTAAATAGCGGAGGAAACAACACGATGCTTATTGGCTTGATCAGACATGGATTAACGGATTGGAATGCGGTAGGTAAAATCCAGGGCCACAGTGATATTCCGTTGAATGAGGAAGGGCGCCAGCAGGCACGCTTGTTGGCAGAGCGCTTAAAAGATGAGTCCTATCATTGGGATGGACTTATTACAAGCAGCCTTTCGAGAGCCAAGGAGACGGGAGAGATTATTGCATCTGCTCTTCATCTTCCTTTGCTGGAGCCAGACGATCGGCTGAGAGAACGTGCTTATGGTCAGGTCGAGGGCATGACGCAGGTCGGGCGTGAGCAGAAGTGGGGGAGCGACTGGCATCTGCTGGATCTGGGACAGGAGAGCGATGAAGCTCTTCAACTCCGCGGATTGGCTTTTATGGAGGCCATTTGGTCGGAAAACAGGGACAAGAACCTGCTGGTCGTTTCTCATGGCGGTTTTTTGGCTAATTTGTATAAGGCTTTGTATCAGGAAAAGTTTACCGAACGAATTGGTAATCTGTCACTGAGTGTTCTCCAGCGTGAGGATACGGATTGGACGCCGCTGTTGTATAATTGCACCAGACATTTACAGGAAAAAGGCGATTGTAACTTAAAAGGTTGACCAAAGACCACGAACCTTTTGAAGTGACCCCATAAAGTTAGACAGGTTATATCATTAGGCAACTTGTTGGGCATGAGTTCGGTACTGTACCGGACTCATGCCTTTTAGTTTTGCCTTAATTCGCTTGTTATTGTAATAATCAATGTATATTGATAGCTCTTGTTTAAAATGTATGATACTTTCGAATTCCATTAAATACAGAAATTCAGATTTCATGATGCCGAAAAAGTTCTCGATGACGGCATTGTCGTAGCAGTTACCTTTACGGGACATACTTTGCTTGAGACCCCGTTCTTTGAGGGTGTGACGATACTGTTTCATCTGATAATGCCAACCTTGATCGGAATGAATCAGGGGCGTATCTTCATCCTTTAGTCGATTGAAGGATTGATCTAACATCGTTGAAACCAGGGAATAGACTGGCCTTGAGCCGATCGTATACGTAATGATTTCCCCATTATAAAGATCCAACATAGGAGATAAATATAGTTTTTCTCCAAATAATTTAAACTCAGTTATATCGGTAACCCACTTTTCATTTGGCTTTTCAGCGTGGAAGTTACGTTCTAAAATGTTTGGTGCAATCTTGCCAATCAAGCCTTTATATGAACGATACTTCTTCATGCGTACCAGGCTTTTTAAGCCTAATACCTTCATCAAACGTTGCACCTTCTTATGATTAACACGATGACCGCGATTCACTAACTCATCTCGAATACGGCGATAACCGTAACGCCCCTGATGCTCCTCGTAAATCGCTTGAATCATGTCTTTTAACTCAGAGTCTTTGTCTGACCTATCAAATGTATTCACCCAGTAGTAATACGTGCTACGTGGGATATCTGCAAACTGTAGGAGTGCTTTCACCGAAAATTCGTTCCTTAGTTCATAGACTGCTTGCGCTTTGTCTTGTTTGGTGATTTTTCCTTGTTTTGAACTAAGGCATTCAACTTTTTTAGATAAGCGTTCTCCATAAGCAAACGTCCTACCTCTTTTTGCAAAGCTTCTACAGATCCCTCTACAGGCCTTGTATCATTCAGTTGTTTAGTATCCTTTTTCATGGATGAGGGCCTTTCTTTCTTTGGTTGTAGGGCGTCTATTCCATGTAATTCTAAGCTTCTTTGCCAGCTTAAAAGGGTACTATGACTCGCAATATTAAATACCGCAGCCGTCTCTCTAATAGACGTTCCATATTTTTTTATATGATTAAGTACGTCTAGTTTATCCTGTACAGAATACGATGTATAGCGCTTTTTAAAGACCTCTTCACCATGGTACTCGTATTGTCTAATCCAATTTAATAGGACAGTATGATGGAGTCCTATCGATTTCGCAATCGATTCCATGCTTTCCGATCCATTTTGATAACGCATAACTGCTTGTAATTTTTCGTCCGGACTAAACTTAGCCATAGAAAAACTGCACCTCCAATGTTAGATGGTGTCTAACAATTGGGGTGCAGTTCACTACTCAGTGTAGAAGCTGTGGTCTTTTTGTTTTTTAATTATAGCTTTGCAAAAAAGAGGTTTAGAGTCTGAACATTCCGTCAAAGCTGTGGGTACAACAGGTAAGAATCAATTCCGGATGACAGTCCAGTGACGAGGCGATGGAACGATGAATCTGGCGGATATGCTGACATTTGCGGATATTGTGCATTTGAACAGAATCGCGGTGTATTACGAATGTGACTGTAAGCCCAATTCCAAACATGAGCTGATCCAGGGCATTTTGACAAAGCTCGGCAGCAGCAGTTTTTTTGAGATGCAGGTCAGGGAGCTGAAGTTGTCAGAGGTAAGGTTTTTGAACACACTGCTATTCGATGACCGACCTTATTTCAGTATGGAGGAATTGATTGCGGTTGCCAAACAATCTGCCGAGGAGGATGGGGATTCCGGTGAGCAACCGCGGGACATCGTGGCCCGTTTACGCAACAGTGGCTGGCTATTCAACGGTTCGACGCACAATACGAGGTATTTGTATCAAATTCCGTTGGACATGAAGGAGCGTTTCCGTCGTGTCATGGTGCAAGACTTGCAAAACGGAATGATCCGGGTAAGTGAGCCAACGTCGTACCGGGATGAAGGACATCTTTTGGCGGAGGATTTACGACTTTTCCTTCAGTACATGGAGCAGCATGAAGTTCCGCTTAACCCCGAGGGGGCTTGGTATCGTCGCAATCAGCAGCAGCTGATGGAGCATTTGCATATTGCGGAGCCGCTTTTGGGCAAAGGGGGCTGGCGTTTTGGATATGGCTCCTCCTTTAAGTTTTATCCCGACCGAATGGCATTGCTATATGATTATGCCCGTCACTCCAGGTTTATTGAGGAGAAGGGGGATCGTGTTGTGCTGACGGCAAAGGGGGAGGCACGCAGGGAGTACGCGATCGAGGATGAGATGATACAGCTATTCAGGTTTTGGTTAAGGTTGTATAAAGGAGCCGTTCCCAATCTACTTTCTCTGGTCTACTGGATAGGAGAATGTGCCAGGCCTTGGACGTCCTCGGAGTCACTTTATGTATATATCGGCCCGCTGATCAGACCGTTTTATTATGATACGCCCCGTTCGGTCTTTGATCAGAGAATTATACGAATGATGCTCCACTTGGGTATGCTTCGTCTGGGTGAGCATTCGACGGGGCCATCTGTACAGATGACCGCCTGGGGGCTGAAGCTGGCAGGGGAGTGCCGCATTGGGCGGAACGACACGGGCATGCGGCTCCATTGACAAGCAGCATACATGTTGGTAGAATTCACCCAAAATGAGAGGGTGAAGTTGATGCTGATTCACTATAACGGGAACATGCCACAGCTCCATTCATCTGTCTATGTGGCAGAAGGAGCAAAAATTGTCGGAAAGGTAATGATCGGCCAAGATTCCTCAGTTTGGTTCAATGCCGTACTGCGCGGGGATATGGCGCCTGTCATCATCGGTGAACGCTGCAATATCCAGGACGGTGTCGTGGGACATGTGAACACGGACCAGCCCCTGGTACTGGCGGATGATATTTCGGTGGGACATGCTGCGGTTATCCATGGTTGTACGGTAGGCAAAGGCACTTTAATCGGTATGGGGGCTATTGTACTCAACGGAGCTGAGCTTGGTGAATATGCTTTAATAGGAGCAGGGTCGGTCGTTACGGAAAATACCAAAATACCACCCTATACTCTTTCTCTCGGTACACCTGCCAAAGTGGTGCGAGAATTGACAGACGCAGATTTGCAGCGGATGTCACGTACGGCACTCAGCTATGTAACGAAAGGAAAAGAATATAGGATCTCTTAAACTCATGTTGGAGGTGCATCCTATGGATAAAATGAAGGTTACTTATGAAGTAATGTTGGGTTTGTCTGCTGAAATGGTTTTGGACGAGGCATTACGTAAACACCGGAGTGAAAAGCTCTACAAGGATATTGATGAGGCGCTGGCCTCCGGAGATGAAGTAGCTTTTCGTCATCTTACGGATGAACTGAAAGCGATCAATTGAGCCGTTTCAGGAGATCTGACCTTGGGTAACAGACGAATTGGCAATACAAGACTATAATCATCAAGCCTGACCGTAGCAGAGGCCAGGTTTTTTTGATACGCTTTTATATGATATAGTCAATGTAGGATGGAGCCTGTACGGGGCATCTATCGTATGAACGGAGGATGAGGACGTGTCGTTGTCTTATTTATGGAGCCGGTCGTTCTTGACGAGCCGGCCTTTTTTGTGGCTGTTGTTCTGGTGTAACCTGGCTGGAACCGTGTATGGGTACATATGGTATGGAGGGCAATTGGAATACACGCTAAACTACCACCCGATATGGCAGATTGTATTTGTACCTGATAGTCCGACGGCCAGCCTGTTTTTTACGATTTCTGTATTATTTCTGCTTTATCCTCCGCGCCTGAAGGTCATTCGCCAGCTGATGGAGGCGTTAGCTGTGGTTACGAGTGTAAAATACGGCATCTGGGCCTCAGCTATTATTTTTTGGGGTGTCGCGCAGGGAGGGCATATGATATGGCAGGATTGGATGCTGGTAGCATCTCATACGGCAATGGCAGTCGAAGCCTTGCTGTTCGTTCGTTTTTTTACCTGCAAATGGGCGGCTCTGTGCGTAGCAGCTTTGTGGACACTGTTAAATGATACGGTCGATTATACATTCGGCATATATCCGTATCTTCCGAGGACGCTAACGGATGATGTACCACAAGTGCGTACTTTTACCTATATGCTGACCCTTTTCAGTATCGCAGCCTCATGGCTTGCCATGTATGTGCGTGATCGAATGGCTTCCTCACTTAATAAGGCCAAATCATTGGAATAGTCTAATATTAATTTTATGATTTAATTTTTACGAACTGGAGAATTATTGATGGATATCGTTATAAATAAAAAAGAATATAGATTTAAAAAGGGAATTCGTGATGATCTTAAAATAAGAAAGAGCTTTAACCAATTAGCAAAACAAAGTTTTGATCTGAATTTTGAAGTTTGGCATGAATTAGGATTCTGGGATGAAAAATATATTCCTTATGTACTGTTAGATGGGGATTGCGTGGTGGCTAATGTATCTGTGAGTCTGATGGATTTTAGTTTGTCAGGTGAACAGAAGAAATTTATTCAAATCGGAACCGTAATGACAGATCCTAACTACAGGAATCAAGGACTGAGTCGCTTTTTGATAGAACGTGTATTACAGGATTGGCATGGGAATTGTGATGCAATGTATCTTTTTGCGAATGATGATGTGAAGGAGTTTTATCCTAAATTTGGTTTTTCTGCTGCACAAGAGTATCAATGTATCCGGAAAGCACCCATTAAAAGCATGGACGTTCCAGTTAAAAAATTGAACATGGAAGCGACGTCAGATTTACAGCTATTGAAAAGAAAATGTTCCTCTTTAAATCCTTATTCATATTTTTCCATGGAAAGCAGTGAATGGTTAATATTATTCTATTGCATCTCTTTTTTTAAAGATAAGGTGTTCTATATCCCTCTGTATGACACGATTGTCATTATGGATTTCGAAGAAAATATCATGAATTGTTACGATATTTTTGGAACGGGGGATATTCCTATAGAAATGATTTTATCTGTAGTCATGGAAAAAGAAACGAAGAAAATTATTTTCGGCTTTACGCCAGAGCCGATGGACGGTTGCGAAATTTCTCTTCTGAATCAAGAAGATACCACACTATTTTATAGATCTAACAATGAAAGTATATGTACAGAACATAAACTGATGTTTCCTATTTTGTCACGGGCATAACCTGCCCTGGAAGATAGCAGCACGCTAAAGCCAAGTTCTAGTCCCTGTAACCTTGCCATACAGTAAGGTGAGGAGGGATGTCCCATGGTTTTGAGTCAGGCGTTTCGTGGTGTGCTGCGTGTCGTTTGGGGAGTTGTATTATCTATGGTCTTGTCGCTTTCCGTTTGTTTCCCTCCGGGCATTGCGGAAGCGCGGGATCAGCCCAAGTCCACCAGTAATGCAAAGGAAATAGAGGAACTGGATCGTGCGGCTGCGATGTTGTACCGGGATGTAATGGATGGGAATATTGAAAAAGCACGCGCCGATGTAGCGGAGGTAAGCCGATGGTTCAGCACGGGTCAGGTACAGGCTGCACTGTCTGTGGAGGCCATTCATGTTTTATCCGGCAGCATTCTTGAGGTACAGGAAGCTACACAATCCGTGCAAGCATCGCCGGATGAATGGGTGAAGGCCGCTGCCAATTTGCGACTTGCGGCAGATGCGATTGCACATCCGCGCCAGCCTTTATGGCAGCAGTATTATAAAATTTTAAAAGAAGATATCAGTGGCTTAAATAGCCAGTTTGCTAAAGGAAATATGAAAGGTTTCGCTGCTGGAGCAACAGTGCTGGAGGATCATTACGAGACGATCCGGACGGCGGCGTTGATCAGCGGTAAAACAACAGAGGTTGTTCGAGCAGATTCATGGATTTCTTACGTTAAAGGATTGGGAAATCAGCAAAATGTGGATGCTTCAGCGATTAGAGGGGCACTAGAGCAGGGAAACCCGACGTTTAATGCCTTGTTTGGACGTGAAAAAGACGCTACTGCGCTGGCTCCATTCATCCCATATGAAAGCGAGCGACGAGCAGAACTGGCAATCGGGCTGATGATTTTGCTGACACTTGCTTATGTGGGGTACCGTAAATATCGATCCGGTTTCTCCAGTTAAGACTGAAATGCTGCAACGAACTTCGCTGCCATTGATCCAATGAATATACGCCTGACCACTTGCCCGGAATTCCGGGCTATTCCTCTTTGAAGCCCTCCCCGTGTACATCATGCACATCCTGAATGATGATGAACGCTCGTGGATCAACCGACTTCACAATTTGATGCAAACGCCGTATTTCCTGACGGGATACCACGCAGTATGCAACATGCTTGGTCTGCTTCGAAAATGCCCCTATAGCCGGAATGATAGTAACACCGCGATCCATATCCTGTGTAATAATATCCACAATATCCATCGTATGGTCACTGATAATCATGAAGGCTCTGGCTGAATAGGCTCCTTCCTGTATAAAATCAATAATCTTGGACGCGATAAACACAGCGACCAGCGTATACAGGATTTTTTCCTTGGGTATGTACAGCAGCGATGCGCCGATGATGACGATATCAATCACCAGCAAAATTCTCCCCATACTCCATCCAAACTTCCGGTTCAAAATACGAGCAATAATATCCGACCCGCCAGTGGTACCGCCAAACCGGAATACGATGCCCAATCCTGCCCCGAGCGTAACCCCGGCATATAATGAAGAAAGTATAAAATCGTGTTCAGTCTGAAATGTGCCCATCCACCCGAGGTGAATCATTTTTTCAAACAACCACAGAAAAAAAGTGAGCGCCCCGATGCCGACTCCGGTATAAATAATTTGCTTGCCGCCAAGCATTTTCCATCCAATTAAAAATAGAGGAATGTTCAGGAGCAATGTGGAGAGGGATGGAGATATCGAGAAAGCATAGTTCAGCAGGAGGGTGATGCCTGTGATGCCGCCTTCCATCAGCTTGCTGGGTATAATGAAATAAAGCAGGCCAAATGCATAAATAGCAGTGCCGAGCACAATGGGTAATATGATTTTAAGCTGTTCAATAGACTTGGATGTTTTCATATAATCCCTCACAATGGCAAATTAAGATGAACGATTTGATATTGATTTTGGAGCAGATCGTAGATCCTTATGTTTAGTATACCTTTTTATGGTAGCTTTAAAAGACAGACCATTACAAGACGTGAGTAATTTCACATTAAAAAATATTTGTTTTCAAATGTGCTTTACGATAACATATGAATAAACCTGCACATTAGAGGGGATTGTGTTTCATGGAAAAATCGCTTGATGAAATTCAACGTGAGGTAGACCAATATATTTCCCAATTCAAAGAAGGATATTTCAGCCCGCTGGCAATGCTGGCCCGGATGTCCGAGGAAGTCGGGGAGCTGGCCAGAGAAGTCAATCATTCCTTTGGCGAGAAACCGAAAAAAACGGATGAGGCCGACAATTCGATTGAGCTGGAATTGGGGGACATTTTGTTCATCACGGTCTGCTTTGCAAACTCGCTTGGTATTAATTTGACCGATGCTCATGATAAGGTCATGCATAAATTTAACACACGTGATGCAAATCGCTGGACCAAAAAGGACACCGTTTAGGCGTTTTGTACATATGCTGTACCAAACCGGTTACCCGGAGGTGCAGTGTCATGAAGGCGGAGGAATACGTTCAGAAAGCTTATCAGTGTATTTTACAGAACGATTTTGAGCAGGCCGTGGAATGGTTTGAAAAAGCGATTTCCACCCAGCCTGATCACGCGGAGCATTATTTCCGCTGTTCGGTCACCTATGCCCGCAGCGGGCGGATAGAGCAAGCGCTTGCTTATGCGGGCGATGCAGTTCGTCTGGCTCCGCAGCAGGATGAATATGTGTTGCATTTGCATACGCTGGAGGCCAGACAGCAGACGGAGAAGGCCAGAAAAATGCTGGATGTCGACAGAGCTACGCCACAGGTGCGCAGAGATGCAATCCTGCTGCTTGAACGGGCGATTGCCCTTGATCCGCTATGTGGTGACGCTTTTATGCTGCTTGCATTGGTTTATGATGAAATGAACGAATATAAGCTGGCTGTGCAGGCTGCTCGTGAGGCGGCTGCGTTGTTTCCTCACAATGAACAGCTTGCCAATCTCATGAAGAAGTTATGCCAGCAAATGAATGAACAGATCTAGCATGAATTGATGCATAAGGAGTTGTAAGAATGCCAGAGCAAATAAAAGTGGCTGTCGTTGGAGCAGCTGGTCGTATGGGCCGTGAGGTTGTAAAATTGGTTCTCCAGGATGAAGAACTTCAGCTGGTAGCTGCAGTAAACAGAACGCATGCCGGCAGTGATGCCGGCCTTCTCGTCGGACTTCCGGAAGCGGGCGTCGCTATTATGGAGGATGTTGAGCAGGCTTTGCTGGATAGTCGTCCGGATGTGATGGTAGATTTTACAGGTCCTCGTTTTGCGTACGCACATACAACGCTTGCCATCAAGCATGGCGTTCGTCCTGTTATCGGGACAACGGGATTTACACCGGAGCAGATTGATGAACTGGACAAGCAGTGTCGGGAACAGCAAATTGGCGGTCTGATTGCGCCTAACTTTTCAATAGGAGTTATTTTGATGATGCGGTTTGCTGCTCAAGCTGCTAAATACTTCCCTCATTTGGAGATTATCGAATATCACGGCGATCAGAAATTGGACGCGCCATCGGGAACGGCAATTAAGACCGCAGAACTGATCGCTGAGCAGCGTCAGGAGTTGCGTCAAGGGAGCCCGGAGGAGGAGGAAACGCTCGAAGGATCACGCGGCGGCTACTACCAAGGTTTCCGTATCCACAGTGTCCGTCTTCCGGGTGTATTCGCACAACAGGAAGTTATTTTTGGAGGATTTGGACAATCCCTCAAGATTCGTCAGGACTCTTACGAACGAGCAGGCTACATGCCCGGCGTCAAAATCGGCATTCAAAAGGTAATGGAGCAGCCTGGACTTGTATATGGATTTGAGCATTACATGGATTAAGAATAACGCGAATGAATGGACGAACGGTGATTACAGAATGAGGCAGGGGGAATTTCGAATGTTCAAGATTGCATTTATAGCGCATGACCGCAAAAAAGATGAAATGGTTAACTTTATAACCGCGTATGAGCATGTTTTTACAGGACATCAATTGTATTCAACAGGTACAACGGGTCTGCGCATTATGGAGCAAACGAAGCTTCAAATTCACCGTTACATGTCAGGACCGCTCGGAGGGGACCAGCAAATCGGAGCCATGGTCGCGCAAAATGATATGGATCTGATTATCTTCCTGCGTGATCCGCTAATGGCACAGCCGCATGAGCCGGATATTAATGCGTTGCTGCGTCTGTGTGACGTACAGGGTATTCCTTTGGCGACGAACGTCGCGACAGCTGAAATATTGGTTAAAGCGCTGGACCGGGGCGACTTTGCTTGGCGTGAGCTGGTACATAAATATAAACCAGGCATTGATCAGCAGGATGGTATAAAATGACACTGGACATATTGATTTTTGGAGCTCATGCCGATGATGCTGAAATTGGTATGGGAGGTACGATTGCCAAGCATACAGCCGCTGGTTTAAGGGTGGGCGTGTGTGATTTGACGCGTGCGGAAATGTCATCCAATGGCGATGTAGATACCCGCATGGCAGAAGCTGAGGACGCTTCAAAAGTGCTGGGCCTTGCTGAGCGGACGAATCTGGGACTGCCTGATCGAGGTTTGTATGTGACACCTGAGAATGTAGCCGCAGTGACCACGGAAATTCGGCGTCATGCTCCGAGAATCGTATTTGCTCCCTACTGGGAGGATCGGCACCCGGATCATGTCATGTGTAGCAAGCTGGTGGAGGAAGCGGTGTTTAACGCCAAGCTGCGGCGATTGATGCCGGAACAGCCTGCGGTGCTGGTCGAGCAATTATATTTTTATTTCATTAATGATATCGGCAGAACGGATCTGATTGTGGACATTACGGAGCATGTTGAAGCCAAAGAGCAGGCATTACTATGCTATGCTTCCCAATTTCAGGCTGCACAGGGTAAAGACACGGTATCCACGCCATTAAACCAGGGGTATGTCGAGCGTGTAAAAGCCCGGGATTCGTTGTTGGGTCAGCGTAAGCTGATTTCGTATGCAGAGGGTTTTGCGTCCAAAACGCCTCATCTGGTTAAGCTATTCACATAAGGGATTATAAAAATCCAGACACATAAACAATAAACAGAATCCGTTCGTGTAGCGGTTATAGATACGCACTGATTGGTGCGGCACCGACATTGAAAAGTCATTACCGGTGGACGGAAGGAGGCAGCTTAACTTGAATGACAAATTGAAAATCGGAATTACCTGCTATCCGTCGTTAGGCGGTTCCGGCGTAGTGGCTACAGAACTGGGCAAGCTGCTTGCCGAAAAAGGGCATGAGGTCCATTTTATTGCCAACAGTATTCCGTTCAGATTAGGCGGGGAATTCCAAAAAAATATTTTTTATCATGAGGTTGAGGTTAACGACTATTATGTATTCAGATATCCGCCTTATGATCTGT
This sequence comes from Paenibacillus sp. NRS-1781, assembly GCF_050467745.1. Taxonomy (NCBI): domain Bacteria; kingdom Bacillati; phylum Bacillota; class Bacilli; order Caryophanales; family Paenibacillaceae; genus Paenibacillus; species Paenibacillus sp. NRS-1781. The sequence goes on from NZ_JBITPI010000049.1 coordinate 154,483, forward strand.
CGCTGGCGACCAAAATGGCTCAGGTCGCACAAATGAAAAATTTGGATGTACTCCATGTTCACTATGCCGTACCGCATGCGGTATGTGCTTATTTGGCCAAAGAAATGGTGGGTGACCATCTCAAAGTGGTAACCACGCTTCACGGTACGGACATTACGGTGTTGGCGCAGGATGAATCTTTGAAGGATCTAATCCGGCTAGCGATTAACAAAAGTGACGCGGTAACAGCGGTTTCGAAGGATTTGATTCGGGAGACGATAGATGCGCTGGAGATTACACGCCCGATTGATTTGACCTACAATTTTGTGGATAAAAGAGTGTATTATCCGCGGGATGCAGCTGCGCTACGGAGAGATTTTGCCCAGCCTAATGAAAAGATTATGATGCACATTTCAAACTTCCGTCCGGTCAAAAGAGTGGGGGACGTGCTGGATATATTTGAAAGAGTGCAACGCAAAGTACCTGCAAAGCTGCTGTTGGTTGGGGAAGGACCCGACCTTCCAAAAATTCGCTGCAAAATTGAAAGCTTGGGCTTGCAGGATAAAGTATTCTTTTTGGGCAAGCAGGATCAGATCGCTGAAGTGATTTCCATGGCGGATGTGCTGCTGCTTCCATCGGAAAAAGAAAGCTTTGGACTGGTTGCACTGGAAGCGATGGCTTGTGGAGTACCAACGATTGGTTCCGAGGCAGGAGGAGTGCCTGAGCTGGTTGTTCACGGGAGTACAGGTTATCTTGCTGAAATCGGCAATACGGAGAGGATGGCGGAATATGCGGTGCAGCTGTTATCGGACGAAGCGATGGCAGAGCGTTTTCGTGAAGCCTGTCTGGTGCGGGCTCGTACTGTATTCTGTGATAAGCTGATTACCCGTCATTATGAGGAAATATATTACCGTGTGTTGGGACGCGAGGTGCCGGATCTTAAACCGATGAGCGTTTAAGAAGGCGGACTCGCGTCCGTTTTTTGTATGTTAAGTCTTTTGAAAACTTTATAAGCAAAGGGGGAAACCCTGTGAAAATAAACACTTGGCAATATGCTGATCCGGAAATGGCTCTTCATGGAAAGGAAGTCATTCATACGCTAACCACAGCCGGCTACGAGGCTTACTGGGTCGGCGGTTGTGTGCGGGATGAACTATTAGGACGCGCTATTCATGATATGGATATGACCACATCGGCTGAACCGGAACAGGTCATAGCACTGTTCCCCCATGTCATTCCGACTGGAATTCAGCATGGGACGGTTACGGTGATGCAGGGCGGGCATCCGTTCGAGGTGACCACTTTTCGAACAGAGAGCGGTTATACCGATCATCGCCGTCCGACAGAAGTCGCTTTCGTGAAGGATATCCGCGAAGACCTGATGCGGCGGGATTTCACGATGAACGCGATTGCAATGGATGAACAAGGGAAAAGGGTGGACCCGTTCGGAGGGAAAGCCGATTTACGCGCCGCTATTGTTCGTTGTGTGGGACGAGCCGAGGAACGTTTCGAAGAGGACGGGCTGCGAATGCTGCGTTGCATTCGTTTTGCCTCCGTATTCCGGTTTCGTATAGCCTACAACACATGGAAAGGCATGATCCGTCGTAAAGAGGGACTTCGTTACATTGCGATGGAACGCGTGCGGGCTGAGCTGGAAAAGATGCTGGCAGGACCGGACCCGTTGCGTGGACTGGAAATGCTGGGTCGCAGCGGCTTGCTCGCGCGTACGAAGGCTCCCGTTCCCTGGGAACAATGTGAAGCACAGGCGCTTAGCGGGATGGTACAACTGCCGGAAGAACTACGATGGGGTTTGCTGCTGCTGTCTTGCAGACTTACCTCAGAGGCAGCGGATGAGCTGTTAAGAGCATGGACTTTCTCCAACGCTGTACGTTTGCGGCTGGTACATCTGTTAGAATGGGAGCGTGAGCTAACGGACAGGGCTGTTGGGATAGCAGACAGTTCCACTTCAGTGGAAGATGAAGGAATCAACGATGAGGCGCTACGCCGTAGTTGGATTCGACTGTTAATTAAATGGGGACGGGATACCTCGTCAGACTGGCTTGAGCTTTACAAAACACTGCCTGCTTCGTTCCGCAAATTACCGCCACAGGCAGAAAAGCAAGTAGCGAGAATGGCTGAACTGGCAGAAGCGTGGACGAAGCAAACCGCAGTCGTTCGTATCAAAGATTTAAATATTACAGGAAATGAACTGGTTCAGGCGATGAATCAACCGGGTGGTCCTTGGCTCGGTCAGACAATGGAACGACTTTTGCTGGCGACCGCCTGCGGAGATATTCCAAATGTAACAGAAGCATTGCTTCAAGAAGCGAAACGGGTGATGAGCAGTGAATAATCATGAAAGACTGTTAGGCATACTGGAGGAAGATACATCAGATTATGTATCCGGGGAGGAAATCAGCCGCCGCCTCTCGGTGAGCCGTACAGCCGTATGGAAGCAGATCAACAAACTGCGTGAGCTGGGCTACAACATTGAAGCTTCCTCGCGTAGGGGTTATCGGATTGTGTCCCGACCCGATCGACTGGAAGTCTCTAAACTGGCATATATGCTAAATACCCAATCGTTCGGACAACGTATAGTTGTGCTGGACTCGACGGTCTCTACCCAGCAGGATGCGATGCGTCTGGCAGAAGAGGGTGCACAGCAGGGGACGGTAGTTCTGGCGGAGGAACAGACGGCGGGCCGGGGACGTTTGGGCCGAAAGTGGTTTTCACCTCGGGGCAAAGGCATCTGGATGAGCATTGTGTTGCGACCAAGCCAGCCCTTGGCCTTCACTCCACAGTTAACGCTGCTTACAGGCGTAGCGGTATGCAGAGCCATTCGTCGGTTGACGGGTGTGGAAGCTGGCATCAAATGGCCGAATGACCTGCTTGTTCATGGGCGCAAAGTGTGTGGTATTCTGCTGGAATCTGCAACAGAGGATCAACGGGTCCGCTACTGTATTGCAGGTATTGGCATTGATGTTAATTTAAATACAGAGGATTACCCAGAAGAGCTGTCACGGTTGGGGACATCCCTGAAAATAGAGGCTGGTCGCGAAATTGATCGTACTGCACTGATTGTCGCTGTGCTCGAAGAGATGGAGCAGCTATGTGCGCTATATGCGGATCAGGGCTTTAAGCCTATTGCTATGCTGTGGGAGGCGCTATCCGTGACGATGAATCGCTTCGTGCGGGCACATACGGGACAAGGAAAAGCGGTGGAAGGTACAGCCGTTGGTTTGGACCCTTCCGGTGCGCTAGTGATTGAAACGAAGCAAGGAGAGCGAATACAGGTCGTTTCCGGTGATGTACAATTGCAGGGGTAGCCTTAGCTGAGCATAGCGACTATAATTGTTCTTTTTCTATGCAAAATTTCACGTGAAAAAGCGGATGTTTTTTGTTATACTGTGCAGGAGGCGGCATCGGACGGTCCGAGCTGCACTCCGGGGCACATGCTCCACCACTGCAAGCAAGTTAGACCATCATAACTTCATTTGAAGGTTACGTTGGATTCTGCTCTGAGCCGAACAGGACCGAGACAGAAGGGACGATCTCAAAATGAGTGTCTTTTTTGGCTGTTCGGACCTTTTGATGACGCAATTGTACAGGCGCTCATAAAAGGTTATTTTTTGTGCCAAAAAAAGATGGAAGGGAGCCATGTACCATGGCAGGCAAGCAAGCACTGAATATTGTGAAAATGAAAAAAATGAAGCAGGAGGGCATTCCGCTGAGTATGCTGACCGCCTATGATTATCCCTCGGCTAAAATAGCCGAAGAGGCGGGAATTGACATGATTCTCGTGGGTGACTCGCTGGGCAACGTCGTACTCGGCTATGATTCGACCATTCCCGTAACACTGGATGACATCGTGTATCATTCCCGAGCGGTAGCCAGAGGCGCGGAGCATACGTTTATTGTAGCGGACATGCCGTTTATGACATATCACAGCAGCGTATCGGAAAGCCTTCAGGGCATCCGTCGGCTGATGCAAGAAGGACATGCGCATGCTGTCAAATTGGAGGGCGGTACAGAGATTGCCGACGTCGTAAAAGCGACTGTTCAGGCAGGCGTGCCCGTACTTGGTCATATCGGTCTTACACCACAGTCGGTCAATCAACTTGGCGGCTACCGCATTCAAGGCAAGGACGAAGCGGACGCACGGCGGCTGCTGGCAGACGCCAAGGCGCTGGAGCAGGCGGGTGCCTTTGGCATCGTGCTGGAATTGGTGACTGAGGAAGTGGCAACGGCTATTTCCAAAGAACTATCCATTCCGACCATCGGAATTGGTGCAGGACGCGGATGTGACGGTCAGGTGCTTGTTTATCACGATCTGATTCAATATGCTTCACCTTATTACAACAAACGTTTTGTCAAAACCTATGCCGATGTTGGCGGCTTGATTCGCACCAGCATTGAGCAGTATGTGAGCGATGTGAAGGGACGAGCCTTCCCGGCTAAAGAGCATGTGTTCAGCGCCGACGACAGCGTTGTAGAGGCTCTCTACGGACACAAGATAGAGCAGGCAAAGGTGGAATCTCGGTCATGATTATCGTAAGAGAAGTGGCTCAGCTTCGACAGGCAATTGCTGAACGTCGGCAGCTTGGTGCTGCTACACAGCAACATACAGTCGGCTTTGTGCCGACGATGGGGTATTTGCATGAAGGCCATGCAAGTTTAATGCACAAAGCGCGTGAAATGGCAGATACGGTGGTACTGAGCATTTTCGTCAACCCGATTCAATTCGGGCCTAATGAAGATCTCGACAGCTACCCCCGCGATGAAGAGCGTGATTTGGAGGTGGCGCGGCGTGAAGGTGTGGATATCGTATTTTTGCCAACTGTAGCAGAAATGTATCCGCAGCCAACCCGTACGAAAATTCGCGTATCCTCTTTAACGGATCGGTTATGTGGTGCTTCACGTCCAGGGCATTTTGACGGTGTGACCACCGTGGTTGCCAAGCTTTTTAATATGGTAGGTCCTGATCTGGCCTTCTTCGGCATGAAGGACGCGCAGCAGGTAGCGGTGCTCCAGCAGATGGTGACCGACCTCAATATGAATGTCACCATCGTTCCTTGCCCCATCGTCAGAGAGGCCGACGGTTTGGCCCTCAGCTCGCGTAATGTGTATTTGAGCGCGGAACAGCGAGAGCAGGCGTTGGTACTGTCACATTCACTGCGTAAGGTGTGTGAAGTGAGCGAGGATGTTGTGCAAAACTCGCTTACGATCCTTCAGCTGTACCAAATGGTGGAGTCCACTATTACTTCTTCACCTTTGGCAGACATTGACTACATTGAAATCTTAACCTTCCCCGGCCTGGAGCCCCTTCCTCCCGAGCAGCGGCTAAGCGATGTTGAAGAAGACATCATTGTAGCCCTGGCTGTAAAGTTTGGGAACACCCGGCTGATTGACAATATAAGAATACAGAAGGCGGAGGTGCTCTCCCATGTTTAGAACGATGATGAAATCCAAAATTCACCGGGCGACGGTTACCGAAGCCAACCTCAACTATGTGGGTAGTATTACCATTGATGAGGATTTAATGGAGACTTCCGATCTGCTGGAGAATGAAAAGGTACAAATTGTGAACAATAACAACGGAGCCCGGCTGGAAACCTACGTTATTCCAGGACCGCGTGGCAGCGGCGTAATTTGTCTCAACGGCGCAGCAGCGCGTCTGGTGCAGCCTGGAGATACGGTCATTATTATTTCCTACGCTTCCATGTCGAATGAAGAGGCCAAAACATACAAACCGACCGTTGTATTCGTCGATGAACATAATAAACCGGCCCAAACGGCCAACAAGGAAGTACACGCCACGATCTTGTAATGAATGGGAGTACGGATGAAACCCGCCCTTTAAGCGAAAGATGTGAGTGTATTAATCCATCTTTCGTAAGGGCGGGATGCACATGTTCCAGCATGTATTCGCAGAAATGAACAGCATGTTAGATGATATCGTGAAGCATTACCCATCAGCCCAGGGCTCCCGCAGGCAGGAGTTGCTACAGCACTGGAGTTTGCTGCGGAGAATGAGTGATGGAATTATGGATGAATGGCTGGCCTTTGAGGAAAAAATGGTTCGCCTGCGGGCTGCCGGTTTTTCCACAGAGTCTTGTATGTCTGGCACGGAGCTATCTGAAAAGGCACTGCCTGAAAAGGAGCTGCCAGCCTTTACTCGGGGTCAAGGGTATTACCAACTGCTCATGTATCCTGAGGCCATCTGTCAGTTTGAACAGGTGCTACAGCATTTTCCGAACAGCTGGCAGAGCCGTATGTATATGGGGATGGCGTATTTTCAACTGGAGGATACAGCGGAGGCTGTGAGCCAATTTCAGAAGGTGCTGCACCTGACAGAGCAGTCCGGGCTGAAAGCGGTCATCTATAATGCTCTGGGCTGTCTTATGGCGAAGCAGGCTGATGTAGAGGAGGCGCAAAAATGTTTTGCTCTCGCGCATCAGTTCGATCCTGCATTGCTCGAGCCGCTGCACAATATGGAGGCCTGTTTGTCTGGTGCCGAAATGCTTCGGTACGACAGCTCCATGATGACCTGGCTGTAGTTGTCAGACTTCCGATTGAGACGAGGCATGCCCACCTTCACAGGCGGTGTGTGCATCGTCTTTTTTGGCTGCCTTAATTTCCAAACAGGCGATCTTCTGATATGCTGTTATACAGAGTTATTATTTTTGTATGTGTCAAAAGAAAGGATTAAGCCCGAATGAAATTTGCGGTATTGGATTTTGAAACGACAGGCACCCAGTCCGCGGATGACATCATTCAAGTCGGACTTGCAATTATAGATCATGATAACAGCATTTCCCGTGTTTACGGTTCTTATGTGAACCCTGGCAGATCCATTCCGCCTTTTATTACCGGGTTGACCGGGATTACAGACGATGACGTCAAGGAGGCTCCTGCCCTTGAAGAGATGATGATGGAGCTTGTGCCTATGCTGGACGATGTCGTGCTGGTCGGTCATAATGTGGCGTTTGATTTTAATTTTTTGCAAAACGCTTTGGATCGGTGCGGGTACTTGCCGTTTACTGGAAGAATTTTGGATACGATGGATTTTCTGAAAATCATGTTTCCATCGCTATCTTCCTATCAGTTGGGTTTTGTTTCTTCTGAGTTCGGGCTGGCGCATGACCGACCTCATCAGGCAGACAGCGATGCGTTGGCTACGGCTGAAGTGTTTTTAAAATGTCTGGATGAGCTTCACGCGCTGCCTTTGATTACGATACAGCGGCTCAGCGATTTGTTCGCGGAGGAAGACAGTGACCTCGGATGGTTTTTGGACGGGGTGCGTGAAGACAAAGAGCATGATCCTATTCAGGATTTGGAAGGTCATCAGTTTTTTCGTCAGCTTGCGCTGAAGGTAGAGGATTGGACGGAGCTAAATGCCCCTCGCAGAGAGGACGATCCCAATCCGCTGGCAGGCGTTTCCTTTGAGGAATACATGGATGATGTGCGAGACAATTTACGTTCATCCTTGAGCCAATATGAGGAACGCGAAGCGCAGACGCAAATGATTGAGGGTGTCAATCAGGCGCTGAGTGAGGACAAGCACCTGTTGATCGAGGCGGGTACGGGGACAGGCAAGTCCCTCGGTTATTTGCTCCCTTCGCTATATCACAGTGTGAAAAATGGACAGCGAGTCATGGTTAGTACGCATACGATCAACCTGCAGGAGCAATTACGCGAGCGTGATATTCCGATGCTGACCAAGGTGATCCCTTTCCCGTTCCGGGCTGCCATTTTTAAGGGCCGGGGACATTATTTGTGTCTGCGTAAGTTTGAACATAAAATAAACAGAAGAGACTTCGCAACGCCGAAGGAAGATTTAATTACAGCGGCCCAGATGATTGTCTGGCTGACGTTAACAGAAACCGGTGATGATGAAGAATTGAATCTGAGCAATCGTGGCGGAGATTTTTGGGAAACGGTGGCCAGTGATTCAGAGTCCTGTCTTGGTCGTTCTTGTCCATGGTTTCGCAAATGCTTTTATCATCGTGCGCGCCACGAGGCGGGAATAGCCGATGTGGTCATTACGAATCATTCCAAGCTTTTTACGGACGTAAAAGCGAGTCATCAGCTGTTGCCGAGCTATGAGCATCTGGTCATTGATGAAGCGCATCATCTGGAGGAAGTCGCTGGTAAGCACCTGGGCATGCATATGAAATATTTCACACTCGTGCATACGCTGACCCGGTTGTTCAAGGACAGCAAGAACGGACAATTGCCTTCGCTGCGTCAGCAGTTGGCAAAGTCGGGGCATGAGAAATCGACCGATTGGGCTTCTACCATTGACCAACTGTATCCGCTCGTGCTGGAGGTCAAGGAGACTTGGGATCTGCTGAGCGACAAGCTGTTTGGCATGCTGCCGGAGCGAAGTGATGCGACACCGGGCGAAACAGGGCAGTTTTCTTCCCGTCTCAAGCCGTCGGCCAAGCCTGCCAAGTGGGATCAGGCTGCTGCGCTGGAAAATCAGCTTTATGTAACGATGAGCGAAATTTTGCGCAGGGGCGACAAGCTGATGCTCGATGTGAAGGAAGAACATGACGATTATGCGGCTGACAGCCTCATTACAGATATTACGGGGCTGCTTAAGGATTTGGCAGGCATTAGGGAAAGCTTGCGCTTTTTCATGCGGATGGATGATGAGACGACCGTATATTGGCTCGAAGCGAGCGGACAGTTCCGCAGCAAGTCGCTACAATTTTATGCGGTGCCCGTCGATGTGAGCCGCCAGCTGAAAGAAATGTTTTTTGACAAGAAAAGGAGCATTATTCTGACGTCTGCTACCTTGTCGGTGGATAAGTCGTTTCAGTACATGACCGATCAGCTCGGCTTGCAGGAGGCCGCAGATCAAGGGCGGCTGATGACTACGCAGCTCCCGTCACCCTTTAACTACAGGGATCAGGTGTTGCTAGTCATTCCAAGGGATTTCCCGAGCGTGAAGGGCAGTGTAGGAGATGAGCATTTTGTAGATATGCTCGTCAGCTCGCTAGGTGCGACTGCCCAAGCGACGCGGGGGAGAATGCTCGTTCTCTTTACCTCCTATCGCATGCTCCGGCAGGTGTATGAGCCGCTTAAGGAGGCGTTAGCATCCAGTGACATCACCGTGCTGGGGCAGGGCGTGGACAGTGGGAGTCGCAGCAAGCTGACCCGACGTTTTCAGGAAGCTAAAGCTTCTGTGTTGCTGGGAACCAGCAGCTTTTGGGAAGGCGTCGATATTCCGGGCAAGGCGCTGACGTGTCTGGCTATCGTCCGCTTGCCGTTCCAACCGCCCAATCACCCGCTGCTGGAGGCTAAAAGTGAGCTGCTCCAGCAGCAGAAGAAAAATCCTTTTATGAAGCTGTCTGTTCCACAGGCTGTCATTCGCTTCAAACAGGGATTTGGACGTTTGGTACGTACCGCGAGCGACCACGGGGTTGTTATCGTTTATGATACGCGTGTGATCGAATCCTATTACGGGAAGCACTTTTTGTACTCGTTACCGGGACCAAAAATGGAGCATATGCCGACGGAGCAAATGGTGCCCCGTATCGCCGAGTGGCTCCAATCCGCCCCGGAGACAGAGGTATAACGGACGGACATCTATATATATCCGTTACAATTAGGGGGAGCATGTATGAAATCAGATAAAATTTCAGAGGCTGTCGTACGGAGGTTACCCGTATATTTACGTTATCTGAATGCACTGCACAAACGGGAGGTGGCTACGGTCTCTTCCCAGGAGTTAGGACAAAGACTGGATTTGAATCCGGCTCAAATTCGTAAGGATCTAGCGTATTTTGGAGATTTTGGCCGTAAGGGTATCGGCTATGATGTTACTTATCTTATCGAGAAAATACGCCATATCCTGAAAATCGATCAGCAAATTAACGTGGTATTGGTCGGAGCAGGTAATCTGGGGCAAGCCCTTTCGAATTATAATGCTTATTTAAAAGACAATATGAAAATTGTAGCAGTATTTGATGCTGTGCCAGATAAGGTCGGAACCAAGATCAATACGCTGGTCGTACAGCCAATGGATGAACTGGAAGCGACCGTGAAGGAACAAAACATTCGGATCGGGATTATTACCGTACCGGATTTTGAAGCTCAGAACGTGGCTGACAGGCTCATAAATAGCGGGATTGGAGCGATTTTGAACTTTGCCCCGACCACTCTCAAAGCACCAGCAAATATTCGAATACATGTCACAGATTTTACAACAGATTTGTTAAGCCTCGCTTATTATTTGGAAGACGGAAAGGAAGATATGCAACATGATGGAAAATAAATGGATGATTAAGAACGGCTCTTTTGCCGTGAACAGACCGGAAGCGGGGGTAATCCACGGCTATATGATCGTGGAGGACAGCCGCATTACCTATATTGGCGAGACTTTGCCAGCGGGTGAGGAAGAGACGGAAGCAATTGATGGTAACGGGCTGCTGTTTTTACCTGGCCTGATTAATACACATGGTCATGCGGCGATGTCTCTGCTGCGCGGGCATGGGGACGATCTGGCTCTTCAAGTATGGCTTCAGGAAAAAATGTGGCCGATGGAAGCCAAGTTTACGTCTACGGATGTGTACTGGGGTACGTCCTTGTCCGTGCTGGAAATGCTGAAAGGTGGTACAACCACCTTTTTGGACATGTATGATCATATGGACGAGGTGGCTCGTGTAGCTGAAGAGTCCGGCATTCGTGCCAGTCTGATGCGTGGAACGATTGGATTATGTTCGGAGGAAGAGCAGCGGATCAAGCTGGCTGAGGCTGTGAATTTTGCGCGTAATTGGCATGGAAAAGCAGACGGTCGCATTACGACTATGATGTCTCCGCATGCGCCGTATACGTGTCCGCCTGCGTTTATCGAAAAATTCGTGCAGGCTGCGCATGAGTTGGACTTACCGTTGCATACGCATATGTCCGAAACGATTGCCGAAGTAGAGCAAAACGTACGCGACTACGGCTTGCGCCCGGTTGCGCATTTGGATAAGCTCGGCTTTTTCTCCCGTCCATCGCTTGTTGCCCATGCTGTTCATTTGAATGACGAAGAAATAGCTTTGTTGGCTGAACGTGGTGTAGCGGTTTCGCATAATCCGGGCAGCAACTTGAAGCTGGCGAGCGGTGTGGCAAGAGTGCCTGATCTGCTCCGTGCAGGCGTTACTGTCTCTCTCGGAACAGACGGTCCCGCCAGTAACAATAACCTGGATATGTTCGAGGAAATGCGTCTGGCTGCACTCATTCACAAGGGAGTATCTGGCGACCCAACCGCAGTTCCTGCGGGTGAGGCGTTGCGTCTAGCAACGGAGTACGGAGCGAAGTCGATTGGCTTGAATGAGGTAGGGGCGCTGGCAGCAGGCAACAAGGCTGACTTTATCGCGCTTGATCTCAATCAGGCTCATTTCTTGCCGCGTACGGATCTCATTTCCCATGCGGTATACTCTGCAAGCGCCAAAGACGTAGCCCATGTATGGGTTAACGGTCGTCAGGTTGTGAAAAACGGTGAGTGCCTGACTATGGATGAGGAACGTATCAAGCATGAGGCACAAGCCGCCTTTGAAGGGCTGCTGTCGCGCTAATTCAGGTGTCACATCCCCTTAGAGAGGAAGCACAGGTTTGAAAAATAAGAAAAAATGGATAGTGGTCGCCATTCTGGCCGTCATACTGATCCTGGTCAGCATTTTCTGGTATTATTCCTATGTTACTCAAGACCAGGTGACTGAGAGAAATGCCGCTATCGTAAAGGCCAAACAATCGGGTGGTCTGGTTACCACGACTCAGACGTGGAAGTCGGTGTGGGATCAGGTATACTGGGTAGTTCAAGGGAAAAATGCTCAGAATGAAAATATTATGGTGTGGGTCCCTTTTCAAAAAGTGGAGGGTCAACCTAATGTGCCTGTCGCAGATAATAGCAGTGTTCATACCGAGCTACTGAAAAACGGAGTCGACGAGCAAAAAATGACAGCCATGATCCAGCAACAGCTTCCAGGTATAGATATTGTAAGACTTGAGCCGAGTGTGTTTAACGGTCAATATGTGTGGCAGTTGTTTTACGATGACGGCAGTCATCATTACTATACCTTTTATCGCTTCTCGGATGGGGGAGCGATGGGGATAAAGTATATTTTGCCTAATTATTAGAGTGCTGTGGGGAGTGGCTGATGGTGGTTTGGGAGTGCTAGGAGCGCTGCGTAGTCCATTTGATCTTACGATCGCTGTTGCTTCTTCAGATTCAATGGCTCATTCCGCTGGCTGACCGCCATGATGCCACTCCAAGCACCACTCTTTTCATTAGAGCTGGTGTAAGAAGGCACGGACGCCGCTGCGTTTATCTCCGTTTTGGGTTTTACACGCTAAAAAGACGTAAATACGATGGAATTTCGTATTTACGTCTTTTTAGCTAACACCCCTCGCGAAGCTTGGCTGCAAGCCAGCGAAGCATCTTTGCCTACCTACCCAACTGCCCTCCTAGGGCAAAATTCATCTTTATGACTGTGCAGCAGCGGAGTGGAGTGGAGGATTTGAATCTGGAGAAGCGATAGCGTTCGCCTTTGTCATGGGATTCTAACCGTTAAATGTTTTATATAATCAAAAGAATCCCATGGCAACAGCGATCGTAAGATCAAATCATTCACGGAGCGTCTCACCATAACCAAGGATTTTGCCTACCCCCAACTCCCCCACACATTGCCTTCGATATTAGATATACGTTATGATATACTATAATTTATAAGTGATAGACAAAAATGATAGAAAAAGACCTGCTGATCACTATAGATCATGCAGTCTGGTTTATGTGTTGACATTCGTCCCGTGTCTTCTGTGTTTTACATTTTGAGAGGAGGATGTTATTTGAAATTACGTGCAGTTCCTATCGTTGTTGCGGCGGTTCTGGCAGCATCGCTGTTGTTCGGAGGGTGGTTCATTTACCGTCAGGTTACAATGCAGAGTCCTCTGGAAAAACTGGTTTCCCAATATCCCGGCGTCACAAGCGCTCAAATAGATATTAAACCGGATCAGGTTGTTTTGAATCTGGATCTCAAACCGCAGGCAGATGTCGCCGGATTAGTCAATGTATTTAAGCAAAAAGGACAGTCCATCATTGGCAGCCGTACAGTTAAGCTGGAAATTGCGGATCATTCCAATCCAGCGTTGAACCAGTGGTGGTCTGAGGCCATGTTTCCGGTAGCTGAAGCGATGGAGAATAAAAAATACACTCAAATTTCATCTACCGTTGAGCAGATGAAAAAGAAAAAAACCGGTATCGAGGCCGATACCGATATGGATTCAAACAACGTCTATATCCGACTCAGCGAAGGCAAAGCGACCAAGTTTATCGTTTTGCCACGTCAATCTCAGCAAATGGGGGTATGGCCTAATGCCTAGATGGATCAAGGAAACACTAATCGGCATTGTGCCGGTCACCATTATATTTCTCATTTTTATCGGGGTGAATATTATCCCTTTTCTTATCGTAGGTTTGATGCTCAGCGGCTTGTTAATGCTCATGCATGCACGTGGAGGCTTGGCTGTAGGGGCCGGGCAAGAACGTAAACGTAAAAAGAATGGCCCGGACAAGCTGACTTTTGAGGAAATTGGCGGGCAAGAAAGCGCCAAGCAGGAGCTGCGTGAAGCGCTGGATTTTTTGAATCGTCATGATGAAATTTCCAAGTTTGGCATTCGTCCATTAAAAGGTGTTTTGCTTACAGGCCCTCCGGGGACCGGGAAAACACTGATGGCAAAGGCAGCTGCGCACTATACCAATTCTGTATTTGTTGCCGCTTCAGGCAGTGAGTTTGTTGAAATGTACGTAGGTGTTGGTGCAGGCCGTGTCCGTGAGCTGTTTCGGGAGGCTCGTACTCGTGCAGCCAAGGAAAAGAAGGAAAATGCTATTATATTTATTGATGAGATCGACGTGATTGGCGGCAAGCGTGAGGGTGGACAGCAACGTGAATATGACCAAACCTTGAATCAGTTGCTGACTGAAATGGATGGCATCTATTCAGTAGATACTCCGCGCATTTTGATCATTGCGGCTACAAACCGTAAAGAAATGCTGGACAGCGCCCTAACGCGTCCGGGGCGTTTTGACCGTCATATTCAAGTGGACTTGCCAGATAAGAAGGGCCGTCTTCATATTCTTAAAATCCATGCCAAAAACAAACCGATTCAGGAAGATGCGAATCTGGACAAAATTGCTGAGGAATCCTACGGGTTTTCCGGTGCACAGCTGGAAAGTGTTATGAACGAAGCGGCAATCTATGCGATGAGACAGGAACAGGAAACGATTGCGCAAAAGCATCTGTCGATGGCGATTGACAAGGTGATGATGGGTGAGAAAACGGATCGTGAATCAACGCTGGAAGAGAAAAAACGTGTAGCGATTCATGAACTGGGACATGCTATTATGGCTGAAATCGTTCGTCCGGGCAGTGTCAGCCAGGTAGCGCTCAGCCCGCGTGGGAAAGCGCTCGGCTATGTGCGGCACAATCCACAGCAAGAGCATTATTTGTATACCAAGCAGTTTCTGGAGGAGCAGATCATGATCTCGCTCGCAGGAGCTACGGCGGAAGAAATGTACTATGGCGGTCGCAGTACAGGCTCTAGCAACGATTTTGAGCAGGCGCTGAACATTGTTCATACGATGATGACTTCCGGTTTGACTTCACTTGGCATTATTAACATGGAAATGGTAACGAAAGAAGAGCTCATGCGCGAAAATGGTGAGATTATGGACGACCTCCATAACCGTACTTTGGAGCTGCTCGAAAAGCATCGTCCAGTGTTCGACAACTCTCTTGACATCCTTATGAAGGAAGAAACCCTGTCCGGGGATCAATTTAGATGTCAATTTAGTGAAAATGCTCTATTACCAGCATAATTTTTTGTGCTGGTTATTTTTTTTTACTTTTAGTCCGTGCTAAGATATTATTAGCTATTGGGACATAAACATGTATTTTTCGACAAAGAAGGATACAATATAAGAGAGTGACTAGGAAAGGGTGGAGTAAAGAACCATGCAATTTAAAAAAATCGGCGTCATCGGCGGCGGCACCATGGGACAGGGTATTTCTGAAATGCTCGCGTCCAAAGGAATTGATGTGCTGCTGGTAGAGCAGACACCAGAGAAACTAGACTACGCCTACAATATGATTGAAACGAGTCTGGACAAGCAACTGGAAAAATGGGCAATCACACAAGCGGAGAAAAAATTGATTTTATCCCGCATCCAGAAAGTTTCCCATTTGGCTGAACTTGGAAGCTGTGACATGGTCATTGAAACCATTACAGAAAATCTGGACGAGAAGAAAGCTATTTTCCAAGAATTGGACTATGTGTGTCCAAACAACATTATTCTTGCAAGTAATACATCCACGCTGAGCCTGACCGAGCTTGCCAGCTCGACCAAGTATCCTGAGCGTGTTATTGGTATGCACTTTATCTATCCAGTATCCCGCATTGATCTTGTGGAAATTATTCGTGGCTTGAAAACTTCGGACGATACGTTTGAAAACACAAAAATGTTTGTTGAAGAAGTAGTGGAGAAAAAAGGGGTAATGATTTATGAATCCCCGGGCTTTGTAACAAGCCGTATCATTTGCCTGCTGATTAATGAAGCAGCTCACGTTCTTCAAGAGGGCGTAGCTTCCGCTGAAGATATCGACGATGCTATGCGAATCGGCTACAGCTTCCAAAACGGTCCTTTGGAAATGGCTGACCGCTTTGGTCTGGATTCCGTATTGGCTGCTCTGGAGCGCATGTTCCGTGAATTCGGCGAATTGAAATATCGTCCGTCCATCGTCCTGAAGAAAATGGTGCGTGCAGGTAATCTGGGCGTGAAATCGGGCGAAGGCTTCTTTAAGTACGACAAGGATGGTGACCGGGTATGAAAATTCTCGTAATTAATGCAGGGAGTTCTTCCCTGAAATACCAGCTGTATGATATGACGGACGAGTCCGTTCTGGCAAAAGGTTTGGTCGAGCGCATAGGTATGGATTCATCCATCCTGACGCATAAGCCAACCAACAAAGAAGAATACACTGAGGTTAGCGAAATTCTGGAGCATACTACAGCGATCCGTAAAGTGCTGAATGCACTTACAGATTCGGAACATGGTGTAATCTCCAGCACTAGCGAAATTCAGGCTGTGGGACATCGCGTTGTTCATGGAGGCGAAATCTTCAAGCAGTCAGCGGTTGTAACGCCTGAAGCGAAGAGTGAAATCCGCCGCTTGTTCGACCTTGCGCCATTGCATAACCCGGCTTCCATGATGGGGATTAAAGCGGCTGAATTGAATATGTCGGATGTTCCGCAGGTTGTTGTATTTGATACCTCATTCCATCAAACGATGCCTGAAAAAGCTTATATGTACGCCATTCCAAGAGTGTTGTACAATAAGTACAAGGTTCGTCGCTACGGCGCACACGGTACTTCCCATGATTATGTAAGCAAGGAAGCTGCCAAATTCGTCGGTCGTCCTTTGGAAGAGTTGAAAATTATCACTTGTCATATCGGTAACGGCGGTAGTGTAACAGCGGTTCAAGGCGGTTTGTCCGTAGATACTTCCATGGGTATGACTCCACTGGAAGGACTTATGATGGGGACACGTAGTGGTGATTTGGACCCAGCAATCGTGCCTTATGTGATGAACAAGCAAGAATTGACCGTCAATGAAGTCAATTCCATGCTGAATAAGCACAGTGGACTTTTAGCTATCTCCGGTATCAGCAGTGATATGCGTGAAATCACGGAAGGTATGGAAAAAGGCGAAGCTAATTCTACATTGGCATTTGAAATGTATGAATACCGTCTGCGCAAATACATTGGTTCATATGCCGCAGCAATGAATGGGGTAGATCTGATCGTATTCACGGCAGGTGTAGGCGAAAACTCCGTCGTTCTGCGTAAGAGAGTGTTGGAGCAACTGACATTCCTCGGTATCGAGCTGGATGAATCGTTGAATGCTATTCGTTCTGGCGAGCCTCGCCGGATTACAACAGCAAATTCGAAGGTTGATGTATTGATCGTTCCGACGAACGAAGAACTGGTTATTGCCCGCGACACGTACCGTCTGGTTCAGTAGTTCGACCCGAAGTTTAAACTTTATACATACGGGCTATCACTTAAATAGGTTCCGTATGTACCAAACAGCGAGAGCAAACAGCCTGACCCAGGGGGAAGGGCTGTTTGATTTTCGGTTAAGAGGAGAGAGACGGTCATGACGAATAAAAGTACGATTGCCCTAGTGGGCCGCCATGTAGGGGAAACGGTTACAATCGGCGCTTGGGTAAATAATAAACGATCAAGCGGTAAAATCCAGTTCCTGCAACTGCGCGATGGTACCGGATATATTCAAGGGGTTATCGTGAAAAGCGAGGTGTCCGAGGACATTTGGAATGATGCCAAATCCTTGACACAAGAAAGCTCTTTGTATGTTACCGGAGTTGTGCGCGAAGAACCGCGTAGCCAATCCGGCTTTGAATTAACGGTAACGGGCATCGAAATCATTCATTTGACAGAAAACTACCCGATCACGCCAAAAGAACACGGTGTAGATTTCCTGATGGATCACCGTCACCTGTGGTTGCGTTCCGCCAAGCAACGCGCGGTTCTGATCGTACGGGCGGAAATTATCCGTGCGGTACAGGAATTTTTTAACGGCAATGGCTTCACAAAGGTGGACCCGCCAATTTTGACTCCTTCTTCCGCAGAAGGCACAACAGAGCTGTTCCATATCAAATATTTTGACGAGGATGCTTATCTGACACAAAGCGGACAGTTGTATATGGAAGCGGCAGCCATGGCGCTTGGCAAGGTATACTCGTTTGGTCCTACCTTCCGTGCGGAAAAGTCTAAAACACGTCGTCACCTGATTGAGTTCTGGATGATCGAGCCGGAGATGGCTTTTGTAGATCATGAGGAATCTTTGCGCGTACAGGAGCAGTTTGTGAGTCATATCGTACAATCAGTGCTGAAAAATTGTGCAAAAGAGCTTGAAACGATTGGACGCGATGTTTCGAAGCTGGAGCCAATTCAGGGAGAATTCCCGCGCATTACGTATGATGAGGCGATTGCTTTCCTTCAAGGAGAAGGATTCGATATCCCTTGGGGCGAGGACTTTGGCGCTCCGCATGAAACGGCTATTGCTGAGAGATACAACAAGCCAGTGTTCATTACACATTGGCCGACTCACATTAAGGCATTTTATATGAAGCCTGATCCAACTCGTCCAGAGGTTGTATTGTGCGCCGATATGATCGCTCCTGAAGGCTACGGCGAAATTATCGGGGGTTCCCAACGGATTGATGATCCATCCTTGATGGAAGAACGTTTTGACGAGCATAACCTGGCGCGTGAAGCTTACCAATGGTATATGGATCTGCGCACCTACGGCACCGTTCCGCATTCCGGCTTTGGACTGGGACTGGAGCGTACGGTAGCATGGATTTGTGGGCTCGATCATGTACGTGAAACGATTCCGTTCCCACGTATGCTGTATCGTCTGTATCCGTAAGCGATGACCGGTTCATTCGACAAGACATCATCGGCAGAGTGGGCAGAGGGAGTAGCCTTTGCTATGGAAGCTGGAATGGTCCAGATTCCCTACGCCCTGCTCAAGCATTACCGGACGCTTCGGCTGACGGACGGCGAAATGCTCCTGCTTATGCAGTTGCTTGCTTTTAAACAAGCCGAGCGCAATGAATTTCCAACCTGGGAGCAATTGCAGACTCGCATGGGATGCACAGCGAACGAAATTGCGCTCCATTTTAGCAAGCTAATGAAGGAAGGCTTTCTGCGGATTGATACCGTGGAAGATCGCAGCTCATCCGTACAATTTGAACGCTACAATCTAACGGGGCTGTACCGTAAGCTGGCGGAATGTATGATACCCGAGCGCACAGAGCAGAACGATGAAGATGATATTTTGTTTGCCGGGAAACCGGATGTGCTGAATGGAATATCGGAATCTCCGCCTACGGAGGAGCGGAATTTGTTCACGATTTTCGAGAAGGAATTCGGCCGACCGTTGTCACCGATGGAATATGAGACGATCACTAGTTGGGTGGATCAGGATCGTTATCCCGAGGAGCTGATTTTGCTGGCCTTGAAGGAAGCGGTGTTTGCAGGGAAGGTGCATTTCCGTTATATTGACCGCATTTTGCTGGAATGGAGCCGCAACCGTGTCCGTAATGCACAGGATGCAAAGGAATACGCTCAGCGTTTCCGTGGGAGCGGACGCAGCTAAAGTGATAGACTGAGGTTTTCAGGCAGCAGAAAGATTTATACGCTTGGTTAAAGTAACTATAAGCTAAACGTATGTAAGTAAAATATTCCAGCATACAGCAGCTTTAGCGATAGAGGACACGCCACTCCAACAGGAGGGTGTGTCCTTTTTAAATATTTTTTTCGAAATATGCAGGGGGAGTAAATTCTCCGGCGTCTATAGTATTGGGAAGGGGGAGAGCGTCATTGATATAGAGAGAATCATTGAACGAATACGGTCTGGTGACCGGCAGGCGTTCCGTGAGATGGTAGAGCTGTACAGCAAGCATGTGTATCATGTGGCCTATTCGGTGCTGCATGATAGCAAAGAAGCGGAAGATGCCGCGCAGGAAGCGTTCGTTCAGGTGTATAAGTCTCTCTCCCAGTACCGGAACGAAGGTTTTAAAACGTGGCTGACCCGAATTGCGCTCCACAAGGCGCTGGATATCAAGCGCAAACAGGACAGACGGCCCGCAGAGCTTATAGATGTGACAGAAACCCTCGTACAGCTCCCTTCCCGGGATGAGGATGTGCTGGTCCGTCTGATCCGCGAAGAGCGAAATGTGGAATTATCGCAAAAAATCGCCCAGCTGCCCCAGCAGCATCAGGATATTATTAAGGCCTATTATATGCAGGGCAAAACCTACGATCAAATTGCAGAAGAGACGCAAGTAGCTTTAAAAACAGTAGAGTCCAGACTCTACCGGGCACGGCAGTGGATTCGAAATCACTGGAAGGAGGAGGAATGGCAATGACTGACCAACATGATAAACCTTGGACTAAAGGACAGAGGAATGACTGGCACGCTTATATTACAGGAACTTGCACGACAGAGGAATCCGTACGGCTGGAAAAGCTTTTGCTGGAAGATGAGCAGGCGCTGGGTTTATATCTTGTTGCACTGGAGCAGTTGGAGTCGACATTGGAAGATTGTTCTGCCTGGATGGATACGGAGCGCTTCACAGATCAGGTAATGGCTGCTCTTCCCAATAAGGAAGCAGAAGCGAGCCAAGCCATTGTCAAAAAGCGTCGTTGGTTTGAAAAGCCTGTATTTCACTACGTAGTTGCGGCAAGCTTGACGCTAATTCTACTGTCTAGCGGTGCTTTTGACAAAATGATGCCGCAAACCAGTGGTAAGCCCGTTCCTCCAAAAAAACGCGTCTCCTACAGTGAAGAGGTCATGCGGGCTACGACAAGCTGGCTCGACAAATTAAAGCCCTAAAATCAATGAAAGTGGCAGATAAAAAGGTTTAAATTCAAACCTTAAGATGAGAATTTTATCAATATCGCAAGATTAGAAAGGAAGTGTAGCGGTGCCTTATACGGAACGAAGCAAGCTCCTGGCATTTCTGTTGAACATGATTCCCGGTGTGGGACACTATTACTGGACCAGAAAAGCCAATGCGTTTGTATACACCATTTTGTTTTTTGGATGTTTGGCTGGAGGATTATTTTTTTCGGTAGTTTCAAGAGACGAGTTGCCTATATTGGGCAGTATGCTTGTTGCTGCCCTCTTCTGGGGGCTGAGTATGCTGCATATCATTATTAGCTTGTTGCGTTATGACCCTCGTGCAGTCGCTACTCCGTATCCCCCTCATGCAGGCCCCAATCCATATGGTTTTTACCCCCAAGGTACGCCTTATGGAGATGGAGGCTTGGCGGGCGAGGCTCCGGAGGGAGCGCGGAACGCGGATACGGATATACCAGGAGCAGGAGCGGATTTTGATGCAGGTTATCATCAATATGCGCAGGGACACTACGGATTGGCAGGTTCGCCTGCTTTTCAAAAAGGCTCGGACAATGAACGCTTTTTCACCATATTGCTATCGTTCATCCCGGGATTGGGACACCTTCATCTAGGGCTGATGCAGCGTGGTCTGTCTTTTCTGATGTCCTTCTTTGGCTTTGGAGCGATTCTCGTTTTTATTTCCAGCATCACAAACGAATCGGGATTTATGGCGTTTGCGGGCGTGTTGCCGATCATATGGTTGTATTGTATGTTTGATGCAGTGCAGCATGTACATCGTAAACATGCGGGAGAAATCCTTCAGGATCGGACTTTGTTTGAAGAACTGGAGCATGGAAGAGTCGAGGGGCGGCGAAGCAAAATGCTGGCTACCATTTTATCGGTATTTCCCGGGGCGGGACATATGTATATCGGTCTGCAAAAACGGGGTCTTCAGCTCATGCTTCTGTTCTTAGGCGGTATTTATGTGCTGGATGTGCTGCAATTGTCTCTCTTTTTGTTCCTGATTCCGGTGGTCTGGTTCTATAGCTTTTTTGATGCATTGCAGCAAATAAGCCGCTATGGACGGGAACCGTTGATTGACAAGCCTGTGATCGATATGTTTGCTCAATATCACCGCTGGGTAGGCTTGGGGTTGCTATTGCTGGGTGCCTATTACATCTTGATCAACGTACTTGTTCCTACTCTGGATCGCCTGTTTCCGAACGGAGAGATTTATAATTTGGTTGACATGTATCTACGGACGATTATCGTATCCTTATTGTTGATTGGCGGTGGTATTTGGATGATGATCGGTAATTCCAAATCTAAACGGGTAAAGGAGAAACAATAGGATGGATACTGAGTTTTCAAAGAGTGAGGCTCCCTTTAAGGGAGTCCATCATCCTCATGGTGATGCAGGAGGCTCCACAGGCATATTGGGTACATCATCCAACAAAAGCAGCTCCTCCAAAGCACCAAACGCCCCGGAAGGGGTATGGAAGGTTGGAAGGCTGTCGATGGGACTTTTTCTGGTCTTGTTGGGAGGGGTAACGTTTGCCTCCAAGTTTTGGGGAGCAGGCATATTGGATCAGGCGTTGACGTGGTGGCCTGTCGTTTTTGTTTTGCTGGGACTCGAAATTTTAATGTATACGGCGTGGAAAGGGACACGTGAGCGCATCCGTTATGATTTGTTCAGTATGTTTATTACAGCAGTCTTGGTTTTTTGTTGTATCGGATTTGCTTTGGTCAGTTCACTGGGACTTACTTCGCAAGTCAGGGATATGATGAGCTCGGTTCAGGAAACAAGGGTCCTTCCTGATTGGCATGAAAAACTGCCTGTCGGAGTGACCAAGGTGATCGTGCAGGGTGAAAATCCCTATGCGGTCAAAATTGACGCAACCACCTCACCAGAGGTGCATGTGTTCGGAAGTTATGTCTATACAGGCAACGAGGATGAATTAAAAGGACAGGAGCTGTATCAAACTAAGCATATCGGAGATACGCTGTATGTGCTACTGAGCCAAATCCCGACACGTTTTATGCAGCCTCAGCATCAGCTCGACGTTACAATTGCTGTACCCGAGGGGATTACGGTTACCGTGCGCGATAATCAGGGAAATGTAATTGAAAAATAGGAGGGAAAAACAATGATATCGTTAAATCCTGATACACTTACAGGGCGTGAAAATTATAAGCTGTTAAGCGGAAGCATTATCCCAAGGCCAGTCGCCTTTGTGACCACACTGAGCAATGAAGGGGTGCTGAATGGTGCGCCGTTCAGTTATTTTTCCATCGTAGCTTCCGAGCCGCCGCTTCTGTCTGTGTCCGTGCAACGTGTCGATGGGGTGTCCAAGGATACAGCACGTAATGCGATGGAGCAAAAAGCCTTTGTCGTTCATATTACGGATGAGGACAATGTGGGCGCGGTGAATGTGACGGCTTCCCGTCTGTCGCCGGAGGAAAGTGAAATCACACTAGCCGGACTTACGCCGATAAAAAGCACAAAAATTGTGGTTCCTGGCGTGGTTGAAGCGAAAATACGCATGGAATGTGTCCTGGAGCAGGCGATACCGCTGGGGGGCACAGAGGGCGCACCTGCCTGCGATCTGCTGATCGGGCGCGTGGTGCAGTATCATTTGTCCGAGGAAGCGTATCAAAATACATACATAATCGCCAAGGAGCTGCGTCCGGTGAGTCGTTTGGCCGGCAATGATTATGCAAAG
Organism: Paenibacillus sp. NRS-1781; assembly: GCF_050467745.1. Lineage (NCBI taxonomy): Bacteria > Bacillati > Bacillota > Bacilli > Caryophanales > Paenibacillaceae > Paenibacillus > Paenibacillus sp. NRS-1781. The sequence continues at coordinate 177,667 of NZ_JBITPI010000049.1, forward strand.
CTCGGAGAGCAATTTAAGCTGGAGCGTCCCCAATAGGGGACGTTGCTTTTTACAGCATAAAGGGTTACGATTATAAAAAAATAGCACGGGAGCCTGCGGAAGCAAGCTGAGAGTACGACTAATCTGTCGTAGACCGTATGAACCTGTTGGATAATGCCAGCGCAGGGACCTTAGTGTAGGAACACTCTGCTTTTGCATAGTGTTTTTTTGTTGTTCTATACACTTGAGCATGTGCATGCTGAAAACCATAGCTCTCGGCTGGAAAGAAGCGCAGGCTCCTGTCATCAAAGGAGCAGGGTTCGCTTGATATTGAAATTCATTTTACTTTATACCAAAAATCAGATTCAGAATGAGCGGCAGAATTGGAAGCGGCAAGACGTTGTCAGGGGGGCGCAGCTATGACTCATACGGTGTACAAAGCGTTAACCATTGCAGGCTCGGACAGCGGAGGGGGTGCAGGCATACAGGCTGATTTAAAAACCTTTCAGGAGCTGGGCGTGTACGGCATGTCTGCCCTGACGGGAGTTACTGCTCAAAATACACGCGGTGTACAAGCTGTTCATCCTGTCCCTGTTGCCATGGTAGAGGCTCAATTACAGTCCATAGGTACGGATTTACCCCCTGATGCCGTTAAAACGGGTATGCTCGTGGGGGCTGAGGTCATTCGTCAGGTGGCCGCGCAAATTCGCCAGTTTCGGTGGCCTAATGTTGTCGTAGACCCGGTAATGATCGCCAAGGGCGGAACTTCTCTACTTCAAGATGAGGCAGTGGAAACGCTAAAATCGTATTTATTACCTTTGGCAAAGGTAGTCACCCCGAATTTTCCGGAAGCGGAGGCGTTGACTGGACTAGTTCTCTCTAGTCGCGAGAATGCGAAGGAAGCGGCTCGAATGCTGGCTGATTTAGGGAGCGGCTACGTGATCATCAAGGGAGGACACAGCGCGGAAGCGGATCGGTCGGTGGATTTGTTGTTCGACGGGCGCAATTTTACCGAACTGGACGGCCCCCGAATTCATACCCCGCATACCCATGGAACGGGATGCACCTTTTCAGCGGCGCTGGCGGCTGGATTGGCGGCAGGACGAAGTGTACCCGAGGCGGCGCAGACGGCCAAGGCTTTTATACAGGCGGCGATTGAGCAGGGCTTGGGTATCGGCTGTGGGCATGGACCAACGAACCATTGGGCATGGAACGCACGCTGGACAGGAGAAGGGGCGTCTGTATGGAGCAGGGCCATGAGGGAGGAACAAAGCGATGCCAAGAGTTGATATAGGGCGTATGCGGGAGCATCTGCGTCTTTATTTGGTCATGGGCAGTGTGAATTGCGACCGTGATCCGCTGATGGTTTTGGAGGAAGCGTTGCAGGGAGGTGTGACCCTTTTTCAATTGCGTGAAAAGGGTGTGGACTGTCTGACGGGAAGTCGCTTGCACGAATTTGCCCAAGCCGCCGGGAGGCTGTGTCATCAGTATGATGTTCCATTTCTCGTCAATGATGATGTCGAGCTTGCCTTGGCTGTGGATGCAGACGGCGTCCATCTCGGACAAGATGACGAGCCTACAGACCACGTGCGCTCTCGAATGGGCGACAAAATCATCGGCGTATCGGTACACAGCTTAACGGAAGCGGAGCAGGCGGTACGCGCTGGCGCTGATTATGTGGGCGCAGGGCCGATGTTCCCGACTCGTTCCAAGCTGGATGCACATCCTGTGCAGGGACCGGAGCTGGTCCGCAGGCTACGTGCAGGTGGTGCAAGCCTTCCGCTGGTAGGCATTGGCGGCATTACGGTGGACAACGCAACAAACGTCCTACAGGCAGGAGCAGATGGCATAGCAGTCATTTCAGCCATCTCATGGGCAGAAGCCCCACGTGAAGCTGCACAAAGTCTGAAAAGCATCCTGAAATGATCAAATGGGTTCAATAATGATACAAAGGCAGTCGGGACTTTTGTTTCACGTCCAAGGCTGCTCTTCTATTAATAAAAAGAGAACGCTCCCCTGCTTTCGCTGGGGCTACGTTCTCTGCATTCAATTTGCACTTTTCAATTAATGCAGGCGCGCATGTAGTAAGTTATTCTTCATAACTAAGGTCTCAGCAGCAGGGAGCGGTATGTCGCTTCAAACAAAAATTCAAACGCCTCCAGATGCTTTTTAGCCTCAAACACATCACGCCCCCACGCATAAATGCCGTGGTTACGCAGTAAAATTCCCGGCACCTGATCATTCAGCACACCTGGCACCAGCTTGGAAATCGCAGCAATATCCGCGTAATTTGGCAGTACGGGAATGTCAATCGCTGCATTTTCCTCCCAAATGTTAAAAGCCTTAATGAGTTCAATGCCTTGCACAGGTACAGAGCCTTGTTCCCCGTAGTATTCGGAAATGAGATTGTTGAACACCGTATGGACATGGAAAACGGCTCCGCAGCCTATCAGGCGGTAAATTTCACAATGAATCAGCGTTTCGGCGCTTGGCTTGAGGTTTGTGGCTTCTGCCGCTTTTCCGTGCTGGTCTACGAACAGAAAATCTTCCGGTGTCCGCTTGGTTTTATCCTTGCCGCTGGCAGTAACTGCAAAATAAAATTGTTCAGGATGAAATTCCCCGATCCGTATCGACAAATTGCCGCTCGTGCCGGGGAACCAGTTGCGAGATGCGAATAGCTCCTTGACATCAGCGAGTTCTTCCAGTGCGCGGCGTTTTTCTTCCAACGTAATGTCTGCCAAGCTATAGCTCATTTACAGCACCCCTTGCTCCTGTTTTTGCTTTAAATCCTTAATAATGTCGTCAAATGTTTCAAAGGGCACATGTGCTACGCCCAGCTCCTGACACTTTAAAGTCAGGTGCGAACGGGAGTACACAAGGTCGGCAATTTTGGCTCCTTCAAAATCCGTCAGGCTGTCCCCGATCAAAATTCGTTCGTACTGTTCGGCAGGGTATTGGCGAATCACGGTTGTTTTGCACATGCCGCAGTCGTTCGTACATGGCTCCTGACATGGATGCGGCCACGTAATCTCAATATGATTCCCTGAGAAATGGGCACCATTGCAGTAAACGTGATCCTGTGGAATGTCGAAAGGCTCCAGCAGAGGGTCAATAAAGAAATCAATACCGCCGCTGGTGACTAAAAATTCAATATCCTGTTCCCGTACATAGTCCAAAAAACGGGCAAAGCCCTCGCGTATACCAGCTTGTCCAAGTACATAAGAGATGATTTCATCTTTTTGCGTGGAGGGCATCAGAGCGAACATGGCGCCTACGCCTTCACGAATAGACGTGTGTCCGTTCACGATATCATGCATGATAGCCTCACAGCCGGCAGGCTGAAAATGCTTCATTATGGCGACAATATTGTCGCTGTTCGTAATTGTCCCGTCAAAATCGCAAAAAATGACGGGCTTCTTCGCTGTATTCATCGTTCCCCTCCCCACGTATCGAGCGCGGATTGCAGCTCCGGGTGCGTGCGGGCGTATTCCGCCAGCGGCACAGCCTGACGCACAGCTTCAATCGCCTGCACAAAGGCGCGTCCGCCAGCTTCGGTGCCGAGCGGATGGCCGTGAATGCCGCCCCCGGCGTTAACGACAACATCTGTGCCAAAATCACGCACAATTAACGGCACCAGGCCGGGGTGAATCCCTGCGGATGGCACAGGCATGCTGGCCTTTAGCGGCAGATCAGGGGTGATCAGCTCATCGCGGATCGCCATGTTTTCCTCACGTGGCATCGTAACCGAGCCGTAAGGAGAAGGGAAGAGCACGAGGTCGGCTCCTGCCAGTCGCATGAGCTGACCGAGCAGCACCGATGCCGAAATACCATAATGCGGTGACGGATAAGCAGCACCCGCCAACGAAGGGTGGGCTGCAATCGGCACCGAGATAGCGGGATCACTGCTTAGTTCATGCAGCACATCGTAGCCATAGGCCAGCACGTTGAACAGCAGGGCATTTGCGCCTGCGTCGATGGCCTTGAGGGCTTGCGCTTTGAGCTGCGAGGTTGGTCCAGTTAAATTAGCTGCATACAGCAGCTTTTTACCGGTTTCACGCTCAGCCGCTTCGGCGGCTTTGATGCAGGCTGCGACGCGTTTTTCAATCGGCGTCAGCGCATTTTCAAACAAAATCTCGTCGTCCTTGATCAGATCGACGCCGCCCAGGGCTTGTCGGGTAAACTGCTCGCTCAGCTCGTCCAGATTAAGACCAATCACTGACTTGAAAATGCTCATTAGCAGTGGACGGTCATATACGCCGAGCTGCTCACGCAAGCCGCTGATGCCAAATTTAGGCCCCAGAAAAGCGGAACGGAATGCTTCCGAGAAGCTCAGCTTCGTCAGCTTGATACGGCCGTCCATCGAAATTTTGCCGAAGACCGTCACCAGCAGTGCGGGAATGTCCCGGCTGAAATTTACATCCGGGTAAGCAATAGTCAGGTCGGCATATCGTTCACCGGGCCCTCCATCGTGAACATCCACAGCTTGAACCGAGCCGAGATGCTTTTGCATCGCGTCCCGCTTGGCTTGCGGCAGCTCAGTCCAGCTGCCCACCGTCATGCCGATGGCAATGGATTGTGCCTTTTTATTAAAATCTGCTTTGTCATCATATACTCGGTAGGTCGCTAAGCAATAGCTCATTCAATTCCCTCCTTTAGTACCGCTCCCATCTCACGGGATCGTTCAGTACAACGTTGTACCGCCGCAATGACCGTTTCGTAGAAATCGCCTTTGTCCAGCCTTTCCAACGCGGCTACCGTCGACCCGTTGGGCGACATGATTTTGTGGCGCAGGGCAGAAGGCTCCTCCCCGGTTTGTTGTACCATGCGTGCCGCTCCAAGTGCCGTTTGCACTGTCAGTTCGTGCGCTTGCTCAGGAGTCAAGCCACCACGGATTCCCCCGGCAATCATGGCTTCCATCAAGTAGTAAACATAGGCAGGGCCGCTCCCGGAAATCCCGGTCAATACATCCATTTTCTCTTCTTCTATAACCGTCACCGTACCCACAGATTCGAATATCGTAAGCACGTTTTTACGCTGGTCTTCGCTAATCTCCTTGGAAAAGCTGATGCCTGTGGCTCCCAAGCCAATCGAACTGGATGTGTTCGGCATCGTCCGGGCGATGGGCTGCTTGCGGCCAAGCAACGTCTGCATCGTACGAATGGATAGTCCGGCGATCACCGAAATGATCAACTGCCCATCTGACAGGAGCGGACCGAGCTGTCCAAGGGCTTGTGCAGCATCCTTGGGCTTCATGGCAAGCACAATCACGGGAGAACGGCGCAGCAGCTCGATTTTGGCGGCATCCTCGGTTTGGAACAACACCCCATATTGCTGTTGAAGTTCCTCCAGGCGTGCCTGATTGCTGCGGTTGATGACCGTAATACCGCCACGTTTGACAACGGAACGGGACATCATCCCGCGGATAATAGCCTCTGCCATCGAGCCTGCTCCGAAAAACGTAATTTGCTCTTGAATTAAAGCCTTTGTTTGTGATTCACACATGGTTTCATAACCTCCAAGGATACGGATTGATAAATGATATTATTCCCTGATTTGTCCAGTACCGTACACACGATATTTGGTTGAAGTTAGCGCAGGCAGTCCCATTGGACCGCGGGCATGTAATTTTTGCGTACTGATCCCGATCTCGGCACCAAATCCGAACTCAAAGCCATCCGTGAAGCGGGTGGAGGCATTGTGATACACGGCTGCCGCGTCCACTTCTTGCAGAAAACGTTCGGCATGGGCTTCATCTGCGGTCACAATACACTCCGAGTGCATCGTACCGTACCGGGCAATATGCTCCAGTACTTCGTCCAAATGGTCTACGACCTTGATGTTCATAATGTAATCATTATACTCGGTGCCATAATCCTCATCCGTGGCTGGAACAGCCCAGGGAACCAATGCCCGTGTCCGTGCGCAGCCACGCAGCTCGACTCCGGCCTCACGAAAACGTTCTGCCAAGCTCGTCAGATGTGCTTCTGCATAATCCGAGTGAACGAGCAGTGTTTCCATGGAGTTACATACCGACGGTCTTTGCACCTTGGCGTTCAGTGTGATCGCCTCAGCCATCTGTGTATCTGCCGTAGCATCCAAATAGGTGTGGCACACGCCAGCTCCGGTTTCAATGACAGGCACAGTGGAATTTTGAACAACATTTTGAATAAGTGAGCGCCCGCCGCGTGGAATGATCACATCCAGCAAACCGTTCAGCGTGAGCATTTCGTTGACAGAGGCACGGTCTGAATCTTCAATGAGCTGAAGCGCATCGCGCGGTACAGCAGTGGTGTCCAACGCCTGTTGGAGAACTTCAATGATTTTGCGGTTGGAAAACAGGGCAGCCGAGCCACCACGAAGCACAACCGGATTTCCTGTTTTCAGACACAGGCCCGCAGCATCCACCGTCACATTCGGACGCGCTTCATAGATGATCCCGATGACACCTATCGGCACACGTATTTTCTCAATCCGCAGACCGTTTGGACGCTCGATATGCTCCAGCGTGTCACCGACCGGATCAGGCAGCTCCACAATTTGGCGTAAGCCTTCGGCGATGGCCCCGATACGGTCCTCGGTCAGCTTGAGGCGGTCGAGCAGCGATTCAGACGTTCCCAGTTCCCGACCACGCTCTAAGTCGTTTTTGTTCGCTGCAATCAGCTCTTCCGTATGATGTACCAGTGCTTCAGCCATGGCGAGCAGCGCTTCATTTTTTTGTGCTGTCGTCAGTCGGTTCATGACCCCGGCGCTTTTTTTGGCCAGCGTCGCTTTGGTCCGTACCTCACTGAACTGGCTTTCATCTGTTGTGGCTGTGTTCGTCGTTAATTCACTCATGTTACGGCCTCCCCGCATTTATAATGTAATCCATTCATCCCTGTGAATCACCTCAAGCCGGTGAATGGGGCCGATCTTGCCCACAACCTCGCCGCTTGGTAATCCTTGTACGCTTCGAAGCTGCCCATCGTCATAATTGACGATGCCGCGCCCCAATACCTTATGTTCCGGCCCCAGCACCTCAACAACATCTCCGGCATGAAAGCTGCCTTCAACGCGTCGGACGCCAACGGGAAGCAGGCTATGACCGCCATTCACCAGCGCTTCCTCGGCTCCCTGGTCCACATGCACTGTGCCGAGCGGCGTCGACATGAAGCCAAGCCATTGTTTTTTCATCGGCAGGGAAGAGAGGTGGGTGTCAAAATAAGTCCCCGGCCCGTGTCCCTCCACGGCGGCATCCAGATCGCCGTCTGCGTTGACGCGTCCCACAAACACAGGTACACCACCGCGTGTGGCGACTTTGGCTGCTTCGATCTTGGATCGCATACCGCCAGTCCCTACGGCTGACCCGGAACCTCCAGCTAATGCATAAATTTCCTCGGTAATCTCGTCGATGTGTTCAAAACGTACGGCATTCGGATGCTTGCGTGGATCTGCCGTATATACGCCATCGGTATCTGTGATAATGATCAAATGCTGTGCTTTGACCAGATTGGCAACCAGCGCAGACAGCATATCGTTATCACCGAATTTCAATTCGTCAATCGACACCGTATCATTTTCGTTGAAAATGGGAATGACCTGCTGGCGCAGCAGTTCTTCTACGGTCATTCCAGCATTGTTCATCCGTTTGCGGCTCAAAAAGTCACTGCGTGTCAGCAGGATCTGCGCGCTCACCAAGCCATAATCCCTAAAAGCCTGCTGATAGGCTTGCATAAGCAGCGCCTGACCTACGGCTGCCGCCGCTTGTTTCTCATGCAGCAGCTTGGGGCGAAACGGGTACCCGATCTCCCGAAACCCGGCGGCGACTGCCCCTGATGTGACCAGCAGCACTTCATGGCCTTTCGAACGAAGTCCGGCGATTTCGCGGGCAAAATAAGTAATTGCTTTCCGATTCAAGCCCCCTTCAACTCCGGTTAAGGAGCTGCTTCCGATTTTAATGACAATTCGTGTTGACAAGACGTCCACTTCCTTAATTTTTATATACAAAAAAACTTTCATCCTTTGTATGCAAAGGACGAAAGTTTGTGCTTCCGCGGTACCACCTTCATTGATGACTCATGATCATCCCACTTGAAACCTGTTAACGGCAGGAACCGCCTGACTGCGCAGGGCGCTCGGGGATAGGAGTTGGGAGAGGGTCCAGGTAAATTCTTGCAGCCTATCGGAATTTACTCTCTGAACAGGACGGGTCTCTCTTAATAGTCCCTTCAACGCGCTTAATGATATAGGTAACAGAATACCATGAAAAGGTCGGGTTTGGCAAAGAAGTTCTAGCTGAAAATACGGCTTAACCAAACAGGTTCAGCTTGCCAATTCGTTCAACCGCCTCAGTCAGTCGAGCTTCTGAGCTTAGCAGCCCCGCCCGCACATATCCTTCGCCGCCATTACCGAAGCCGATCCCTGGAGCGACAGCCACCTTGGCTTCCCGCAGCAGCAGATCGGCAAAGGAAGCTGAGGTATAGCCCTGCGGCACAGGCAACCAGCTAAAAAAGGAGCCGCTTGGACGCGTCGCCTTCCAGCCAATTTGCCCAAGCGCATCATAAAAAGCATTGCGGCGCGATTCATAGCGTGCAACCAGCTCGCCCACGCAGTCCTGCGAGGACGTGAGAGCAGTCGCCGCCGCTACCTGAATGCCGCCAAACAGGCTGACATAAATATGATCCTGTAGCAGATTAATCATCGAGATGATTTCAGCATTACCAAGCGCGAAACCGACGCGCCAGCCCGCCATATTGTACGTTTTGGACAGGGTATAAAACTCAATCCCTACGTCCCTGGCACCCTCGGCCTGAAGGAAGCTCACCGGACGTTCGCCGTCAAAGCCGATAGCGCCATAGGCAAAATCACTGGCCACCACTATGCCATTACGCTTCGCAAATTCAACTGTTTCCTTATAGAAGGAAAGAGGCGCGGTGGCCGAGGTCGGATTATTCGGATAATTGAGGAACATCAGCTTGGCTCGGCGGCGATCTTCCTCGGAAATAGCCTCATAATCGGGCAGAAAACGGTTCTCTTCCTTTAAGGGGAGAAAGGACATTTCCGCTTTAGCCAGGGCTACGCCAGACCAGTAATCCGGATAGCCGGGATCAGGTACGAGACACATATCGCCGGGATTGAGTAAAATTTGCGGTAGCTGCACCAAGCCTGTTTTTCCGCCAAACAGGATGGCGACCTCAGTTTCCGGGTCAAGTGTCACACCGTAGTCCTCCTGATAGCGCTGGGCGACGGCTTCCTTGAGAAAGCCGTAACCGCGAAAAGGCGAATATTTATGATACAGCGAGTTATCCGCTGATTCCTGCAAGGCTTTTACAATATGAGGTGGGGTAGGTGTATCCGGGTTCCCCTGTCCAAGATTAATGACATCATGGCCTGCCGCAATTTCACGGTTTACATTTTGTACTAGTGTGGCAAAAAATTGAGTCGGTAACTGCTTCATCACATCAGCAGAGGGAATGGAAAAATTACTCATCATTTCACACGACCTTTTGGAATAGTTTGAGGATTAATTTATCACGATTTAACCAAGTTGTATAGAGGGGATTAAACCTATGCGGTTGCGTGGTAGAGCCTGAACGGGCTATGATGGGAGAAAATGCCGGACAAGCGCTCACCGGAAGCTCCGGTTCACAGGGAGGATGAACGATTTTGACGTATCATGAAGCTCAGCCGTTCAGTGTTGCACTCATACAAGCTCATATTGAGCTGGGGAATCCCCCGGAAAACCGCAGTCATATTCGTACGTTAATGGAACATGCGGTGACAGCCGAACTGAAGCCGGACCTGATTGTACTGCCCGAAATGTGGAATACGGGGTATGCGCTGGATCGCATTCATGAGCTGGCGGATCAGGATGGAGCGGAAACCCGTGAATGGATATCGGCATTCGCTGCTGCTCATCAGGTGAACGTGGTAGCCGGATCTATAGCGGAGAAGAAAAGCGACGGTCATGTATACAATACAATGCTCGTTTTTGACCGGACAGGCGCAGAGGTTGCTTCATATTCCAAAATTCATTTGTTCCGCCTGATGGATGAAGAAAAATATTTGCAGCCTGGTCAGGAAAAGGTGTTATTCACGCTGGATGGAGGGATTCAGGCGGGTGCGTCGATCTGCTACGACATCCGTTTTCCCGAGCTAGCGCGGAGTCTGGCCCTGTCTGGCGCAAATCTGCTTATCGTACCTGCGGAATGGCCACATCCCCGTCTTCATCACTGGCGTACGTTGCTGACTGCAAGGGCCATTGAAAATCAAATGTACGTTATCGCCTGTAACCGGGTAGGACGCAGTGGAGATACGGATTTCTTCGGGCATTCTCTCATTATTGATCCGTGGGGAGAAATCATTGCCGAGGGCGGAGAGCAGGAGGACATCATCACAGGAACGATTGAGCCAGCCTTAGTGCAGGACGTACGTGGGCGTATTCCAGTATTCGAGGACCGTCGTCCTTCTCTGTATGATCTGTAATAATCACGAAATGGGCTATGATCAGGATAAAAGTCCACCAGATTCACGGTGACCCTGATTACGACAAGGCGAGGAAAGCGTGGAACTGAACATTAAATATGGAATGTATAGGGGTGTAGCCCCGGGACCGTCTCCTTCTCTGGCTTTGGCTGGGGAGGAAGACGGTCTTTTTACGAGAGACTACTTTTCGGAAAGCTGTTTGACCGTTTCGCGGAAGGTTTCAATAAAAGCCTCGGCCGCTTTGGATAAATAACGTCCATTCCGATATGCAATAGCCAGCGTGCGGCTTGGCGTCGGTTCAGCCAGTGGCAGCAATGCCGGAACAAATTCGCTGCTGGCAGCCCGGGCAATAAAACGAGGCACGAGTGTTACCCCCATCCCTGTTGCTACGAGCGATTGGAGGGTTTCCATATTGGTGCTTTCAAACACCACCTTTGGCTCAAAGCCCGCTTGATGGCACAAGTCCATCGTCAGCTTGCGGAAGCCCTGCCCCTTTTTCAGGACGACAAAAGGTTCATCTTTCAGTTCTTCCAGATGCACAGGCTGCGGCTGGTCGCCGTTTTTGCGCAGAGCCAGCGGGTGACCCGGGGGAACAGCAAGATCAATCCATTCTTCACCGATGGGCACATAGGAAAGTGTCGGTTCTACCAATGGGAGAGAAAGCAGGCTGAGGTCGGTATCGCCGCTGGCTGTTTTTTTCTCCAGATTCATGGATGAATCCTCGACCAAAACAATTTCAATGTCAGGGTGAGCTTTCTTAAACACAGGCAGCACATGCGGCAGCAAATGGGAACCCGTGATAGGCATACTACCGACGACAACCTTCCCTTTACGCAACTGAGAAATATCGTCCATTTCCTGTCGGAGTTGCTCGACGGCGTCGACGATCTTTTTCGCTTTTTCCACAAAGCTTGCTCCTGCATGCGTTAATTCCACCGCGCTTGTATTGCGTTGAAATAACAGCACCCCAAGCTCTTTTTCCAGTTTGGACAATTGCTGGCTCAGGGAAGGCTGGGCAATGTGCAGCTTTTCCGCTGCGCGTGAGAAGTTTTTTTCCGCTGCAATTTGCAGGGTGTATTGAAGCTGCCTGAATTCCATCGAGTTTTAGACCCCTTTTATACGCTTTTATAAGTATTGTCAGCTTATAAGATTTACCTATTACATCATGTGCTTATTATACAATATTTAAAATCGAAATCCCAATCCCAAATGAACTCCATGTGTTCACAGGCTGGAAAATCCCTATGTTTACTTTTATCTTTATTTTTTAAAATTATGGTATTTAATTCTGTTTGACATGGCAAATGGGTTCATCCATAATACTATTCATATTAAAACAATATGTTTTATTGGGGAAAAGGGGAAAATGGGATGTCCAAACTTAGTGTATCTTTTAGGAAGCCGTTTTTGGTTGGATCTTTAGTATTACTTTTATTGGTTCTCGTGGCAGGATGCTCCGGCTCCAAAAATGATGCAGGTCAAAATACAAACGCAGCTAACCCAAGCACAACCGCTGATCAACACGCAGAAGGGGGAACCTTTACATATGGTCGCCCGGCTTCCGTAACCTCGTTTGATTTGCACAATCAGATTACATCCAATAATGCTTTTGCTATCGACAAAGTATTTGAGCCGCTGGTCGCCTTTAACAGTGATGGAAAGATTGTGGATTGGCTTGCAGCGTCTCACAATATAAGCTCAGATGGTTTAACCTATACTTTTGTTTTACGCGATGGCTTGAAATTTTCAAACGGAACCGGAGTTACTGCCAAGGATGCGGTGTTTTCAATTCAGCGTCATTTAAATGTAGGAGGTCCTCTTGAAATAGCGGCACAGGTGGCTTCGCTTTCGGCTAAAGATGAAAAGACACTCGTAATTAAGCTTAAAACGCCATATACGCCGTTTATTTCTGAGCTCTCAAACTTTTCCAATGGTATTCTTCCAAAGGATTTCGGCGGTGTCTCAGAAAAAGAATTCTTTAAAAATCCGGTCGGTACCGGTCCCTTCGTCGTTAAGAAATGGGATTCTGCCGGTGATGTTACTTTCACCAAAAATAAATACTATTGGCAGAAAGGCAAGCCATATATCAATGAACTTGTCTACAAGCTCATTGAAGATGACAGCCAAGCGATTAACCAGCTGAAGGCTGGCGCGATTGATGCTATTGAGTCTGTAGCTGTTGAAAATGTAAATGAATTAAAACAAGGTACGGATACCAAGGTGGCGACCAATGGAAGCTGGGTGACAGAGCAATTGTTCTTCAATACCTTGGACAAGCATTTTTCGGATGTGCATGTTCGCCGTGCGCTGGCGTTGGCACTTGACCGTAATGGATTGACTAATGCGGTTACCTTTGGTTTCGCAAAGCCAGCCAATTCGCTTTTGCCGCCGGCCATTCCCTACAACACGAACGATACGATTAAAGCACTCGGCTTTGATACGAATGCTGCCAAAGCAGAGCTTGCAAAATCAAAGTTCCCTAACGGGTTTTCTACAAAATTACTCATTGCCTCTGGAAACAACTCAAGAACTCAGGAGGCACAGATTATTCAGGCGGCCGCCAAAACGATCGGCATTGATATTCAAATCGAATCTGTTGAGTTGGCCTCATTCCGCGAGCGTTTCTTTGCCTATGATTTTTCGGCAATGATCAACAGCGGACAAGCGGATTCTCCAGAAGCCAACTCGATCCTCGCTTTCCAGACAGACCCGGAAGGCTTTAGCAAGTCGTACTGGACTCATTACACGAACAATGAAGTTACCAAGCTCCTGCACGAGGGGCAAAAAACACCTGATGGGGAAGAACGTGCGGGAATTTACGCCAAGCTTCAACAAATTCTTGCAGATGAGGTGCCTTACATCCCGCTTTATTATCCGGATATTCTGAAAGGTATTCGTTCTTCCGTTGACGGCCTGGTCGTGCTTCCCAATAACAGCGTTCGTTTTGAAGATGTACGTGTGAAAGGTAATTAGATCCTTGAAGGCTCACCATGTATTTAAAAAGTCTGCCGGATTGTCTGCAAATCTTACTTCCCCACACAAATGGCTTGTGCGCGCTATGATAAGAGCGGCATCAGTAGTCATCTGTGTGGTGGTGGCAGTCTTCTTCATCATAAGGCTGGTGCCGGGAGACCCCGCCAAAATGATTCTGGGGGAATACGCCACAGCTGAGTCTATTGAGAGTATGCGTCACAGGTTGGGGCTGGATCGTTCTCTTTGGGAGCAGTTTATAGGCTTTGTGCACAATTTCTTTACACACGGTGATACCGGCGTTTCGATTGTTTTTGAAACTTCTGCAAGAGAGTTGATTGCAGAGCGGGCCCCCGTGACGCTGTTGCTCATTGCAATGACCTGTCTTTTTGCCATCATTGTTTCGCTGGTGCTGGCCACCCTTGCGGCAACACATAAAGACGGACTACTTGATCATATGATACGCATCTTGCCTGCTGTAACGCTCGGTATGCCGATTTTTTGGGTTGGACTGCTACTGATTCTGGTATTTAGCGTTCGGCTTCGCTGGTTTCCCGTTGGGGGAGTAGGAGAGGGCTGGCTCGGAATCTTGTACAGTCTCACCCTTCCTGCGATAACTGTCGGATTGTCGCAAATTCCCTCGCTCGTTCGTTCTTTAAGAGCGCAGATGCTGGAAGTGCTGGAATCTGATTTTGTTGTAACCTTGAAGGCAGCGGGAATCCCCGGTCGGGTTATATTGGTAAAGCATGTCCTGCGCAATTCCGCTCTTCCCGCTCTTATGCTGCTTGGCGTAAACATTGCCTACCTGATGGGCGGCACGTTGGTAATTGAACAGGTTTTTGGCCTCAAAGGGATCGGAAGCCTGTTATTTTCAGCCATTTCAAATCGGGATTTTCCTGTTATACAGGGAATTGCTCTTTATTGTGCGATATCTGTGGTCATCATCGGCTTCGTGATTGAGGTTGCTTCTGGGTATCTTGATCCCAGGACGAAAGGAGAACAATGAAACGCACGCAATTAGATCTTCAGATTCAGAAGGCAGGTCATAGCAACCGCTCTTGGGGAAAAATGCTAAATACTCCATCTCTTCTATGGGGCAGTATTATGTTTGCGTTGCTCATAGGGGTTGCAGTGTTCGCACCGGTTATTAGCCCCTACCAGCCTTCTGATCCCAATATTTCGGCAACTTTACAACCCCCGTCCTTCGAACACTGGCTGGGAACCGATCAACTGGGGCGTGATTTGTTTACACGGCTGATCTATGCCGCACGGACTGATTTGAAGATTATGGTACTGGCGGAGATCATCCCTTTTTGTATGGGGGTGTTTCTGGGAATGCTTGCCGGGTATTATGGTAAATGGGTAGACACGGTTATCACGCTTTTGACCGATACGTTGATTGCGTTCCCTTTTTATTTGATTGTCATTATCGTGGCGTTTGCAAGCGGTACGGGTGAACAGGGGATATATATTACGTTTGCTCTCGTTGGCTGGATCGTATACGCTCGTGTGGTTAAGGGTCTTAGCACATCCTTTCGCAAGCAGGAATGGATAGCCGCTGCCAAGACACTGGGAATCCCGAATATTAAAATCATACTGCGCCATCTTCTGCCGAATGTGCTACCGCAAGCAGTGGTAGTGCTTATGACGGATATGGCTGTTCTGCTTGTGGCCATTGTTACGCTGGGCTATCTCGGTATCGGCATTGCGCCGCCAACTCCGGATTGGGGAACGATGATTTCTGATGGGCAGCCCTTTATATCTACAAAGTGGTGGCTTTCAGCAATCCCGGGCTTTGCGGTGGTATACACGGGGATAGCCTTATCCCTTGTGGGCGATGGGCTAGCAGATATATGGAGAAGAAAATGAACGCTATGAATCCAATTTTAGAAGTGGAAAATTTGTCGCTCGCGACGCGATCGAATCATAAATTGGTCACCGATGTGAGTCTTAAAGTCGAAGCGGGCGAAAGCATAGGACTGGTAGGGGAATCCGGATCTGGAAAATCGCTTACCCTGCGCTCCATCATAGGGCTGCTTCCCTCCGGCATTGAACAGATTGGCGGGAATATCAGGAGCAATGGCAGATGCGCAATGATTTTTCAAGACCCGATAAGGGCACTTGATCCTCTCTGCCCGGTGGCCCGACAGCTTGCCGAGGTTGTGTACTACAGGCAGAAGGTGAGCCGGAAGGTCGCGCGTACAATAGCTTTGGAATTGCTTGAAATGCTTGGCCTTCCCGATTCCTTAAAGCATACTGACCGTTACCCCCGCCAGCTTTCAGGCGGCCAGTGTCAACGTATTGTTATTGCGATGGCTTTGGCGTGCAAGCCGGGCATCCTTCTTTGTGATGAGCCAACAACGGCGCTTGACGTAACGGTTCAACGGCAAATACTTGACGTTATTTCACGTCTTCAAAAGGAGTTGGGTTTTGCCATGGTGTTTGTTACGCACAATCTTGCCGTAGCTGCTTCGATGTGCTCAAAGCTTTGCGTTATGAAAGAGGGAAGAATCATAGAGCGGGGAGACACTTTGCCCCTTTTACAAAACCCGCAAAATCCGTATACACAGTTGCTGATAAGCTCAGTGCTTCCTCTCCCGGATCTTGAAAGGAGCGCTGATTTATGAAAACAGCCTTGCGGATAGAAAATATAACGGTTGCTTATGGTAAGTTCACCGCGCTTGATCAAGTAAGCCTGGAGCTGCAGGAGCGTACCACGCTTGGTCTTGTGGGAGAATCGGGTTCAGGAAAGTCTACCCTCGCGCGGGTAATAGCTGGGCTGATCGCCCCGGATGAGGGCCGGATCATGCTGGGTTCTCAGGTACTGGGCAAGCGACGGAACCGGGAGCAGCATAAAAGAATACAAATGGTTTTCCAAAACCCGGATTCCTCGCTAAATCCAAAGCATACGATCAGGCAAATTCTTGCCGAACCCTTGCTTTTTCACAAGATTGTTGACCGCGCTCAAGTGGACAAGAGATGTAGGGAACTGCTTACACGTGTTCACATCGCTGAAAGCGCCCTTGGCAGATTCCCTCACGAATTTTCCGGTGGTCAGCGTCAGCGGATAGCCATTGCCCGCGCTTTAAGCGTGGAGCCAAGCATACTTATCGCAGATGAACCAACGAGCGCACTGGATGTTTCGGTACAACGCAGTATGCTTGAACTGTTGAGCACACTCAAATCGGAGCTTAATCTTACGATGCTTTTTATCTCTCATGACCTAGGAGTTATCAATGCCATAAGCGATATAGTTGCTGTAATGCGGCAGGGGAAGCTGGTTGAGATCAACCCCAAGGAGAAATTCTTTTCTCGTCCTGAAACGGCTTATAGCCAGGAGCTTTTGTCCGCTGTTCCCAAAATGCCAATATCCCATTCTGCAGGAGGTATTTATGAGTCAAAATAATAAAGGATTTGTACCTCTTACAATATCGGAGTTTGATACGCTAACTAACCTGCTCTCCAAGCTCCTGTCCACCCAAGAATCCCCGGTAATCATACCGGGCGAGGCGATTCTGGGAATTGAAGCCATAGCAGCAGGCATAGCTGCGCCAGACCGTACAATTCTAAACATTGTGACAGGTCCCTATGGAACGATTTTTGGTAACTGGCTTGCGCGCGGCGGAGCAAAAGTCATTGAGCTCAAAACATCTTTTGATGAAGTGGTGACTGTAGATGAAGTCGCCGCAGCGATTGAGCGATATAATCCATGTGCGCTTTCTTTTGTGCAGGCGGAAGTGGTCACAGGAGGCTCCAATCCAACAAGGGAAATATTGGAGCTTGCGCGTCGATCCAATATTATAACCGTGATAGATGCGGTTTCAGCAATCGGGGGTGAACCGGTGCTGATGGACGAGTGGGGAATTGATTTTGTAGCTGTGGGTGCGCAAAAAGCATTAGCTGGCCCTAACGGGATCAGCGCTGTGGGGATTTCTCCCCGTGGCTGGGAGTTTCTGGCCTCCAACAAAAATGCGCCGCGCAATTCCATTCTGTCTTTGCTTGACCTAAAGCGTCCCCCTAATCATGTGACGCCCATACGAGTTCCTGCCAATATCCCTGTATTGGAAGCCCGGGCGCTTATAGAGGCATTAAAGCTTATTGAAGAAGAGGGTCTGGAAGCGGTTAATCGTCGCCATCGTTTAACTACATCCGCTGCAATTGCCGGCATTAAAGCCTTGGGTCTTGAGCCGTGGCAGCGGAACAAAGATCGCTACTCAACGTTGACTACAACAGTTCGGATTCCTCAAGGCGGCCAGTTCAATATTGAACAGCCCATAGGTATTGTCGCTCCCGGAGACGGAGAATTGCATCATAAGCTCTTACGCATTAACCATTTTGGAGCGAAGGCAAATCAACCAAGCGTTGAAGAAGCTATTCAAACGCTTGCTGAGCTTGTACATCAAGACCCTTCTCATGCGCTTGCCGTCCAAAGGTTAATCTGGGGGAATGAAGATGGTAAATAACATCCAAAAAGAGTTAACCTACAAAAATATATTTGTGGCGGGGATTGATGGGAAACGATTCGATATTACGATCAGTAATGGTCGTTTTTCGTCCATTGCAGAGTCCGTATCTCCATACGCGCAACAAAATAGTCCAGATGGCGACTTATGGATTAGCCCCGGCGTAATTGACCTTCATACGCATTTGGCATGGACGGATTTTAATCATGCTGACCAGGAGAAGCGCGATGAACTGGAGATTGAAGTGATGCAGGTGCAAGCCTTTGAGGCTACTTTTCGGGCTGGAGTGACTTCGGTGCGTGATGCAGGTGGGCTTTTGCCAAGTACGGTGAAGCATATAGGTCAGCATTATAGCCAGCCTTTAAGAGTTTATACCTGTGGTGATATGCTTGGAGCCGGAGACGCACGAGGTCTTAAGCATTTGGAACGGCGGGTAACAGAAATTATTAATTCCGGGGCAAGCTGGATTAAAATTCTTGCAACGGGGGGACTAGGAGCGTCACCAGATACAGTGCTGAACCCGATTTTTTCTGAGGAAGAATTCTCTTTTATTGTGCGAAGCGCCCATGCACGCAAGATAAAAGTCATGGTTCATACCTGGGGCGGACCTACTGTGGACTGGTCTATTAATGCTGGCGTGGAATCTATAGAGCATGGAATGTATTTGACCGAGGATCAAGCCAACCGGCTTGCGCAATCCAGGACAGCCTTTGTGCCTACTGCTTCCATCTACCGTATTGCTGCAGACCCGTCTGGAGTTCTTTCACTCGACAGGGAAATTTGTGATCGCGCTGCCCGCGCCGCCGAAGCCCATCCTAAAGCTGTCAGCTATGCCAAAAGAGCAGGCGTACGAATTGCGTTCGGTACAGATTTTGCCACACCTTCGTTACACGGACGCAACCTTGAGGAATTAGACGCACTCTTAGACTGTGGATTAACTCGAAAAGAGGCTTGGCAGGCTGCCACGGAGTTTGCCGCTGAAATTTTGGGATATGGGGACAGATTGGGACGTATAAAAGAAAACTACACAGCAGATACAATCCTTTTTAATGCTGATCCGTATAAGTCACCAAATGTCAAAGCACTGCGTGAAAGTATCGTATCGGTAATTCAGGGGCAATTAGAGTGAGACTGATATACCAACGGCGTTGATTCATTTGTACCACAGCAGGCGGTTGATTTCATTCAATAATAAGCTTGAATAGAAGCTGTTTTTTCCATTAAAGGAGAAGCAGCTTTTTTTGTTGCGATAAATATGTATTTTTTGCGGCAGAGGCTGGAGTTTATATTCAGAAAATGGGATTTTTTGTGAGTCTAGTCACGTTCTATGCCCTCTGATGTTGCTAGAATAATACATGTACGGTACAAGCAGCTGACGATGTGGGGTCCAGATGGACGAGGAAAGAAGGGATGAGTCACGGACGAATTATTACTGCGTCTGGCTGACGGCAAGGAATGGACGCATACGGAAATGATGGAGCTGCTGGTACGTCTGGAGGAAGAACCGACGGTGCGGACACAGTTACGAAAATTGGCAGCTCGCATCAAAATGGAGCGTTACGGTAAAGGTGTTTTTTTACGTGGATTAATTGAGTTCTCCAGCATATGTCGTCAGGATTGCATGTATTGCGGGCTGCGTGCTTCGAATAAGCAGGCGGATCGCTACCGTTTGCGACTGGAAGAAATTTTGGACTGTTGCGCGGAAGGTTATGAACTGGGATATCGGACCTTTGTCCTGCAAAGCGGCGAAGATTATTGGTTCACGGCAGCCCGGCTGGCCAAACTGATTCGGGAGATCAAAAGGCGTTTTACCGATGTGGCCGTTACACTGTCCATCGGTGAGCGGGATGATGCAACCTATGCGCTATTGTACGAGGCGGGGGCGGACCGCTTTTTGCTGCGGCATGAGACGGCTTCACCAAGTTTGTACGCTAAGCTGCATCCGACGATGACGATAGAAAGCAGGCGCAGTCGGCTGCTGGCCTTGCAGCGAATCGGATTTCAGATCGGGGCTGGATGTATGGTTGGTTTACCGGGACAAACGAACAGTGATTTGGCAGACGATTTGGTCTATTTGCACAGCCTGTCGCCGGATATGATCGGGATTGGACCGTTTTTACCGCATAGCAACACGCCCCTCCGGGATGCCAGTCAGGGAAGCATGGAAAAGGCGCTGGATATTGTTTCGTTGTCTCGGTTGGTCGTTCCAGATGCGCTTATTCCTGCATCCACGGCGATGGGAACGATTCATCCCCAAGGTCGGGAGAAGGCGCTACAGGCGGGAGCGAATGTAGTTATGCCCAATTTGTCGCCACTTGCGGTGAGGCCAAAGTATGCTATTTATGAAAATAAAATATGCTTGGGTGATGAATCTGCCCAATGTCGACATTGCCTGGAGCTGCGCATCCGTGGAGCGGGGTTTGAAGTCGATATGGGGCGTGGCGATAGTTTGAGGGTGCAGCGACAGCTCCTAAGTCAATGATGGGGCTGAACTAAAAAATAGTAGGTAACCATAGGATTTTGCGAAATCCTCACCATAATAAGGGAGATGGATCTACGTGAGTGAAGTACGGGAGAAAGTGTCGGCGGATTTCATTAATGAGGCAGAGATTATGGCAGCGGTGGAGCAGGGAAAGCAGGAAGCAACGGATCGAAACCGTATTTTAGACATTTTGGAGAAGGGAAGAGCTTGCCGGGGGTTGAGTGCGACTGAAGCGGCGGCTCTTTTACATGTGGATGATCCTGAACTGCTGGAGGAAATGTTTAGATCCTCACGGGCGGTGAAAGAGCAGATTTACGGCAATCGGATTGTGCTGTTTGCGCCCCTATATGTAAGTAATCACTGTGTCAATAACTGCGAATACTGCGGCTATAAGCATACCAATGACAGCTTTACCCGCAGCCGTTTGACGCCAGAGGAGCTGGTCGAGGAGGTCAGAGTGCTTCAGGAGTTGGGGCATAAGCGCCTCGTACTGGAAGCGGGGGAAGATCCGCTCAATTGTCCGATTGATTATATCGTCGATTGTCTGCGTCAGATTTATGAGGTTAAAGTGGACAATGGCAGCATACGCCGAATCAACGTCAATATTGCTTCCACAACCGAAGAAGACTATCGGAAGCTGGCAGAGGTAGGAATTGGTACGTATATTTTGTTCCAGGAAACGTATCATCGCGAAAGCTACCGCAAATATCATCTTCAAGGGCCAAAACGGAATTATGACTGGCACACGACTGCCATGGACCGCGCTATGCGAGCAGGGATAGACGATGTGGGTATTGGTGTGCTGTATGGTTTATACGATTTCCGTTATGAGACGATAGCTATGCTTAAGCATGCTGAGCATCTGGAGGAAGTGTTTGGCTGTGGTCCTCATACGGTTTCGGTTCCACGGTTACGTCCGGCTGAAAATGTGGATCTGGAGCGCTATCCGTATTTGGTTGACGACGAGGATTTTATGAAAATTGTGTCCGTTCTCCGACTGGCTGTACCTTATGCAGGTATGATTTTGTCTACACGTGAAGAACCGGAATACAGAGACCGTGTTATTGGTCTGGGTGTGTCACAAATTAGTGCAGGTTCAGCTACGGGTGTAGGGGCTTATGCAAAACAGGACACGGAAGATAAACCCCAGTTCGAGGTCGGGGATCATCGTTCGCCGATGGAAATCATCAAAAGTCTGTGTCGTGGCGGATATATGCCAAGCTATTGCACAGCCTGCTATCGCGAAGGAAGAACCGGAGATCGGTTCATGGAGCTTGCTAAAACAGGGCAGATCCACAATGTATGCCAGCCGAATTCGCTGCTGACCTTTCAGGAATTTCTATTGGATTATGGAGATGAAGAGGCGCGTGAGCTGGGAGCTGAAGCCCTGCGTGATAATTTGGAGCGTATCCCGCGTGAGTCGGCACGCCGTTTGACACTTGATAAGCTGGAACGCTTGGAAGCGGGCGAGCGGGATTTGTATTTTTAGAATATCGATCTTCTCTTTGGAATGGGGCAAATAAAAAGCAGCCGCGTGAGAGTCAGCGCGGCTGCTTTTGCGTGTATGGAGGCGGAATATGTTGCTTTAATCATCCGTTTCATTCAGGAATGGCTGCCAGCACCAACGGCTTGCTCCCATGCCAGTATAGCGGACGGGAAGCATTCGATGGCACGGGGGAAGACTCCCTGAACATAGGCAATGAAAATACCATAGTTCACGATGGGTACCCCGGCGGCTTCCGTTTCTGCCATTCGGTGAAGCATGGTACGTCGATTGAGCATGCAGGCCCCGCAGTGAATAACCAGCGCATATTCGCTTAGATCGTCAGGAAAGCTGGAACCGGATGCATGCTCAATGATGAGATGTTTACCTATCGTTTGACGGAGCCAACGGGGGATTTTCACACGACCGATATCGTCAGACTGACATTGATGCGTACAGGCTTCGGCAATGAGTACGCGGTCGCCATCCTTGAGACGGTCAATGGCTCTTGCACCTCGTACGAGTTCGTCAAGGTCACCTTTATGACGGGCGAACAGGATGGAAAAGGAGGTCAGGGGCACATCCTTGGGCGTATCTGCGGCTACCTTCATAAAAGCCTGTGAATCGGTAACGACCAAGCGGGGCTTGCGTCCCAGGCGCTCCAACGTCAGCCGTAGTTCATGCTCTTTGGTCACTATGGCGATGGCATCGCTCTCTAATGCATCGCGGATCGTCTGCTGCTGTGGCAGAATCAGTCGGCCCTTTGGCGCAGCTTTGTCGATTGGAACGACCAGCACGACAAAATCTCCGGGCGACAGCAGGTCACCGACGATACGGAAACGATCCTCGTTTTGCGGAAGGGCATCCTTGATGGCCTTTTTCACTTCCGCGTCTCCCCATAGTTTAGAGGCACTGAAAGGAATCAGGGATAAATCCAGTTCAGCCCCCAGCGTTGCAGTTATTTTCTCTGTCTCTGCCAAGATGTCCGTCTTGTTTAATACACCAATGACGGGAATCTTCTTGGCACGCAGCTTTTCGAGTAATTCATGTTCGAATGCGCTAACCCCAACAGTAGCATCGAGGATTAGCAGTGCCAGATCCGTGCTGTTTAATATTTCCAGCGTTTTGTTGCGACGCAGTGCTCCGATCTCACCCTCATCGTCCAGTCCGGCGGTATCCACCAGAACAATGGGGCCGACAGGGAGCAGCTCCATCGGCTTGAAAACCGGGTCCGTGGTCGTTCCTCCTACGGGAGATACCACGGCGGCGGGCTGGCCGGTCAGGGTGTTCAGAATGCTGGATTTGCCAGCGTTGCGGCGACCGAGCAGGGTGATGTGCGGTCGGTTGCTACGGGGGGTATCATTCATTCCCATCGTGAATTCCTTCTTCCTGCCCCGGAATACCGGGCTTGGTTACTGTATAGGGATGGCACAATTGCTCCATGCGCGAGCGTGTCAGCAGACCGCGTTCTTCGGCAATATCCTCCGGTGTGCGGCCCTGCGTAATGGCTGCTGAGGCAATGGAGGCAGCTTCATCATGGCCAAGCTCCGCGACCAGCGTAGAAGCCATCACAGCGGAGTTACGGAGATTAGCTGAACAGCGGTCCTCGCATACGATCAAACCGCGTACACACCGTTCATCGAACAGCCGAACGGCGCCGTCCAGAATGTGTAGCGATTCCAGCAGTGATTCGGCAATCAGCGGCAGGAATGCGTTTAGCTCTAGCTGCCCGGAGGCAGCCGCCATAGTAATCGCTGCATCTTCGGCTATCACGCGCAACGCCGTTAGTCCGGCCAGTTCAGCCATCACCGGATTAACCTTGCCAGGCATAATGGATGATCCGGCCTGAACTGGAGGTAGAGTGAACTCGCCAATACCGCCGAGAGGACCGGAGGCCAGCAGGCGAAAATCGCCTGATATTTTGAACAGGTTCACAGCAGCGGCTTTGAGCAGACCAGATACCTCCACAAAGACATCCATATTCTGAATCGGGTCCATCGGGTGGTCACTTCGGCATAGCCCAAAGCCAGTCTCGTCCGCCAGCTTCTCTACCATCCGATAGCTGTAAGCACGAGGCGCATTCATGCCTGTACCAATCGCTGTACCGCCGATAGGGATTTCCCGCAGCCGTTCCTCGGCTTTGTAGAGCCGCCAGCGGTCACGTGCCACGGCTTTTGCGTAAGCACCAAAGCCTTGCCCGGCCATCATGGGCAGGGCATCCATTAGCTGTGTGCGACCTAGCTTGAGCAGATCGGCATATTCCGTTTCTTTGTGCTGTAAAGACTCTTGTAACGAAGCCATCGCGTCACATAAAGGACGAAGCAGTCGAATGGCCGCAATTCGTAATGCTGTCGGATAAACATCGTTCGTGGACTGACAGCAGTTCACATCATCCAGAGGATGTACCAGCTCATACTGTCCGGGTTTTCCACCAAGCCGCATAATCGCCAAATTAGCAATGACCTCGTTGACGTTCATGTTGGTGCTGGTGCCTGCACCGCCTTGCAGGGCATCGACTGTGAACATATCCAGATGCCGTCCGGCGAGCAATTCATCGCAGGCGTCTATCATTGCAGCCGCCCGGTGGGGAGGGAGCCGATTTTGCTCACAGTTCACCTGAGCGGCTGCTTTCTTCACCAGTACTAGCGCGTGAATCAGCTTTTGATTTACAGGTCTGCCGCTGACTGTAAAGTTGTTCATCGCACGTGCGGTATGAATGCCGTAGCAGGCATTGGCTGGAATCTCCATTTCCCCTAGCGCATCCCGCTCGGTTCGCGTATCTTTTTGCAGAGGAAAGGCTTCGGTCATGTCACAGACCCGTTGCCGGAATGCGCGTCATATGCAGTAACTGGCGTGCGCTCGCAGCACGTTTTTCCTCAACACGGGCGTGAACCAGATCAGGCTCAACCAGCTTGAGGGCACGTGTTGGGCATTTTCCAATGCAGGCGGGACCCCCCTCTACACCTTCACACAGATCACATTTGCTGGCAATCATTCGCTCTTTGGGCTGCAAACGTCCCGACACATTCGTGTACAGTCCATCCTGTACTACAGGCCGCCCGTCCCGATATTCGGGTACCATGGTAATGGCACCGTAAGGGCAGGCAATCATACAGGTTTTACAGCCGATACAGCTCTCGCTGTTAATGAGAATACAGCCGTCCGCGTTCGTAATGGAGCCGTTCGGACAAGCGTTGGCGCAGGGTGCATCCTCACAGTGACGGCATTGGACAGGGGCAGTGACCCCAATGGATTTGATGACCTTCAGACGCGGGTGAAAATGAAACTCATCATCCGGCGAGATAAAAGGGTTACCTGCTGAATGTGCGATGACACATGCGATTTCACAGGTACGACAACCGATACACTGATCGGGATCAGCTAAAACAAAGCGGTTCATACAACTCGACTCCTTTCTAACTAACGACAAAATACAATGGGTACAGTATGAAAAGGTTTAAAAATGCAATTTGTTGGTGCAGAACATGATGAGCACAGGATGAACATGAACAAGACTCAGCAGCTTCTTTTTGCATGGAGAGGGGGGATGTCGCCTGGTCCGCGCTTTTGGAAGGTCGTGTGCAGCAAATGATGCGATACATGACCAAGCGGCTCACCTAAAAATTCATCGTACAGCTTAATAATGTGAGGGTTTTCATGTGATTTTCGCACCTGAAGCCCCGCATCATGTCCATAAATAGAGGATTTGCGTGCCCGGTAAGCTTCAATCCGGTGTTTTTCCAGCATGAGCTTGGGTTGACCGCCTCCGCTAATACATCCGGCAGGACAGCCCATGACCTCAATAAAATGATAATCACATTCGCCTGCCTGCACACGATCCAGCAGCCCATAGGCATGTTGCAGCCCCGCGACGACCGCTACCTTGAGTTGCAGCTCACCCACCTGAACCTCGGCGACTCGAATGCCTTCCTCACCGCGTACAAAATCCAGTTGGAGCTTCGGTAGCTTTTCATTCGTCAGCAGCTCGTAGCCTGTACGGATGGCGGCTTCCATCACGCCTCCGGTTACACCAAAAATGGACCCTGCTCCTGAATAACGTCCTAGCGGTGAATCGAATTCTTCATCTGGCAGATTCATAAAATCAATGCCGCTTTTCTTGATCCAGTATGCCAGTTCACGCGTTGTCAGTACCTCATCCACGTCACGGTACCCGTCGGATTCCATTTCAGGACGATCACATTCGAATTGCTTGCAGGTACAAGGCATGATCGCGACGCTATAAATGTTCGCAGGTTCCACCTCGTCCAGTTGGGCACCATAGGTTTTGACCAGCGAGCCTAGCATTTGCATAGGTGATTTGCAGCTGGATAGATGGTCTAGCAGATCGGGATATTCAATCTCGGCAAACCGAACCCATGCCGGACAGCAGGAGGTAAACATTGGTAGCGGCCCACCTTCGGTTACACGACGAATCAGCTCGGTGCCTTCCTCCATAATGGTGACATCAGCTCCAAAGTTGGTGTCATATACCCGATCAAAGCCAAGACGGCGCAGGGCCGCAGCCATTTTTCCTGGAGTGAGCGTGCCAAATGGCATACCAAATTCCTCCGCGATTGAAACGCGAATGGCTGGAGCACATTGGACGATCCGAAACTGTCCCGGTTTCGTCATCATGTCGGTTACCTTATTCAGGCTACCGCTATAATAGGCAGCGAATAGCGGTTCTCCGATGTCAGCAGGCATATCGCGCTCACGCAAGCGCTCCTGTCGTCTGTTGGCGGCTTCCTGCGGGGACGAATCTGCCCAATCGGATGCGTATACGCTGCATATTTGTACACATTGGCCACAGATCACGCAGCGGTCTGCATTCACGGTTTGCGACTCTCCGGGCTGTCCTTCTATGGCATCTACCGGACAAACCCCTGCACAACGTCTGCACCCGGTACACATACTGGGATCAATGTGAATAATGGGGTTGGTGTAATCTGTCGTTTCCATACAAGGAGCCGAAGAGGCATTGTTAGTTGTTATGGACATCTTTTTTCTACCTTTCTGCGGCTGATTTTGGCCTTACAGGCGAGGGAAGAAGACTTCCCGCCGACGCTCGGGAAGCGGATCGGACTCGACTATAGCCAGCCGTAGTACATCGTTTGGACAGGCTTCTACACAAGCAGGCTGTCCTCCGTTTGTGTCTGCGCACAGGTCGCATTTGCCTGCGGCGGTACGGGGGAGAGCCTTGTGAGCGGCACGATCAGTCAAGCCGGGCTGCGTCATCACACGTCCTTCCCGGTAGACGGCAGATACCTCAATGGCCCCGAAGGGACAGGCCAAAACACAGGAGGTACAGCCGATGCACAGCTCCTCGTCAATCATGACCACACCGTTCTCCTGTCGAATGGCCTGAACCGGACAGGCATGTGCGCAGGGTGCATTCTCACAATGCCGGCATTGCACAGGCACATACGTATCCCCGGCGCGTACAACATACACCTTAGGTACGACAGGCACGCTGACGGTTCCGACCGAAGCGCCTATGCCGTTAGTCTGACTGTGAACGGCGAAGCAGGCTAGCTCGCAGGCTTTGCAGCCGATACAGTGCCCGGCATCTGCGACCACAAAGGAAGAGGCGACAGCGCTTGTTCTATCGGCTACTCCCATTCTACTCATCGGACGGCTCATCTCGTTTCGTGCCCCGCTCATCTCGTCACCTTATCCGCCAAAACAGCTTCCTGAACGTTCATTTGTCTGCGAATCCGTTGGTACGATTCATGTACATCACGCTCGGCCTGTGCTTGGTCGGCGATCCGTTCCAGCCGAATGGCGCAGTATTTTAATTCCGGGGTCTTAGATACCGGATCGAGAAAATCAGCGGTCAGCTCGTTACATGCTCCAACCCACCAGTGATAGGTCATATAGGTCGCGCCTTGCTGCACACGGTCACTAATCTGCGCCCGTGCCATAATGCGTCCACGACGGGAGGATATGGCAACAATTTCGCCATCGAGAATGTTCAGATCTGCTCCGTCTTCCGGGCTAATCTGAATAAAGCCAGGCTCATCAGACAGTTGGCGCAGCGCACGGCAGTTACCGGTCATGGTACGCACGGAGTAATGGCCTACCTCACGAACTGTAGATAAGACAAGCGGGAATTTCTCATCCGGCTGTTCTTGTGGCGGACGCCATTCGCAGGCGAATAATCGGCCTTTGCCACTAGGTGTAGAAAATTGATTCCCTTTGTACAAATACGGTGTACCAGGATGATCCTCTGTAGGGCAGGGCCATTGCACGCCGCCTTGATCCTCCATTTTTTGGTAGCTGGCACCAGCGAATAACGGGCAGAGGCTGCGCATTTCATCCCAAATTTCCTCTGTGTTTGCATAGGACATAGGGTAGCCCATGGCGGTAGCGACTTCGCTAATAATGGCCCAGTCCGGCTTAACGTCACCTTGTGGCTCGACCGCTTTGCGAATGCGCTGAAAGCCGCGGTCTGCCGAGGAATACACACCATCATGCTCGCCCCAAGAGGTGGAAGGGAGGATGATATCGGCGTGCAGCGCCGTTTTATTCATGAAAATATCCTGCACCACGACAAATTCCAATTGGTCTAGCGCTTCACGTAATTCCGCGGCGTTCGGATCACTTTGCACAGGGTCCTCGCCGAAAATATAATAAGCTTTCAGCTTGTTCTCCTTCAGGATGAGGTGTGGCACCTCCGTAAGGGAATATCCTTTTTTACGCGGCAGCTCAACACCGTATGCTTTTTCAAACTTTTTGCGAACCGTGCTATCCGTTACTTCCTGATAACCAGGATATACATTCGGCAATGCGCCCATGTCGCAGGAGCCCTGGACATTGTTTTGCCCCCGTACAGGCCCAATCCCCACATTCGGCTTGCCCAGATTTCCGGTCAACAGTGCAAGAGAAGCGAGTCCCTTTACCACGTCAACGGCCTGTGAAAATTGACATACGCCCATTCCATACAGAATTGTAGCGGTAGGGGCCTTTGCATATTCCCTCATAGCTGCTCGAATGTCAGCCGTCTTGACTCCCGTAATGCCTTCCGCATATTCGGGCGTATATTTTTGAATGCTGTCTACGTATTCGGCAAAGCCTTCTGTGTTTGCTTCCACATATCGTTTGTCGTACAGTCCTTCATGTACAAGCACATGACCAAAAGCATTCACCAAAGCCATGTTCGAACCGCCTTTTAGAGGTAGCCACATATCTGAAATGCGTCCAGTTTCAGTCATGCGCGGATCACATACAATAATTTTGGCACCTCTTTGCTTGGCAGCTACAATGCGTCTTGCGACGATTGGATGTGTTTCGGGTGCATTATACCCAAACACGAAAATAAGATCAGAGTGTTCAATTTCTGGAATGGAGTTGGACATGGCCCCGTCCCCGAGTGAGTATGTCAAACCAGCCACAGAAGGGCCATGGCATACACGAGCGCAATGATCAATATTGTTCGTGCCAATGACCGCCCGCATGAACTTTTGCATGACATAGTTGGCTTCGTTCCCCGGACCGCGTGCGGAGCCTGTTCCCATAATGGAATCGGGTCCGTATTTTTCCTTGATGGCTAATAGGCGTTCAGCGGTATACTGAATGGCTTCTTCCCACTCCACTTCCTCCATGACTCCATTTTTTCGAATCAGGGGCTTGCGCAAGCGTGCGGTTAGAATTTGCGGGTCATTCAGAAAATCCCATCCATAATGTCCTTTCAGACACAGTGTTCCTTCGTTTGTACGACCACCAGCCGGCTCTGCGCCAATTACCTGTCCTTTGTCTACTAGCAAATGAAGCTGACATCCGCTTCCGCAGTAGGGACATACGGTCAATACCTTGTCTGCCATGTGTGCAGCACCTCTTTTTATATGAATTAGATGAAGCTCGTAACATGAAAAAAAGCCAATACAAAAATGCCGCTTTACGCTGCATCCTGTACTGGCTTATCCGCGGGCGAGGAAACAAGCTCCTTCCCGCTAATCCAACCGGTGTATGTGTTGTAATTCAAGAGTAATGATAATATGTCCGTCCCCATGGACGGAGGGGCAGACTTCCCAAGTGTAAGTGAAGGGACTGCCAAGTGTTTTTTCAGCTTCACTCATAAATTCTTTTTCCAGATAAGGACGAAGGACGTTCCAATATTCCCTGACCTTGTCCTCGGCCCCTTCATGAACGAGAATTTCGGACAGGTTGGATAATGTTCCTCGAATTTCTACCGTAATCCGGAGTGGCGAATCCAGTGAAACCTTGACGTTTTCTGGTCCTTTTCCTCGATAATGCTTGACAATGCATACGGCCAGCTTCCTGATGCGCTCACGGTATTCCCATTCGGTATTCAACATCTGAACACTCCGCTTCGAATCAAAATAAAAGCGTGCTTGCCGCACATGCCAGACAGCCTGTGTAGCTGATTTGCAGCAGAACGCCCCCGTCCCGCCCAAAGTGGTCTGCCCAGCACGGCGTATCACTCTTCTATGGTAGAACAGGTTGACCCGGAAAGATGTGAAATTCATTACACTAAGCCATAATTTTACATAGAAGAGGTTGGGGTGGACCAGATTGGCGGTTAGTGAGGTCAATCGAATGACTTTAGTTTGCGGCCAGCATATATGAAAAAGCCCTCTTAAACGGAGGGCTTTTACTCTTTTATCGTAATTTACTTTTTTTCCATTACAGCAAAGTAATTTTCTTCATTGTCTGCAAAGTTAAATACTCTGCCGGAAGGCATATTTACAATTTCTCCGACTTTGACATTTTTATTGGATAAGTCGCCATGTAATTGATCGAGATTTTCGGAAAAAAACATTAAAGAAGGTGTACCGAGATTTAATTCAGGTGACATTTTAGCAACGAATTCCTTATTATGGAGAATGATACTTGTTTCTGCACCCTTTTCAGGAGCAATTTCAATCCATCTCATTCCTTGACCATTATTTTCTTCAGAAATTACATTAAATCCTACTTTTTCTGTCCAAAAATCCAGTGACTCATCTTGGTTATTGACATACAACATAATTTGACCGACTTTACTAATCATTGATTTTTCACTCCTTTGTATAAATAATTACCCAACTCGATGATCCTAATCCTTACTATAGGCACAAGTTTCTTTACTGAACCAGACGCCAGTATTATTACTACTACAGACAGAGCTGACTTGTGGTATGATTCCCCCATTGTCATTCACAAAACTAATCTTGTGGTCTATTTAGTGTTTTTTCTTTTTCAAATATTGTCTGTTCATAACTTGCGATTTTATAATCCATGCGTTCCAACACGTTCTTCATGTCTTACATTGCTTTTTGTTTAGTCAGTTCTATAGTGATCTTCGAAGCACTCGATAAAATTATTTATACTGTCGTGCTGATTCTCAGAAAAAAGTCTAATATTATCTTTGAGACACCAAAATATCCAATTGAGGATATTCAGAATTCATACTTTTGTACAATCGGATATAATAAGAATTTCGACCGACATTGTAGTAATCGGTTAAAGAGAGATTACCTAAAGACAGGTCTTCGGCCCATTTACTCTGATCTCTTCCTCGTGGTCGCTCCCTTTCAACTGGCGTACCGTATGCCAATTGCATTTTAGAACTAATTTTAAAGAAACGATCTATATAGTTTTGCATGTTACTAAATTTTTCAGGAAATAAAATCTGTCCGTCAATCAGTTTAGTGCTGTTTTTATTCTTCCCGGATAGGATATAAGTGTAAACTGCTTTGTACCCGTTGTATTCACCTTTGTAGTCCAAATAAGTATAGTACATATTACTCATACCATAATCATCCAATTCAGTGACAGCATTAATGAGGGGCAGTGTTTCAGACCTTTTAATTTGCTGAACTGTCATACCCCATACAGCATTTCTAAAATCTTTCCCTTGCAATTCTGGAGGGGTATTTTGGTTTTTATTTGGTGCAACTCCAATCCATGCGTACTGTTCTGTTGCGTTACTGCCAAACGGTCTCCCAAGCGCCTGCGAAATGGCGCGCAGAGGAAGGTAAGTTACTCCATTGTATGATTTAGAGCTAACAGGCATACGAATTTCTTTTCCGTTGATATACATATTTTTATCACCCACTACAAAGGTAATCGAATTATTGGAATTTGTTATTTTTACACGATCAGGAATATCGGGATCTACAGCAGCTGTATAGCCTAATTTTTTTAACAACGGGACAACCGGAACCATAAGTGTGTTACTTTCAATGCGAGGGGCAGATTGAAGTGTCACAATCTTTCCATCCAAAAAAATACGATAATTCGACGGATTCGCATGAATTGTTGGAATCGTTCCAAAATAGACCACACAAATGAATAATAGGACAAGAAGGCGCTTCATAATAATCTCCTCTTTCTGGTATTTCATGAATTTGCAAATGCTCATTTTATAAGTAGTCTATCAGACCTAGGAATATTTTTCTATCTGCAAATGTATTGAACGGAACATATGTTTCTATTGTGATTTGTACTTAGTGTTGTCACCTTAAAACACAAGCAGAAGTAAAGTAAAGCTGTCCGCTGGGAAATACTTATTAAATATTTATCCTAGAACTAAATGCCTAGTTTCATATGATGAGGAGTAATCTTGTGTCCTTATTCCACCTTATAGCCTTAACCTATCACTTCTATAGAATATATATGTTAAAAAAACTTGTTACATCTGGTCATACCCCTGTCAAGTAGACAGATGAAAAAAAGCTATGCTGCCAGCGCGCATCGATATTCAATCGGTGCGCGTTGTTTGAGTCTGGCTTGAAAGCGGCGGTAGTTGTAATCGTACATGTAATCTTCCACTGCTTGTCGAATCTCTGCTTCTGAATTACACGGGTTAAGGTACAGCTTCTCGGTCTTGAGATGCAAAAAGAAGGATTCGATGCATGCGTTATCCAGGCAGGTTGCTTTGCGAGAGTGGCTGCCTTTCACGCCGAATGCTTCTAATCGTGTGTTGTACGCCTGAGACGTATATTGGAAGCCCTGATCCGAGTGGAGCACGGCTTCCGAAACGTCTCTTTTTTGTGTCCACTGTTCCACCGTATCCAATACGAGTTGAACATCATTCCGTTTGGACAACTGCCAAGCTACAATCTCATTGTTAAACAGGTCTTGAATCACGGACAGGTAAACAAATGTGGTTCCATCCGTAATATAGGTAATATCCGTCACCATTTTTTGCTGGGGAGCTGTGGCATGGAATTTGCGTTTCAGGCGATTCGGATAGATGACAGAAGGTGTATAGTTGGACTTCTTTCTCTTCCTGCGAATCACCGATTGGATCGATAGCTCCCGCATGATTCGCCATACTTTCTTGTGATTGACGTTCAGACCTGCCTCACACAACGCTGTTGTCATGCGAGGATAACCAAACTCTGGGTTTGTAAAATGAATAGCCATCATGTGTTCTTTGATCTCGCGATCCTGATCTTGTCTTGCGTCTCGCTGTAGCTGTGTAGCTCGCCATTTGTAGTAACTCGGGGTATTCCGGCGTGTAATGCCATGTAAGCTGCGCAATTCATCTACGATGTCGTAGTTCTCACGTTGGTTGGGCGCTTCTCCTTTACTAGATTTGGATACCGCTTTTTTAAATAGTCCACCTGTGCTTGGAGATAGTCTCGCTCTTTCTCCACACTGCCAAAGGCTGTACGAGGACGTCCCTTCAGTGGATTCGTTACATTCCTTTTTCGCTCATCGAACGCTTCCCCGTTTTTCCACTTTTTCACCCACACCTTCAGTTGTGAACAATTCCGAATCCCCTCACGCTCAGCGATCACCTTATAACTTGAAGTACCTTCGACATACGCTCTCACCGCATTCAATTTGAATCTTCGGTATACGTCTGGAATGTTTGCCCTTTTTCGCCATAAAAATATCCCCTCCAAGCTTCACTTGAACCCCCATGATAACATGAAGGTTTTTTTAAGTGTCTACTTGAAGGGGATAATACCACTGTGGCTAAGCTGGTGGGGTGTTTTTATGTTTGCCTGTATGCCCGGTCAGAGAGTGTACTTATACATATATTAAGGTGATAACAAATAAAGGAGGGCTTAAGCTATGAGTGGATGTGCAGGTCCAGCTGTTTGCGGTGTGGGGACTTCTACAGCGGCAATTTTAGTGCTCTTTATTCTGTTGGTTATAATCACTAAAGCGTGTTGGGTTTAATTGTGAAAGGAACTGTTGAATAAAAAAGCTCTGCTAACCTTAATTGGTCGGCAGAGCTGTTATCGTTTCTAACAGGTCCGTGTTAGCTGGATTATATTTCGATTTAGCTTCTTCATATAATTTTCCGAGGTTACGAAACTCAATTGTCGTCCTTTACCACGTTGAAAATATGTTTACTTTTTAATATTTTTCGTATATATTAATATTTGGAAATTATCTTTTCACAAATATTTCCTACAAAGCTAGATTAAATTAACAGAGGAGATTATTTCAATGAGCATTTCATTAAGAATAGAACGCAAATCCGGTGGTGAACCAATCGAGTTTGTAAAAGGTGAAATCATTGGCTTTACTTATAAGAATAATCACGCCTGTTGATTAACCA